>PLTF01000136.1 GCA_003164335.1 Fibrobacterota bacterium
GCGGGGTCTTTGGCTCACCCCTTCCAGCAGGGGGCCGAAGCGATGCCCGCCTGAGGCGGGCGCTTACGGCCCCCCCGCAACGCCCCCATAAGATAGAAAACACATTAAAAGACTATAAAAAAATTCTTTTTTTATCTGTTTTTTCTACCTAATGTGAGCGTTGCGGGAGTGGGCGAGCGTTTGCCAGCCGAAGCACAGGATGTGCGAAGGCCACTCCGAAGGAGCCCGAAGGGCGCGAGGCTGGACGCCGAGCGTGAAAGGCAAACATCGCCGCCCACTTCCGCAGGAAAGGGTGTGCCTGAAGACGCGGCTTTTTTGCGCGGCTTCAGGCCAGGGGAAACCCGTGTAGCGAGGTTTCCCCACCAAGGGCTGTAACAAAATAAGCACAATAAACTATAGGGATCGGTTGCGGATAATCCTCACACGTGCTATTTTGTAAGAACACCTGTGTGGTTCAAATCCGGGAGGTGGTTGTGGATTTTTTAAATACCGTGCTTATCGTCGGCAGCGGGGGGCGGGAACATGCGCTTCTCAAGGCGCTGCTTCGTTCGGACCGACCGCTCTGCATCTACGCCTATCCCGGAAATCCGGGTATGGAGCGCGATGGGTGCACGATCATCGATAAAAAAATAGACACCTGGGAAGGTCTTGCAGGCTGGGCCGAGGAAAATGAGATCGATCTTACCCTCGTTGGTCCGGAAATGCCTCTCGTTGAGGGAATTACGGATATTTTTCAGAAAAAAGGGCTCTGCGTATTCGGTCCGACGAAAGCTGCCGCCCGAATCGAGGGAAGCAAGGTTTTTGCGAAAAATCTCATGAAGAAGCACGGAATTCCCACTGCGGACTTTGAGGTCTTCTCCAATAAGGATGAGGCGCTTGCCTATCTCGAAGAAAAGGGAGCGCCGATCGTGATCAAGGTGAGCGGGCTTGCGGCCGGCAAAGGCGCAATCGTCTGCGACACCATGGAGGCCGCACGCAAGGCGATCGGGGAGATCTATGATCGGAAAAGCTTCGGCGAGGCGGGATCGCAGGTGATTATTGAAGAGAAAATGAAGGGTGAGGAGGCCTCGCTGTTTATTCTAACCGACGGGAATAATTACAAGATTCTTCCCGTGGCACAGGACCACAAGGCAATTTTCGATAATGACCAGGGACCCAATACGGGCGGCATGGGCGCCTTTGCGCCGACTCCCATGGTGGATAAATCCATGCTGAAGCAGATCGAGACCGATATTATCGTACCGACGCTCGCTGCCATGAAGGAAGAACGATCGCTGTACCGCGGCCTGCTCTATCTGGGCATCATGGCTACCGAAGACGGACCGAAGGTGGTTGAATTTAACTGCCGGTTCGGCGACCCGGAAACACAATCCGTTCTTCCGCTGGTTGAGTGCGACTGGTACAACGCCTTCAAGGCATGTGCGCTCGGCCGGCTCGATACCGTTTCATGGACGGTAAAGCCGGGCTATTGCGTGAATGTGGTGCTCGCCTCTCAAGGGTACCCCGGCGAATATGAACGGGGAAAACCCATCGACGGTATCGATGAAGCCGAGCATGCAAAGCCCAATCGGGATGTATACCACAGCGCAACTGCCCTTGACAACGAGGGCCATTTCGTCACGAACGGGGGGCGCGTGGTGAGCGTCAGCGCCTGGGCCGATACCCTTGCCGATGCCATCGGCATTGCCTATGAAGGCGTAGCGCAGATAGATTTCAAAGGAAAAACATTTCGCAAGGATATCGGGGCAAAGGGACTTCAGCGGCTCAAACGCGCACGGCAATCCTGAATGCCTTCGCTATCTGCCGGGAGGGAAGAGTGGCCGGAAAAGTTGCTATCGTCATAGGGTCGAAATCCGATAAAATCATTGCCGACAAAGCGGAAACTATCCTGGTGAATTTCGGGATTGCATTCGAAACCTTTGTCATTTCCGCCCACAGAACACCGAATAAAATCAGGAAGTTCGCCCGGGAAGCGGAGGCTTCCGGTTTTTCCGTGATCATCGCGATAGCGGGCCTTGCTGCGCACCTTCCCGGCGTCATTGCGAGCATGACGGCACTGCCGGTTATAGGCGTCCCTGCCGAGGGAGGTCCTTTGAACGGCCGCGATGCCCTTCTTTCCATTGTGCAGATGCCCTCAGGAATTCCGGTGGCCTGTGTCGGCATCGGCAACGGCAGCAATGCGGCGCTTCTTGCCGCAGGCATCCTTGGAAGTGCCGATCTCTCCCTGCGTGAAAAAATCAAGGAATATCGAAAACGATTTGAGGATGACGCCGACTGACCAAATTGCACTGAAAGACCTGCTTGCCGGGCACGGCGAAAAATCTTCCTCAGTAAGCCTCCGCAGCATTGCCGGGCGGATCAGGGCGGGCGCGATTTTTATCTACCCCACTGAAACCATCTATGGTATTGGCGGATCACAATCCGTCCCCGGCGTAAAAGAACGGATTTTCCAAGCCAAACAGCGGGCGCCGGATAACGAACTGATCCTCATAGCGCCCGATCGCACCTTCTTTTCAAAGATTCCCCTCATTGTTCCCCCCTCTGCCGAAATTTTGGCTGCAGCCTTCTGGCCTGGACGGCTCACCCTCGTTCTGCCACTCCGGAACGAGGCTGCAAGCATTGCCATTCGCATCGTGCAGCACCCGTTTATTGAGGCGATTTTCCGGTTTCTGGACGCTCCGCTTTTTTCCACGAGCGCCAATATAAGCGGAGAGGCCTACCGCGACGATCCGGCCGCAATCTCGGCACTCTTTGCCGGGAGGATCGATTTCATGATCGATGCCGGGCGCCTGCCGGAATCGCCGGCCTCAACGGTCGTTAAGGTCGGGCGGGATGGCGCGGTCGAGGTGCTCCGGAAGGGAGCAATCGGGACCGATCGAATCCGGGAAGCGTTGAAGGCAGGGAGCAAAAAGGCCGGAGTCCTTTAAAATTTTCCATAGTTGCTATCCTCGCCGGAGGCTGCGATACATTGAGCGTATTGTAAAGGCCTGCCGGATGCCGCCATTCTTTGCAAGTGCCTCTTTTTGTGCTGTTTTCGTTGACCATTTCCTCAAAACGGGGTATAATTAGCATAGGCAGCGCACCATTCCCGTCCGGAAACGCCGGATGAGGAAGTCCCGAGAACCCGGAAAGGGCCCCTGACGCATCATGAGCGAATTTGCAGCCTCGGCCCGGCCGTTACAGGAGGAACTTCCCAAGGCAAAACTCATTTATAAGCGAATCCTGCAGGCCGTTTCAAAGGCGCTGAAAACGGTGCGTCAGGGGCAGATGTGGAGCTATGGAGAGATGGATGAGTGTGCATCGGCCATCGTCGGGAGCCTGCTCCGCAATGCCGATGCACTCGTAAGCCTTTCAATGGTAAAGGGTACCGATGCGTATTTAGCCGAGCATTCGGCCGGCGTGGCGATTCTCGGCGCAGCCCTGGCATGGGCGATGGGCTATGAAAGCGATACGATGCTCGATGTCGCCCTCGGCGGGCTCCTCCATGATATCGGCATGGGCTGGGTACCGGAAAAGATATTCTCGAAGCAGGGTGCCTTGACCGAGGCTGAATTCAGCATTGTAAAGCGGCATCCCGAATACGGGGTGGAAATCGTAAAAAGCCAGAAGGCGGTTACCGGTCGGGTGAAGAAAATCATCGGGCAGCATCACGAACGGCTCAGCGGCAAGGGGTATCCAGTGGGAATTTCCGGCAACCGGGTGGACTATTTCGCCCTGATCACCGGGGCGGTCGATGTTTTTCACGCTCTTGCTTCGGATCGGCCCCACGGCAAGGCTTTTACACCGCAGCAAGCCCTCTCGACCGTTTATAACGGCATGGAAACGGAATTTCCCCGGGCAATTGCCGAACATTTTGTCAAGGTAATCGGCATTTATCCGGTCGGCAGTTTTGTGGTTCTCGCATCCGGGGAAAAAGGTATCGTAACAAGAATCAACCGTGATGGAATCCTGGTGCCCGATATCGTCGTCCTTTTTTCTGCCGATGGAAGGCGATTGCCCGAACCCGTTGCGGTTCGCCTCGCGGAACGAACCAGGGAACAAGACGGGGAGCGCTATAAAATCGCAAAGGTACTGAATCCCCGGGAGGACGGCGTTACCGTGGAGGAGTATCTCGAATCTGCCGCGGCTTGAACCATGCATCAAACTCAGTATCGCTGCCGGAAGGAAATCTAATGGCCAATAAGCGCTGCAAATTGTACGACGAGAATCTCGTTCACAACATCATGTTGTCCACGGGTCTCTCCATTGTTGAATACCTTCGCGAAAATGGCAACGCCGACTCCGATGAAATATGCGATTTCGTTGAGGCAAATGCAGAGGTGATCATAACCGATACGATCAGGCATTTGAAAAGCCTGAACGAATACCACGAAAAAAGCGGCGACGATCCCTTTAAGGACGCTCTACCCCCGGGCGAAGACGACGAATAGGCCTCTCCGGAAAGTTCCCGCCGGGTTCCGGCGCCAGGCCATCCATCGTGTTCCTTGCTGCGGCTCCCTCGGAAAATGTAATTTCTACTGTCGCTTGCATTTGCCGAAGTGGCGAAATTGGTAGACGCACTGGACTCAAAATCCAGCGGTGGCAACACCATCCCGGTTCGATTCCGGGCTTCGGCACTACAATAAAACCCTGTAAAATAAGCCTTTCCGAGTTTTTTCCCCTCATGCTGTCACCTCTTTGAATTACGCGGATGTACTCCGTAATACGCTTGAAATTGGTACAGTGTACAAGTGAATTGGTACACTGTACCGTACACTTTCACCCTTGACCTGAGCAGCATACAAGCTTTGTTTTACTGGTCGTTTGATTCCCCCCTGCCGCGGCACGAACGCGAGGGAGGCATGAAAGCAGGAATGGAAGGCCATACCCGTAGATATGCCGCGAGGGAAATTTTCTGGTTTTCGACGTTTGCCCCATAGACGACGGCGCGAGCTTCCGGGATGGACCTTGAAAAGCAACGTCGATTTCCCCTTTCGCGTAACTGGAAACGCCGAGGGGAAGAGCAATGCCGATTCATAACTTTTGAAGCTGCCTGAAGCAGCCACGCGGAAAAAAACTATGGGCTGAAACTTACCCTACCGGATCGAACAGTACCGATGCGCCAAAAATCCGATATGAGAGCCCTTTCAAGGGCGATACAAAACCCGCCGCAATAATTGATGATTTTAATTTGAAGGGGAGCCCCTGGGGGGCGGAAACGGAGCCCGCGTCTTTTGCGGGCGAACGGGGCGGGGGTTTTCGCGGCGGTTAAGATCACGCGCGGGGCGATATATAGGCGCTGACCCTGTCAGGGGATGCCGATCGCGGGCCCTGTCCCGAGGCGGCACTGCCCCTGCCAGGAAGCAGCGCCTAATAAGCTTTTGCCTTGGCGCGTAGTGCGCGAGCCGCCCCCCGTGGAACCGCCTGCATGGCGCATCGGCAGCAGGCAATCGGTCTCACGGGCAAGGCGAAGACGTGCACCACGCAGCGCCCATTCCTTAGCGTTCTTTTCCCGTGGCTCCGGATAGCGAGGAATCCGCGCAGCCGGACGCCATCGGGCATAAAAGCGCTTGCCCTTTAGGGCATTGGCGCTTTGTAACTTATTTTGACTTGAAAACCCCTGGGGGCAGGGGGATCTCCGTAATACTGGGAGTTTACATAAAGGCGTTATGCCGACACCCGCAGAGGCCCGTCAGGGCCGAGGGTGTGCCGCTGCATGACGCTGAAGGCCGGGCGCATAACGGCGTTTATGTAAAAGCCTTCCCGCCATGGACGGCGGAAGGTGGCCACAGGCTACCACCTGTGTCTGTAAGACCGTTCCGGCGTCCAGGTGCGGCGGCGTGCAGGTATGCGGTGCCGTCCGCGCTGGGGAGGGTCGATCTGCGCAGAGCCCGGCGCTGGCGTGGGCTGTCTGCCGAACGCGGACGGGAGAGGTCGTGGTGCGGGGGAAGATGGAAAGGATTTATTTTGCTTTTGAAATCCTTTGCGAAGCACTTTCAATTTGCTTCACTGTGCCAAGATGAAAGCAGGAGCGCGCAATGTGAGTTCAAAAGGAGTTCATAATGTTAACAAACATTTTGAACCCGCACCAAAAACCCCAAGAACAGCGGGGATAACCACAGCCGGGTTATCGGAGAAAGCCGATACAGTGACTACCCACTGGAAAAGTGTGGAAAAAGATGTGGTAGTGAAGCTTTGCATGGTACAGTGATTGAAAATGCCAGAGGTAGGTCTGGCATTTATTTTCATTATGAGGCTCAATAGCACCCATTATTCCTATGTCCATAATATAATTGCAAAATCTGCCGCCGATAGAAAAACATAGCGGATTGCAGTAACAGCATTTTCCTCCTGTATTTATTTTCTTCCCTCAATCAGGAGGCCATCGACCGCATGCCCAATAACCCCGAAGCCTTTTCCAGAATCCTCATCGACCGGGCGCTCTCCGAAAGAGAGGGCTGAAACCTGATCGACCCGAAGCAGGTGCGGTTCGAATACCATACTGGGAGCGGCAGAGCGGATTACCAGCTTCTCGTCCGCGCCGGGAGGGTCGGTCTGCGCAGAGCCCGGCGCCGGCGTTGGCTGTCCTGCCGGTCGCGGGCGGGGTCACGATGGAGAGGTCAGGGCGAGGGGGTCTGGTTCCTGGCACGTCGCCTTAATCCCGTGCCTTTAAAAAAAATTGAACCGAAAAAGGGCGAAAACTATTTATAATCAACGGAAAGGAACTCTCATGGAGGATATAGTCGCTCAGGAAGTGATCGAAAACAAGATACACGTCATTCGCGGGAAAAAGGTCATGCTCGATCGGGACCTGGCGGCTCTGTACGAAGTTGAAACGAAAGTCCTTAATCAGGCCGTGAAAAGAAACGGAGGGGGAGGAGCTACTGCTGCTCCATCTCCTTGAGGTTCCCTTCGCTCTCCGGTGCTCATTACGTTCCACCAACGCGATTGAAGGCTTGTTCTCAGGCGTTCG
>PLTF01000031.1 GCA_003164335.1 Fibrobacterota bacterium
GTTCCGGCTGATTTCGACAGACTTACCCATGCTGAGGCAATACCATAATTCAAGAGAAGCCGCTTTTCCATCTTCTGGTATGGTGTTTTCACTGGATGCGCCATGCCGCCGGGAGCCGCGGCAGGAAACTCTATAGTGCATTCGCCGCTCCGGAGAACCCTGACGGTCTGTCCGTCGCCGGCGGGCAGGAAGGGGCGAATGACCAGCTGCGCGGCTCGCAGGGTCTTGAACCAGGTGTAGGCCGGTTCGGACACCCAATCGTCCACAAATTGCTGATCCTGTTTCTTGCGAAATTTTCCGTCGTTTTTGAAAGGATACTTGCGCAGTGGATGCTTGAGCCTGATTGTCTGTACCTTATCCGCAATGAAACTCACGCGGATAGAGCCGGAGGAGGGAATTCCAACATACACCGATTGGCCCGGAACCACCGGCTCCCCGGCAGATCCCAGTGCAATATTTTGCCCCTTGAAGCCGAGCCAGGTCGCGATTTTAGTGGAATCTTTTATTGAACTGCTGTCGAAACGGGAAAGATCCCATTTGAATACCAGCCGGGACGATGTGTTTTCAGTGACCGTTACCGAGCCTTCCGCGATCAGGCCCAGAAAAAGGATCCCAGCTACAATGGAAAAAAATCGGTTCATAAGCCTTTTCCTCAAACCCGAGGGATCGAGGCATTAAGTTGCAACGTATCCCGCATAGTAAGCCATTCGGATATCGTACAGAATACGGTTGAGCTGCCAAAGAATTTCTGGATATTGTTTTGCTTGCTCCGCTCCCACGAGTGCTCGGGGTTATCCCGGTATCGGTATAAAGAAAAGGCCTCGCTGCACTCGAGGCCTTTTCAAGGAAATTTCCGGGCCGCCTACTTTTTCTTATTTACCCCTGCGATGGCTTCCTTCGCGGCTTTTGCAACGCGAAACTTCACGACCTTTTTCGCCGGAATCTGGATCGGCTCGCCGGTGGCGGGATTCCTGCCGGTCCGGGCCTTTCGGCTGACGAGAACCAGTTTACCGAGCCCCGGCAGCGTGAAGCCGTTTTTTGCTTCCTTATACGCAATTGCTGCCAGATTATCAAGAAGCTCCTTAACCTGTTTCTTCGAAAGCTCCGCCGCTTCGGCCAGTTTGGCGATGGTTTGTGTTTGCGTCAAACTTTTTCCTGCCATGGTTACTCCTTTTAGTTAAGAGTGGGTAAGAAAAGTACGCTCCCGCGTTTGGAGAAAGTATAAATCAGTGCTCGGGTCGCTGTAAAGAAAAATCACTCAACGCCCCATGAACCGGCATCGGGAGACCATCCGGCATGCCGGTTCCATCATGCGAAAGCATCCTGCAGGAACGCCAGGTCGAGCTCAGGATAAACGGGAAAATGTGCGAGAAGCGCGCGCGTACGTTCCCGGGCTTCCGATCGCACCTTCTCCTCTATGGAGTACCTCGCTTTGCTCAGCTCTCCCGCATTCCGTCCGTCTTCCACTTTTGCACGTCGTGTAGCCGAGAGTACCAGGCGGATAATGGCGGCAATCTCATTCATTTCGACCTGGCCCATGCCGAGGGTCGTCGTTGCCGGCGTGCCGATTCTGAGACCGCTGGTGTACCAGGGACCATTCTGATCATAGGGCAGCGAATTCCGGTTGCAGGTAATACCGCAATCGCGAAGCGCGCTTTCCGCCTGCCTGCCGGTGATGCCGAAGGGAGTTACGTCGATCAGCATGAGATGATTGTCGGTACCGCCTGTTGCAATCCTCATGGAAAGACGGCTGCAGGCTTCTGCAAGGATCCGGGCATTATCGACTACCTTGCCTGCATACTGCCTGAATGAGGGGTCGTTGGCCTCGGTTAACGCAACAGCCTTTGCCGCCATGCAATGGCCAAGAGGACCACCGATGACGATCGGACAACCCTTATCCACACTTTCTGCGAATTCATTGAGGCACAGAATGAGACCTCCGCGCGGGCCGCGAAGTGTTTTATGGGTCGTTGAAGTAACGACATGGGCATGCGGAACCGGGTTAAAATCTCCGGTAAAGATCCCGCCTGCCACCAAACCTGCAAAGTGGGCCATATCTACCATAAATACCGCGCCGACCCGATCGGCAATGGCGCGCATCCGCGCAAAGTTAATCTTCCGCGGGTAGGCACTGTAGCCGGCAAGCAGGATGAGCGGCTTAATCTCAACGGCCATCCTTTCCACCTCATCGTAATCGATGAGTCCGCTTTCCCGGTTCACGCCATAGCTGTAGGCATCGAACATCTGCGCCGAAACATTGTTCCGATACCCGTGGGTAAGGTGGCCGCCTGAGTAGTAATCCATGCCAAGGAGACGCTGGCTTCCGAGCTTGCGGCGAAGCACCTCCCAGGCTTCATGGGAAAGATGGGAGGGATTGGTTTCGGCAAGTTCCTTCATGGCCGGATTCTGAACACGGGTAGTCAAAATCGCCCAGTAGGCAATGAGGTTTGCATCGGCACCGCTGTGCGGCTGCACATAGGCGTGTTCGCAGCCGAACAGGCGACACGCCTGATCGGCTGCGTAAGCTTCGATGGCATCGATGTTTTCGCATCCCGCATAAAAACGATGGTAGGGATACCCTTCGGCATATTTATCGGTGAGAAGATTACCCATTGCAAACTGCGTCGCAAGCGAACAGTAATTTTCGCTTGCAATGAGTTTCAGGTTCGAACGTTGATCGGCCAACTCGGCGACAATTGAGCGTGCGATCCCCGGGGCTACACCGGCGACATTCGCGAGATTGGCAAGATAGGCAAGAAATCCCGCATCTACCGCTTCCGGGGCTCTCCCGGAAAGGTAGGCTTGAATACAATCCTTTGGCGACATAGGAAATCACTCCTTCCCGCAGGGGCTCCCGGGTGAGTGAAATGCTTTTGTCGGCAGCCTTGTGCAGAGTATGGAAAATACTATTTGATTGGCCTCCGATAGGCCAGGAGCGATGCTGCAACTATTTTATGGGTAGTATCGTCACTTATATTGAGTGAATTTTTCCGGTTATCCCTTCGGGAGGGAGTCGCTGCCGTCCATGATTATCTGCATTCGGGTTGCGATCCTGGTCGGACTTGCGGCGGCAGCGGCACAGGCAGGAGGTGGACCCGCCGATTCAACCATTGAGCTCCGGGGCAAGGTTCCTTCGTCGATATCCCGCGAGTTTGTCCTGCATCAATACGAACGGATTTGGAAAACGATCGCTCCGGAAGTTCCGCTCGACCATCGGACGATCACCATTTTTTACTATACCCGCCGGGATGATAGAAAATTGAGTGTCCGCCTGCCCGAATGGGGAGGAGGAGGCGCGGTCGGTGAAGATCTTATCGTTATTCCTCTCGACCGCTCGCCGCTGCCCGATATGGACTTGCCGCAGGTGACGATTCATGAGCTTACCCACATTGCCCTCGAACGGGCCTATGGCAGGCTCCCTGTGCCGCGATGGTTTCATGAGGGGCTTGCGATGACCCTGTCCGGAGAGTTGTCGTTCAATGAGCAGGTGGCGGTTTCCCGGGCCGTTTTTACCGGAAAGCTCATGCCGCTCGATTCCGTTGCTGAAGTCAACCGTTTCGACGCCGGGGAAGCCGAGCTGGCATACGGTGAGAGCCATCTGGCCGTGGCCTGGATGATCGACCGCTACGGCCTCGACGGCATCCCCGAGCTTCTGCAGACGCTCCGATCCGCCGGCACCTTCAGTGCTGCGCTCCTGCAGGTCTACGGATTTACCGATGAGGAGATGGACCTGCTCGTGAGGAATTATATGGCCGGGCGCTATCGGGGGGTGTTTTTTTTCAGCGACACCTGGCTGTTCTGGCTCGTCGGCGCGCTCCTCCTGGTCGTCGCGTTTATTGCGGTAAAAATCCGCAATGACAAACGAAGGAAGCTCATGGAGGAGAGCGAACGCATCGAGGATGAAAGGTCGGATGAAGCCGGCCGCCGGTAGGCCGCGGTTCAGGCCGGTTTGGCCGGCAGCGCCGATCCGGTCGCCGGAGCCGTGATAGTGCGGTCTCCCTTCATGCCCTGCGCAGCTCGCCTGTCGGCCGGCGTTTCATGCCGGAAGACGATTGCGCCGAGCGGGGGGAGTGTCAGCTCCACCGATTGCTTCCTGCCGAGGCAGGGCTTGTCAGAAGAGATTACCCCGCCGCTGTTGCCGAGATTGCTCCCGCCGTAGAGCGCCGAATCGCTGTTGAAAATTTCCTTCCAAAGGCCTGCAGCAGGCACGCCGACCAGGTATTTGAACCGGGGCACCGGCGTAAAATTGCACACCACGAGCACCGCATCACCGGGATCCCTGCCTTTACGCAGGTAGGAGATGACACTGTTCTCCCAATCCTTGAAATCGATCCATTCAAATCCGGCTGCATCGCAGTCCAGTTCATGCAGTGCGGCGACGGACCGGTAGAGTGTGTTGAGATCGCGTACCAGGAGTCCTATCCCCTTATGACGGTCATAGGCGGTAAGATCCCAGTCGAGCGCACCATCATGCGCCCATTCGCGCCACTGAGCGAATTCACCCCCCATGAACAGCAGCTTTTTGCCCGGATGGGTAAACTGGAAGGTGAACAGGAGTCGCAGATTTGCGAGCCGTTGCCAGTCGTCGCCGGGCATTTTATTGACCAGCGACCCTTTGCCGTGAACAACCTCATCGTGAGAAAGCGCCAGCACATAGTTTTCGGTAAAGGCATACAGCAGGCTGAAGGTCAGTTCATTGTGATGATATTTCCGATGCACGGGATTTTTCCCCATATAGTAAAGCACATCGTGCATCCAGCCCATATTCCACTTCATGCCGAAACCAAGCCCTCCCACATAGGTCGGTTTGGAAACCATGGGCCATGCGGTGGACTCTTCGGCGATCATCTGGACATCGGGGAAAGTCTTGTAGATCTCTTCATTGAGCCGCTTCAGGAAGTCGATGGCTTCAAGGTTTTCGCGCCCGCCGAATTTATTCGGGATCCACTCCCCGCGCCTGCGGGAGTAATCGCGATACAGCATCGAAGCGACTGCATCAACCCGCAAGCCGTCGATATGGAATTTTTCGAGCCAGAACATGGCACTTGAAAAAAGGAACGACCGCACTTCCCCCCTGCCATAGTTGAAAATGTAGCTTTTCCAGTCCGGATGGAATCCCTCACGCGAATCGGCGTGTTCATACAGGTGGGTGCCGTCGTAATAGACCAGACCATGCTCGTCGCCGGGGAAGTGCGAAGGAACCCAATCGAGCAAAACGCCGATACCCTTCTGGTGAAGGTGATCGACAAGATACATGAAATCCTGCGGCGTTCCGTACCGGCTTGTCGGAGCAAAATACCCGGTGGTCTGGTATCCCCACGATCCGTAGAAGGGGTGTTCCATGACCGGCAGGAACTCCACGTGGGTAAAATTGAGCCCGGTCAGGTAGTCGGCGAGAATCGGGGCCAGTTCCCGGTAATTCAACCAGTCGTCCTTCCTGTCGCTCTTCCTCCGCCAGGAGCCGATATGCATTTCGTAAATTGATTGCGCCTCACCGATGGCATTGCAGTTCTTACGCGTGGCCATCCAGGCTTCATCGTGCCACCGGTAGTCGAGAGCCCGAATAATCGGCGAGGTAGACGGGGGTTTTTCCCAGAAGAAGGCGAAGGGGTCACCCCGGTTGGCGGTATACCTGCCGATTCGGGATTCAAGGTGAAATTTGTAGAGGCTGCCCTCCGGGAGACCGGCAACAAATCCCTCCCAGATGCCGGAATCGTCGGACCTGAGGCAACAGACATTTGCATCCACATTCCATCCGTTGAAATCCCCGACCACCGAAACCCGCTTCGCATTGGGTGCCCATACGGCAAAATGGATCCCCTCTTCGCCCCGGGCATTTTTCATGGCGTGCGCGCCGAATTTTTCGTAGAGCTTGAAGTGGTTCCCCTGCCGGAACAGGTAGGTATCGAAATCGGTAATCAGCGGATCGGCGGCCGGGGACGTTACGGTCGTTGCCGGCGTTTCAGGGGCCTTCGCGGTGTGCGCATTCGATGCAGGAACGCTTGATTTTGTAATTTGCAGCTCAGTGTGCTTCGAAATATCGTCCGATGATGTGGCCATGGTTTTTCTACACATCCTTGCAGGAGAGGCGTGATTGAAGAATCTTACGCAAAAAATATACCGAGTATAAAATTATATATGAATTCTGAGGGAAAGAGGGAATCCGCTGGGTAATATCTTAATTTGAGTATTTCCTTGATTGCTCTAATCCGCAGTTGATGGCTCAGAGTTCTGGTTGAAAGAGGGTGACACTCCATTGGTGGCATAACCAGGGAGTGTTTTAATGGAAAAGGTAGAGCAGAAGAAGCCTTGGAAGAGAAAGAGGAAGGTTTCCA
>PLTF01000139.1 GCA_003164335.1 Fibrobacterota bacterium
GCGCATGGGCGCACGGGGAACCATTCTTTAATGGTTCCCCCACCCGGAGCTTTTGATTTAAGCCCGGTTCCCCCACCCGGGGCTTTTGATTTAAGCTCGGTTCCCCCACCAGAAGCAGTAAGATTTATTTTTAGTATTCATGAAATCCGAACTCGAAATCCGCACCATCCTCCTCCGGAACGAAGAGCGCTTAAGCCCGTTCGCCCGAAAGAGCTCAGAATCGCTCGGGCGGCGCGCCCCCATGCAGGAGGACCCTTTCAGGCTGGAATTCGCCAGGGACGAGACGCGGATCCTCCACTCCCCTCCCTTCCGGCGGCTCAAGCACAAGACACAGGTCTTCCTTTCGCCGGACAACGACCACATCTGCACCCGCATGGAGCACGTCCTCCATGTCTCTTCCATCGCCTCGGTCATCGGCCGCTGCCTGAACCTGAATATCGACCTCATCAGCGCCATTGCAAAGGGCCACGACCTCGGTCATCCGCCCTTCGGCCATGCCGGGGAGCGCGCGCTTGACGAAATCCTGCGCGAGCGCGGCGTCGCCTCCGGCTTCAAGCACGAGGTCCACGGTCTGCGCGTGGTCGATAAGCTCACCAACTTCGGCGCCGGCCTCAACCTGACCTACGAGGTGCGCGACGGCATCGTGACCCATTGCGGCGAGAGCTTCGAACGTTCGGTCGCTCCCGACCGAACGCGCGACATCCGGCAGCTCGAAGCAATTGAGGAGCGCGACCTCTTCCCGGCAACGCTCGAAGGCTGCCTCGTGCGGCTCGTGGACCGCATCGCTTACCTCGGCCGCGACCTCGAAGACGCGCTCAAGGCGGGCATCGCCTCCCGCGACCAGGTGCCTACTGATATAGTCAAGGGCCTTGGCCTTGAAAACGGCCAGATCATCGGCAGCTTTGTCAACGATACCATCGCCAGCAGCCTCGACCGCGACGCCATTTCCATGAGTGAAGAGGTCTTCGAGCTCATGAACGGGCTCAAGGATTTCAACTACACCTCGATCTACCAGCATGATGAGGTGGAGAGGATAAGCAGGAAGGCGGGCAACCTCATCGGCCTCCTGTTCCGGGAACTCGAAAAGATGCTCACTGCCTCGGACCGGGGCCGGAACACGGGCTACGTCGGGAGCATCGTGCGCGATGCTCCGCTCATGGAGATATTTTTCCATTTTATCAAAAACACGAACTATACCGACGAAACACCCTTGTGGCGGATCGTCACCGACTATGTGGCGGGGATGACGGACAGCTTTGCGGAGAGAACGTTCGGACAATTGTTCTTGCCGACTCCGGTAATATAGCAGCCCTTGGTGGGGGAACCGGGCTTAAGTCAAATGCCCTTGGTGGGGGAACCGCCTGCGGCGGTTCCCCCTGGCCAAAGCCTCCGCGCCCGCAAAGCCGGGCTGCGGGGTCTTTGGCNNCAACGCCCTCTATTAGGGTAGAAAACACATGAAAAAAAATGCTGCAGCTCAGGTGGGAAGATTGCTGAATTTCCCTGCGAATCCCCCGCCTTCGGCGCCCCCGTATTAAGGGGGACAAAGATGGCTCTTTTAAGAAGTTGTTATCGCTTACGTTTTTTCTACCAAATGAGAGCGTTGCGGGAGTGCGGGAGCGCCTGCTGAGCAAAGCGAGGCAGGCATCGCCCCGCACTTCCGCAGAGGGGGCAGCGGAATACCGGCCTTGTTTTCGGCCGGGATTCCGTGAGGGGGAGACTTCCCCCCTTAAATTGATTTTCAAATAATTTGACTTTTTTGACTTTAGGGTAAACAAGGAGACCAATTATAATGCCCACCATATCCCTGCTTTCCGCCGACAGCATGTCAATCGGATTCATAGCTCCGGAGTTCATCCCCGAAGACCGGGACGAATTTTACCTCCGCGACGAGCAGGCAGGCGCCATCGAGGTGCGGGCGCTCAGGTCGGACGAGATCGACCGGCTGGTGCATAACCATAACCGTGCCGAGAGCTGGGAAACCGTACTCGTGTCGGCGGTGTTCAACCCGGACTGCATCAGGGACAGCTACTTCAAGGGACTGGTGCGGATCGGCGCGCTCTCCCGCGCCATGCTCGAAACCGACGGCCTGCGCCTGCCTACCGGCATCTCGAACTCCCGCATAGTCAATTGTGACATCGGCGACGAGGCGGCCATCCACGACGTCCGGCTCGCCGCGCACTGCATCATCGGCGACCGCGTTCTGCTCTGGGACATCGGCGAACTCCGGACCACGCCGTGCGCAAAATTCGGCTGCGGCCACGTGAAGCAGGGCGAGACCGGCAAAAACCGCCTCCGCCTGAAGCTCATGAACGAAACCGGCGGGCGCGAAGCGCTCCCCTTCGACGGCATGATCCCTGCCGACGCCTCCCTCTTTGCAAACTACCGCGACGACATCGCTTTCCAGAAGAAACTCGCCGAGATGACCCAGCATGCGGGCGACCCCCGCCGCGGACTCTACAGCATGATAGGCACCGAGTGCGCCGTGCGCCACACCAGGTTCCTGGTGGATGTGAAGATCGGCCCCTCCTGCTCGATTACCGGCGCGGACCGGGTCTCGAACGTCACGATCGAGTCCACCGCCGAAGAACCGGTTACCATCGGCGAGGGGACCATGGTCGAGAACGGGATCGTCGGACGCGGCTGCTCCATCCTGCACGGCTCGCGTGCCGCAAACTTCATCCTCTGCGACAACAGCCGGCTCGACTACGGCACCCGCTTCGTCCACTCTATCTTAGGCGAAAACTCCACCATCGCGGGCGGTGAGATCCAGCACGACCTCATCTTCGCGGGCCACGAGCAGCACCACAGCAGCTCTTTCCTCATTGCGGCAAACATCATGGGGCAGAGCAACGGCGCAGCCGGGACCATCATCGGCTCCAACCACAACAGCCGCTCGGTCGACGGTGAGATCCGCGCGAACCGCGGCTTCTGGCCCGGCCTGTGCGTGAGCCTCAAGCACTCCAGCCGCTTCGCCTCGTTTACGCTCCTTGCCAAAAGCGACTACCCGGCAGAACTCGACCTCCCGCTCCCCTTCTCGCTGGTCAGTAACAACACCGCGGCCAACCGGCTCGAAATCATGCCCGCTTACTGGTGGCGGCATAACATGTACGCGCTCGTCAGGAACTCCCTGAAGTTCACCGACCGCGATGGCCGGAAAGTCAAATCCCAGCACCTCGAATTCGACTTCCTCGCTCCGGATACCGTTGAGGAGATCATCAAGGCGCGCCGGCTCCTCGAACACTGGACCGCCCAGGCGGCCCTGCGCGGCAACCCGAAGGCGGCAGAGGGACGCAGCGACGACGGCATGCGCATTCTCGGCCGGGACATTCTAACCAAACATCCTTCCCACACCAAGGCACCGGAAATCCACGCCGAAAAAGTGGAAAAATCCCACCGCCCCACGGTCATCATCGGCGCGGAGGCAGGCTACCGCGCCTACGAGGAGATGCTCCAGTACTATGCGATGCGGACGCTCATCGACTGCCTTACCGCCAACCCGGGACTCACCTTCTCCTCCATGGCCACCGGCTTCACGGGCAACCGGATCAAGCAGTGGACCAACCTCGGCGGCCAGATCGTCCCGACCGAGGCCGTCGACAAGCTCCGTCGCGATATAACTACCGGCACGCTCGACTCATGGCAGACCGTCCACGATCGCTATGACAGCCTCTGGCAGGCCTACCCGCTCGAAAAGCAGCGCCACGCCTGGGCAACGCTCTGCGAGCTCTTAGGAACCGAGAACCCGACTAAAGATCAGTGGAACATGGCGCTTGGCAAGGTCGAGGAGATCCAGAAGTTCATTTTCACGGAGGTGTACCGGACAAGGAAGAAGGACGACGACGATCCGTTCCGTCAGGCGACGTACGGGAATATCGAGGAGATGCAGGTAATAATACCGAAGGCGGAAGAGAATGAGTTTGTGCTTAAAATACGGAAGGAGACGGAGGAGTTTGGGAAGCGGGTGGAGGGGGTGAGGAGGCGGGGGTGAGAATTAGATAATTAGTTTCTGTTCAGGATAGCCCTT
>PLTF01000133.1 GCA_003164335.1 Fibrobacterota bacterium
CGAAAAGGATGTGGGCCAAAATGTGAAACAGCAACCTTTACAAAGTAAGGAGGAACAAATGAGTTCCATTCCATTAAGCAAAGAGAATAAGGCTATGTATAGAAACTATTATCATTGTTCGGAGTGTGGAGAAAAGTGGAAAGATGAATGGACTTGTACGCGTAATGGCAGGTGTCCTAAATGTGATGTTGAGACAGCGCCATATAACAGTGAAGAGATAGATGAGGTGATCAATGCTAAAGGAAGCACTCTATCCCGGATTCTGAATGATTGCGTCTGTTGGATTGCTCGACTTAAATCGCTTTTTCACAAGGAGGCGGTATGAGTGACTGCTACAAGCATAAGAACATCCCGAATCACAATGTCCATTGCACGAACTGTCAGACCGTTTACTGCGGGAGGTGCAATACGAAGTGCCCTGTCTGCGGGAATCAATCGAGGGTTATTGCGAAGTAGGGGGAAATGGCTGGGGCCTCAGAGTCCATGAGGCCCCATTACAGTAATCTGCCATCGCAAAGGCAACTACGGTGCCTTTGGTTTGAGGGGGTTGTAATTGTGAAAAGGTTAGTCTAAAGAAGATACCTCATAGGTATTGGGATTTCCAATAAATATCAAATATCGATCAAGCCTGTGGGGTGATATCAATGCGGGTTTGCTGAACGCGCACCCTCACTTCGTTGTATATGTCAATGCCTATTTCAGGGGCAACTTCGAGCGTTACTGCAATCGTATATGGCACAGATTCTTCAAGTGCCCCCGCATCAGACCGGCAGCTGACATTAATTTCGAGAGATTCATTATCCATGAAAACGGAGGCGTCATTACCTTCAAGAATTTCATGTTGAACCGTACCCCTTTGCACCGCTTTTGAATCTGCTTCCTGGCGCGAAACCCCTATTGTCTGCTCCGATGGACTGAACCAAATATGTGCTCGCCGCCAATCTTGGTGTGATGCGTTTACTGGTGATATCCATGTGAGCGTGATGATTAGCCGCCGCCAAACTCGTTTCCCATTGATCGATTGAGGCAAGGGCATTCGGTGAATATGTGCTTGGTCATTGCTGAGGAATCCGGCTCCAAGCGCTGTTACGCGAAAAGGCTGACACCCCATTACGCGCTCCGCATCTATTGCGCCGTATCCGATAAGTCGCGTAATATACTCGCTAAACTTCCTACTGTTTTGTGGTGTTCGCAGAGCTTGTTCTAAAATTGGCCTTGCATTGCCCCAGCTTGCAGCGTGAACTATCATTGTCTTTAACCATAATGCTCGTGGCACGCTGTCTATTATCGCAGCGCTCAGCCCATCTCTTAATTCTTCTAAGACATCATATAAAATCGAAGCAGTTCGGCTTGCAAGGGCGGTAGCATTACTAGTTCCACGCGTATGACGACTTCCATTTACTACGCCTTGCGCTGTGCCGGGAGACGCAACTCGCTGGCCGGGGGGCAATGCTCCATTATAAACTTGAAATTGGATGTTTGGTGTTTGGCGGAAGCTTTCAGAAACTGCAATCTTGCCACCAGGCAAAAATATATCCGGCTTAATAGCCCTTCTAAAACCCAGTCCTTGCGCATTTATTATGCTTGGAAGCCCCGTGTCAACATATGGTTGAATTGCGCGCACAGTCCTATTTGGCGAAACATCGTGATGAACGGAACCAATGGTAAGAACATTCACCGCCTCGGCTGGAGAAAGCAGTCTCCGGTTGCGTGCATCAGCAGCAATTGAACTTAGGATTTGCTGTTGAATTCTATCTGGTGGTAGTTGTGCCAACTGACCACGAGGTATGCCAATTTCAATATCATGAGGATAATTTCCAGCGCTCACTACAAAAAGCACGCCATACTTCCAAGATAACCAATCCAGAAGCCGAGCGAGAGGGCTCAATTGGCTATTAAATGGTCTATCTCGAATTCCTATTGACAGGTTAATCACACAAATCTGAGGGGCAACAGCCGGGAGATCATTTTCCCCATCGAATAAGCGGCGAACGGCTCTATGAATCAGATCAATCGTGAGTATGTTTTCAGGTGCCGTCTCTTCGCGTGTTGAGGAGCGCCAATCTCTTTGATCCGGTGAAAGTATTGGGCGGACGTATAATCTTCTGTTTAAAGGCACCGCGTTATCATTCAAATCACCATGGATAATAAGAGAAGCCATCGCAGTACCATGCTGGCGCTCGGCAGCTTCGTATCGAGCTTCGAAATCGTCAGGATCATCAATTATTAGCCGCCCGACAAGACAGTTATGATTTTGCAACGGCAATCCATCAAAAAGTGCTACCACCGGCTCCCTAAGCCCTCCATCAGCAACAGTCCTTTCTGTTACTTCCTCCGGCGGAGCATCTGTTGGACATACAACATTCATTTGCCCAGTTGCTCGGAAAAATTGAATTTGTTCACATTGTACCAAAGAAGTATCTCGGCCACCTTCGGACGAAATAATCCGTATCGCAGATATTGGCAAGCGCGCCAATATCGCATGGTATGAAATATCTTCTACCATTGACTCGTACAACACTTCGCCTTGCAATGCGGTTATCAGTGCAACAATACGGTCGCGAGCGACCTCGCGTTGTCGAAAGCTTTTTCTAAACCAAAGCTCAATTTCACAAGGGATAACTTCTTGATTTTGAGTTATTCGTTCGTTCCAATCTTCAAGCACACCAGTCTCTACTAATCGGTCATTGACGTTCCAAGTACGAACACTTTTCAAATGTCCGAACAATTGATTCCACTTTCCCAAGCCACGTGGAAGAGTCCTGTCCTGTCTCCACATTTCCCACAATGAAAACATTTGTTGAAGTGCTTGCTGATTTGAAAAAACCATGTACAATCGGCCATTCAGTGGCTTTTCTTTGCGCGTAATCCCATCAGAGGCAACTGCAAAAAAGTCGTCATCCGGGGGGATATCTCCTTCTTCGATTTCTCCCAGCCATTCCATGCCGGGGATTTTTCTTATTGCAACCAGAAAATCATCAACGTCTCCAATTGTTTCAAGAACAATTACCTCTTCGGGCGCCAAACCCAATGCTTCAGTTTGAAGCCGTGTTCTTCGTGCATCAAATGCATTTTGCAGTCCTGTAAAAAGAGGGGATAATCGTTCAGCTTGCCGATTTCGAGAGGGAAAATGCGAATTTGGAGGGCCGCCATGACGTTTTGCTCGTGCAATGGGAGCACCTGGAGTGGGGAGTAATAAAAGGGGCCGCTCATTCATTAAGGCTATCTCCCTTTATTCTTTTAACGCAATGCAAAGCGTGAACTCCATTGTTCTAACCGTTCAGAAACAATCTTCTTGACATTGCCTTCTGGGATAGACAAAATATAACGTCTCTGTACATCAAGACCGAATTGCTCAAGCTCCGAAAAACTCAGCCCCTTTAATTTCATTGCAAGAGCAGAGCATGAATGTTCTAATGGGGCACCGAGCCTTTCTTCAAATCTTCGAAACCATTCTTCTGCTTGTGGTTGTGTCGGCAGCGGGAGGTTTAATCGCAATTGAAAACGTCGCCAAACAGCACGATCCAATAATTCTGGGTGGTTAGTTGCGGTAACTACCACTACATAGGACGGCAGCGCATCTACTTGCAAAAGCAAAGAACTTACTACGCGTTTAATTTCTCCTGTTTCATGAACGTCACCGCGCTCTTTTCCAACAACATCAAATTCATCTAAAAAAAGCACGCAATTACGAGTCCTTACTTGCTCGAACAGTTTTGCTAATCGGACGGCAGTTTCACCCAGATAACTTGCTATCACATTTTCATAACGAACAACAAGAAATGCAGCAGAGAGTTCATAAGCAATGGCTTCTGCCAATGAAGTTTTTCCATTTCCCGGCGGCCCGGCCAAGAGCACGCGATGTCGAGGCTCAACATTATGTGCTCGAAGCAAATCGGATCGATGCTGCTCCTCAATTATTTCTTTGCAAGCTGATGCAACGGAATCCGGCAGAATAAGGTCTTGAAGGCTGCGCTTCGGTTCAATTTCGTAAAATAGCTCAGCTGAATTCCCATTTCTATTACCTGCGAATAAAAATGGATTTGAAGAATTCCCATTTTGTGCCAAATGGGCTGCAAGGCGATCAGCGAGAATATGATGCTGTTTTGACCGTTCTTCAGTAACTAAAGCCTCAATAGCCTTACGAAATGATGCTTGATCACCCTTTGCACCAGCGCGTACAAGGCTGAGAAGCAAATCTGCCCGTGCCACAAGATCTCCGTGTGATGCTTCCGCCTGAATGGAGGTAGCTTTTTATCTCAGATAAAATACTTAGATGTAGGCTTCGCCGAGAATAAATTATTCTCCTATTAATGATCTACCCGCCTGAAATCTCAGAATTTCCCAGGCTATCCGAAAAATCTCAAGGTACAGGTCGGAAATAGTTATTTTAAAAGGACTTAATCTCCTCATCAGCAGCCAAATACCTATGAACACTGAAGCCGATACCTGCCGCAAGTTCGTTCTGCCGAAGCTCTATGCTGTAGGCTGGAACGACGACCAAATCAGCGAACAGCGCGCTTTTACCGACGGGCGCATCATGGTCGCCGGGAAGAAGACCTGGCGGCATCCTCAGAAACGGGCAGATTACCTGCTTCGCTACCATTCCAAGATTATGGCTCTACATGGACCTCCCTCTTAGTTCAACCGGGATCATCATCCAGCAGATCAGGAAAGAGAATCTGCGTCGGCAGAAGGAGCGGGAGTGGTGCAGGGAATGAGGAGGTATGCTGAAGACTGGGTCAAAGGCGACTACGAAAATAGGCCAGACCTCCTATAGGCCGCTATAAGCCTTCCTAAGAGTCTGCTTAGTACTCCACACAGGCTTCAAAATAGGCAGTTATAGACGCCTTCTTTTGACATTCCTTTTAATCTTTCACGCACAGAGAATCAGACCAGAAAATAGAAATTTGAGGGGATTTTTTTTGTGCTGAAAATAGGGGTGTTTTGTGCTGAAAGTATTTTTTTATCTCTGCAAGTTATTGATTTTTATACGACTATTCCAACGCAATGTTGATTACGAATCAATTGCTCTACCAACTGAGCTATCCCGGCCAAAGGGATGCAAAAAAATAAATCATACCCCAGCACTGATAGTAGCCTTCCTTGTATTTCCGAAAAAAAACTTTGTCGATCAATCGGCAGATGCATGCCGTGATCCGCTACGCTCCGCCTGCTTCCGATACCGCTCCTCCTCTTCGAAATACCCCTTCAGCTCCCTCATGCTCTCTTTCCCTGACCCGAGCCTCCGCATGGCCTCCCATTCGTTGAGGCTCTCGTTATACCTTCCCTCAAGATAGTCGATCCTGCCGATCCCGAAATGCACATAGGCGGCCACGGTGGAGTCGGGCGTTGAACTTTTCCCGACGCCTCGCAGGATTTGGCGATATATCGCCGCGGCGTCATCAAAATGCTTCAAACCTTCCAGCGCTTCGGCCCTGGCGAAAAGGAATATCCTGGATTCCGAATACTGCAAAAGCATCTCATCGCTCTGGCTGAGCGCATCCGGGAATTTGTCATCATTTAAGTAGGCCTCGACCAGGCTTTCTCCTGCGAACGACCGGGTATAGATTCCCAGCTTCCGCACCCGCTTCAGCTTCTCGATGGCCGGAATCCGACGGTCATCGCCTCTCGGGATCCACCAGAGCCGGTTCACGAGCGCGCTACGCCAGTACTCGTAGCTGCCGATCCCGTAATCGAGATCGGGCATATCGTTTTGCTCTTTCAGGTCGCGCAGGATGGACATCCCCCTGGAGCCCCACTTGAAGGCCGATATCCACCGGCAGTGATGGAACTCATACATTCCAAGAAATCCCTCGGCGCCGGCAATGAAAAACCGGGTCCAGACCTCTCCTGGATTTTTATCGGCCCGGCTCTCACCCTTATCGATCGCCTGCTCGCAAAGACCGATAAATTCATCCTCCCGGGCCTGGGACTTATGGCTTTCCATCCACGAATAAACGGAAACCGCCTTATAGAAGTAGCCTGCGGGATGGTCCGGAAATGTATTAATGATCCGTCCGGCAATGGTTTCAGCCTCGCGATAGTTCTCCCCGTACATTGCATCGATTACCGCCAGCGATGCTTCATGGAGCTCACCAGGCAGGAGGAGTTGCGTCGTATGGCCGGGAACAACCGGAGGCAGCAGGATGAGTGCCGCAACCAGACCGGCCAGGGGAATGGAGAAAAAACGATAAGGCATGGATAACGGGAGTGGTGCAGGGTAAACTATCTCGTGACCATAGGTGACCTCTATAGTTGCCTTTATCGTCCTTCGACAAGCTCAGGACGAACGTCAATTTGGCAAATCTTGAAATATGGCCGTTCGTTTTGCGAATCTTGAATATATAGCCGTTCGTGGTGAGCCTGTCGAACCATGAACGGACTTTTCCGATGTCCCCCATAGCTGATCCTATCATGAACGGAGCGAAATTACAACCGGGACGGAAGCGGGCTCCCGGCGACTACTGCAGGACGTCGATAGCAGCCTAGAACTGGTAAGTAGCGCTGACGCGGGAGAGTAGATACGGGTCCGACCCGCCTGAAACAATGCCCAGGGTATAGGGGAGATCGTCCGAGACGACCACATCGATATGCAGGTGGGCTTTGATGACGAATCCAAACCCGAGTCCGAGCAGGTCGCTGTCAATGCCTCCGAGCGGGAGTTTATCGCGTACCATGCCCCTGGACGGAGCGCCGCCGGAATAGGTGGTGCTGGTGTACGCCAAAACCTTCTCTCCACCCGCACGGGCGATCAGCCAGTCGCCGACAATATAGTGCTCGATGCCGAAACTGACCCTGCCGCCGTTTGAGGTGCTCGAAGAGTCGTGAAAATAACTGTCATCCTGGTAGAGATACTGTAGTCCGGCCCAGAAAAGACCCCGGGTAAGCGGAACATTGATGCCGATACCCCCAGAAAAATCCGCGAGTGAGACCTTGCCGTGATAGAGGCTCATCGAGCTGTAGTGCAACTGCGGAACAACGGTGGTTGCCGTATTGCGCAGCGGGACAAAGATCCTGAGATCGCTCCGGAAGAACCCATCGTTATTGGCAACGATGACGGGCCCAACACCCGCACCAGCGCTGTCTCCCTTGGCCCGCATGAGTCCGGTTCCCGCCGACCACTCAACCGCCCCATTGTCAAAAAGCGGTGTCCTTAATCCGGCATTCAGTTTGTAGAGACTCGTTTCCGAATCGATGACCGGTCCTGCGGTGCTGCTTCCGGAAGCGGCATAGCCGCCGATGCCGATCGCGGTTCCGTTCCGCCAGGAGTACCCCATGAGCAGGTCAACGGCTCCGGAAGGCCTAATCATTATATCACGCGGATTGCCGATGTATTTGCCGCTATGCGGGTCGAGGTAATCGAGCATCTCATCGTGCCGGTTAAAGAATCCTCCGAGGAAAAATGCCGAACGGTTCCTTCGGTTCGCGGTATCGGACGAAAACGGCAACGAGGCGATGCCGCCGAAAAACGGATCCGAGGGCTCATGATACCGGGAGTTTGCAGAGCTGTCGGATCCCGTACGGTAGACACCCAGCGATCCATAGAGTAAATCGGGGTAGAGACCGATGTTTGCGGGATTTTGGAAGATGCTTACTTCATCAATGAAGAAAAGGTCTTGGCCGCCAAGCGCGATCACCCGCGCGTCCGTGGCATAGAGGTCGGACAGAAAACCCGCAAGAAGTCCCAGGAAAAGCGTTTTTTTCATCAGCGCTCCACAATCGCACTCGTAAGGCGGATCAGCCGGCAAGCAAAAAAAGCGACTGCCTTTTCTAAAAGACAATCGCTTTAACTATAGCAGCGCCGGCGGCGTCCGCCGCTGAAGCCGGACTATTACTGGGTAAATACGAAAGGATACGTAACTTCCGATATATCTCCCGGCTTATCGATCTTATCGAATACCCACCGCTTGATTTTTTCCATGATTGAGGTCTCGAGATCCGGATCGCCGATTGTCGATGATACCACCTGGCAGAAAATCACCTTGCCGAACTCATCGATGGCGAATTTGATGGTGACTTTGCCGCTCAAGCCCGGTTTGTCCCGCAGGCGCTTGCTGTACGCATAGCGCAACGCGGACATATTCTGGACTACGACGCGCATGATGCTTGCTTTGGTTCGGCCGCCGGTCATCGCTCCCCCGGCGTCCATGATATCAGGAGCCTGGATCTTGAGCGGTTCCTTGCGCCCTTTAAGGTTCAGCGCAACTTCCCCACCCTTATGGCCGCCGCCGCCGCCCGAACCCATCAGGCTTCCGATGAGATCGTCGACGCCACCACCACCGCCGCCGCCAAAACCGCCACCGCCAAAACCGCCGCCAAAACCAAGTCCTGCTGCCGCCAGCCGACCGGATCCTCCGGAACTGCCTGCCTTGAGCGCGTTGGTGCCGCTCAGCGCCGCATCGATGTTTGAAGCAAATCCGCCGGGACCATTGATATCGGCATCGGAAACATCTTTCGTCTTGACCATGCCGCTCAGCATTCCGAGAACTCCCTGCTGGGCGAGCCGTGCACGCGGATCGCCGTTACCGCCACCATGATGGACGGTTTTGGCTTTTTCGAGGCCTTTTTTCTCGCCTTCCTTCTTCTCTTTGGCCTTTTTCTCTTCCTCTTTCTTCTTATCCTCTTCCTTCTGTTTTTCGGTAGGAACTTCCTTTGCCAGCTTCGCAGTCCGCTGCTCGACTTTTTTCTCGTTGGCGTAATCGGTTGTCACCCTGACGGCCTCGACGGTGCTGAGCCAGAGACCGAATGCAAGGCCGATGACCAGCGAAACAAGTTCAAGGTTCCGCAGACGCCGGTCTTTTTCAATGACAAAAATATCCTTGCGGCTTTTCAGGATTTCCCCGTACTCTTTTTCGCTCAGGAGGCGACCGATTCCTTCGTCATCCTCGATCATCTCGAAGCCGAATGAGGCAAGCGATGCGTGCGGGCTTGAAACGGGAACGACTTCGACTGTCGCCCCGACGGCCTCGAACACCGCTTTTGCATTCTTTGCGTCCGACTCCTCGGCACTCTGGCTTACGCAGATCGGACGATGCGCCCATTCATCGGCTACCGCCTGCTGGCTCGCTTCGGACCTTCGTGCGATTTCCGCAATGACGCGATTGTCCTTCGCGGCATCGCCGGATTTTTTTATAAGTACATTGTATTTCACCGTTACGTTTCCCTTTCCATGACTGCAAAATTCATCTTTGAATAGCCGGCTTCCGCGCAGCTGTTCATGATTTTGTAGAGCACATCGAACGCAACATTTTTATCGATTTGTATGGTTGCCGTCCCGGCCTCGCTGCTGTTTGCAACACCCAGCTTTGCCTGCTCCTTTTCCTGCTTGAATTTCGCCTGGAGCGACCTTACCAGCTGCGGAATAGAGTCAAGTGTCAATCTCTGCGCATCCGGCGTCGGCACCACCGGGACGTTATCGACGAGGATCATGTCCGTGGTTGCGGCGATCTGCACGTGGATTTCGGTCGGGTGCCTGGTGGAAAAGGAGTTGGGCAGGGTCAGGTTTTCGGAGTTGGTGAGGATGCTGCCTTCAGAGGAGTAACTTTTCATCAGGTAGATTACCACAATGGAAAAGAAATCGATGAGCGAGGTAATGATGAGCCCGGTCGACTTCTTGGTCTCGAATTTATTTCTTCCTCGATTCGACATTGTTATCCTCTCAGCTTCGCTATTGAAATATTAGGAAACTCGGCTATCCGGGCGATGTCCATGAGCTGCACGATTTTATCGTACGCCACCGATGGTTCGGCCGCGATGGTGATGGCATCGGCGTCGGATGCGTCGCTGAACCGCTCCTTGATTTTCATGAGCCGGTTCTTCATCTCGTCGTAGGCGGAGAGTGACGTTAAGTGGTAAAGATCCGGATCCTGTACCGTGATCTGCTTCCGCGGATTGGTTACCTCATACACGACATCGCCGGCCTTTACCGCAGTAACCGGTTTGCCGTCCTCATCCGCAATCATGAAACCGTCCCTGGTGTAAAGACACTGCTGGATCTTGGCGTTTTCATCGGTAACATACAAGAAGATATCCTGCCGCTCGCCGATCTTGAACGGCTTGCCGGTTTTCGGATTCATCGCCGTCTTATTCGGAAAGCGCGGATCGTAGGGAATGGTGGTCCTCACCCGGCGGTCGGCTGCCGATACGTACTGGTGAAATTCCTTGTAGAACAGGGCGGGCAGCAGGCCGTTCTTTGCACCGATGGTGACGACCGAATCGGTGATGAGCATGGTAAGCTGCAGCTTATTTGCCTGGTCTTCAAGGGGACGATTGACCTGCGGCGTCGTTGTCTGGGAACCTATATCTACCGGCAACTGCAGGTTGAGAACCGAGACCTTGGCAAATTCCGATGAAAGCATGAGCACCGGAATGATAACCACCAGAAAGTTAATGAATGGTTTGAGGTCTATGTCCTGCTCGCCTGCCTCGGCAACGAGCGATTTTCTTTCGAAGAGCCCCATAGTTGTTAATCCTCTTGGAGTATTCCCTTATGGTTAATTATCAAAATGCTTCAACCCCTCCCCATCGGAACAGGGGCGCGGTACCGGTACCCGGCTGCGGAACGGACGTCCGCAGCCTATTCTTCCACCGCGTTGATCAGCTTGGTTGTCTTTTCATCAAGGTCTTCAACGATCTTATCGGCCTTGCTGCTTAAGAGTCCATGGATAAGGATACACGGAACGGCAACCAGGAGTCCCATGAGCGTTGCAGACATCGTGATACTGATACCGGCTGCGAGCTGCTGGGCACGCTGCGCCGCAGGAGCGTTCGCGATGGAGTCGAAGCACTCCATGGTGCCGTAAATGGTTCCGGTCAGACCGGTAAGCGTGGCGAGGTTGGCAAAGGTGTTGAGAAGGAAGATATTCCGCTTGATTCTCGGACCTTCAGTCAGGAAGACCTCGTCAACGGCCTTCTTGATCGCCTTGGGTCCCTTGGTCCGGTTGACAAGGACGCTGGCGACGCCCTTTGCAAGGGGAGTTCTGTTGGACGAGGCATATTTGGTTGCCCGGTCAAAATCCCCTGCCTTGATATATTTGGAAACGGTCTCCATGAAGGCGCCGGTCCCGCTGTCGCATTTGAGGAACAGGTACCAGAAACGCTCAATGGCAAGCGCCAGAGCGATAAAAAACAGGCCCAGAAGAAGCCACATGATCACTGAAGCGGAGGACTGAAAACCCAGGAGCAAAAAATTAAACAGATGCATAAAAACACCCTCCTCGAAAAAATAGGTATGTTAAAATGGGATAGCTATATAGAATATACTAATTTCCGATAATCTTTATTGACTTTTTTTATCCTTCTACCCGTCCGTGGAACCGAATTTCCGGATAAACTCCCCGCGCGCCTTATTGCAACTGCTGCTTCAACTCGTTAATTTTTTCCTGCTCCATTTCGATGTTCCTCTGGGCCTCGGATTTGATCCGGTTGAGTTGCTTAACCTTTTCTTCCGAGGAAATCGGCATGGTCATGATGTTCTGCAGCCGCTGCATCTCACGCGCAGTTTCCTTATCCTGCGGAGGCGGCGTCCAGGTTGCAATGGCACTTTCCTGCTTCTGCCGGGTGTCCGTAACCGGGCTGGTTTCGACGACCGGCTTTGGCGCCTGTTTCCAGGGTACGATGGCGAGCGAGAGTACGTCATCATCCGGCTTTATCTCGCGAATCCGATCCTTTGCCCGGGTTAGCCAGGGGCTCGCCGCGATCCCGAGTTCCTGCGCCGCCTTGATTTCCTGCTCATAGCGCGGAAGCGCAGCATCGAGCGCTTCCAGCCACTTTTCCTCGAGCACCTGCGCGTATGCCTCTTTCTCTTCTTTTGTCAAAGTCGCCGGCGCCGGCGCATCCTTCAGGATACGACCGACCTCTTCCATGATGTCACCCTGCCGGAACTTCATCTCCATGAAGCGGTCCACCGATTTTGCCACATACTCGGTATCGACGATATTCTGGGTGTGGGACCACTCGATATTCTTATGGAAATAACCCTCGGCCTTCTGATAATACTTTTCGAGGCTCGACAGGATTTTTACCTTCGAGGCGATCTGTTCGGCGGAGCTCCCGAACAGGGACTGCCGGGAAATTGACAAGGCCATATCGACGAAGCCCTGCCCGACCATGTAGGTAGACCTGATCGTCCACTCCTGGACCCCGAGTTCTATGGCTTTCTCGTAATACTCGCCGGTTTCCTTGAGCGCTTCGGATTTTTCCTTGGTGCGCTCCTTCACCTCGTTTTCATTTTTTCCTTCAAGCTGGATCTGGGTGAATTTGCCGTAGTAGATGTCGCCGATCCTGCAGTACGCTTCTGCGACATCGCTGACGTCGATATCGTTCCCCTTGTGGAAATTCTCGTAGACCGATACCGCAAAACGGTAATCCTTTTCGGCTTCGACCGGGTTATTCAGGTTGAGCTGGGCGTTTCCGGCCTTCACGAGGGCCTGGACCTGCTTATAACGGTCGTTGGTAAACTTCGCCGCATACTGGGAAAAGGTCGCGGCCATCTCGGCGTTCTTGCCAAGCTTTTCATAACAGAAACCGATGGCAAAAAATGCGTCCGCAGCATCTTCCGATTCCGGAAATTGTTTTGAAAGGCTGGTATATACGATAATGGCATTATTGTAGAGCTTTCCTTTTTCGTAAACCAGGCCGGCATTGTGCAGCGCATGCGGGGCATTGGTATCCTTGGGGAATTTTTCATAAATGAGCGAGAACATCCGGCCTGCGGAATCGTACTGGTTGAGCTTCTGGTAACAATCCGAGGCTTCGGACAGGCAGGGAATGGCAAACCCCGGCTTGTTGATGGTATCGGCTGCAACGCGATAAATCTGGGCCGCGAGATCCAGCCGTTTCGCTTTTTTGTAGTCTTCGGCGGCATGAAGGTACGCCGTCTCGCGGAGCGTCGATTTGACGAATTTCGTCGGGAGGCTGTCGTAGGTGGAAGCCGCCATTTCGTAATTCTTCATGCTGTCGTAACAGACGGCGCCCTGGAACCATGCTTTGTCAACCAACTGGCTTGTCGGAAATGCGGCCGCAATGGCAAGGAATTCCTTTGCCGCCGCAAGAATGTCGCCATCCTTGCGGAATGCTTCGGCTTTCTTATACATCGAACCGGCGGCAAGATCCACCACTTCGAGCTGCTCCGGGCTGTCCTGCTTCTGCTTTGCCATGAGCTGCCGGTACATGATCATCGCCGATTCATACTGACCGAGGCTCGCGTAGGCGTTTGCCAGCATCCGGAGAGAGGTTTCATGTACCTTGCTGTCCGGGTAGTTATCGATGATGAGCCTGAACAGAATCACCGCCTTGCCGTACTCCTTAGCGTTGTAATTAATTGAGCCCGCAAGATAGACGAGATCCGCCGCATTGGTACTCTTGGGGAAGGTTGCCTGGAATTTTTCAATGTGGCTCAGGAGGCTCTGTGTCTCCGGAAGGTTGTAAATCTGGTCGTCGGCGAGCTTCTTACCGGCAGTTAATTTCTTACGGCTGTTATCCAGGGAAACGATCGCATTGTACGCCGCATCCTCCTGGGAAATAATAACGGGACCCTTGGGTCCCTTCCGCTTCAGGTTTTCTTTCTGCTCGTCGCTCATGCCGAAGGTATCGATCTCCTGCACATAGGCTGGAAATTTCGAAATATCCTGGCTTGCGACATAATCGTAATTTTCCGCGGCATGGTCGAAATCGCCGAGTACCTCATAAATTTCCGCGACATTGTAGTGAAACTCGTAATTACGCCATTTATCCTCGGGGAATTCCTTGAAGAAGTCCTCGTAGCGTTTGATCGCTTTTTCGTAGGCACCCTTGTCCTTTTTGCTCTGGGCGAGCGCATGGTAAAAGAGCGCGATGGAGGCAATGGTATTGCGGCGTTCATTTACCGCCTGCTCCCGGGCCGCCGGATTATTCTGGTTCATCGCATACCATTTGCTGCCTTCACCATAATTATCGATGAGCTTCTCCCGCTCCTCATTCGCCTTGTCAAATTGCTTTTTGATAACGTAACACTCGGTGAGCTTCCGGCAGGCGACCGGCGCGTCGGTATAATAGGGGAAAAGATTGAGCGCGGTCGTCAGTGCCTTAATGGCATCGTCCCACTGGCCATGGGCATGATTTTTCATGCCGACGGTATACAGTACCGTATCCTCGTAGGGCCTCTTGCCGATTTTATCGAAGTACTTGATACAGGCTTCGGCACCATTGGCCATGTCTGAAAAGCTGATTGCCATATATTCAAGCGAGATGCTTCTGAACTCCCTGCTCTTATATATCCCGGCATCGCACTGCTCGACATAGGTTTCAAACAGGCTTATCGCCTGTTCGAATTCCCCGGAATTATAAAGAATCTCGCCCCTGCGATAGTGGGTCATTTCCCACACCTGCAGGTCAACCTGGTCCTGCTTTATACGGTTGTAATGTTTGAGCGCATCGGCGTTGTCATGGTCCATGTAGGCAAGGTCGGCAAGCTTGAAGTGAGCCATCGAGGCACGCGGGCTCTCCGGGAAGGAGTCGGCGATCATGGTGTACACTTCTTTGCACTTATCGAAATCGCCCAGCTTCTCGTAAATATTGCCCATCTGGTAATACGCTTCGCTGAGTTTCGGAAAACCCGGATATTGCTTAGTCAGATCCTGGTACAGCTTGAGGGACCTGGAGTAGTCGGGGACCGGGTTGACCGGCTCTTTCCCGACGCGCCGTTTTTCCCAGGCATCCATGGCGGACTCGTATTGTTCACGGGCTTTTATGTAGTCGTCGCGGGCCTTATCGAAATAGAACTTCGCCAGCGTGTACATGACATCGGAGCAGCGGGCGCCCGGCGTTTTTGATGACTGGCACTCCTTGAGAAGAGCCTCCCAGGGAGCGATGATTTCATCGAGACTCCGTGCCGGCATGCTCTTCTCTTCCTGCACGCGGCTTTTTTCCGCATTAATGGAGTCCTGGGCATCGAGCTTCTGCATCCTCTCCTGGAGATCCCTGATGCGGTCTTCGTCGCTCTTGGCAGAAGTAGACAAGGGCAGCCACAGAACCGCACAGAACAGGACGGAAAGCGCAATGACGGGTCGGAACCTGATATTCTGCATGGGAAATACTACTCCTTCACGGGCACGCCGGCGTAAAGCTAGTTGCCCTGTTTGTTCTTCAACTTTTCAATCTCTTCCTGCAACTGCTTCTTCTGCTTTTCAATCTTCTCATGTTCCAGCTGCTGCTGGTCTACCTTTTCCCGGAGGTTCTGGGACTTCAGCATGCTCGTTGCCTTGGCAAGTGCGTATTCGGCATCGGCCATGACCTCGTCTTTTCTCTTGAAAAACCGGGCATGTGATTTTGCCATGAGCTGATAGGTAAAATATTCGTGCGACTCTTTGACAAGATCCTGGTAATCCCTGTCCATGGCGGTCTGGTCTTCGATGGTTTTATTGGTCGGCTTCCGAAGGCTGTTTTTCTTTATCCGCTCTTCGATCGGAACGAATTTCTTCATGAATTCGTCATTCTCGGCCTTCCGCTGGGCCAGATTGCTGTCCGTCACAAAGGGGTGCTTGCATGCGGCAAGACACTGGTCGAGGGAGCTCACGGCATCCGCGTAATTTTTATCCTCCATGAGCGCATAGCCGCGGATGAGGTAGGCTTCGGGCACAAGCGGGGATTCGGGCAGGCTGCTTATGATGTAGTTGATGGCATCCTTGGCTTCATTGGGACGCTGCGACTTGATGAGGGTCCAGGCGATGCCGAGAACCGCTTCATCACGGTAGGGCGACTCCTCCGGCACCTTCTGGTAGCAGCGCGCCGCCTGCTTCAAACCGTTCTTTATCTTTTCGGCATTTTCAAAATAGAGATGCCCGAGCTTGAGGTTCGCCGCATCGGCAAGCAGCTGGTCCGCTCCCTGGAGGGTCGAATCCTGAACGATGGCCGACAGGTTCGCGATGGCGGCATCGGTTTTATCCTTCTCGATATTGATAACCGCCAGCGTGTACTGGGCATACAGGTAGGAAGCGTCGCCGCGCTTCAGGCGCGACAGCAGCTGTTCCGCGACATTGTAATTCCTGCGCTGGAACTGGATTTCACCCGCAAGGTAGTCCGCATCGGAACGGATATCGCTCTCCGGGAAAAGACCGGTGACAAAGGAGTAGTTCTTGAGGGCATCGTCGTATTTTCCCTCCTGGTAATCGAGCCGTTCGAGCCCGTATATGTATTTCGGCCGCATATCCGAGGTGGTATACTCCTCCAGCGCCTCCTTCAGGACCTCTCGGGCGATGGTACCCATCTGCAGCCTGGTGTAGCAGTCGGCCAGGTACCACTTGACACGGTCGTTGTTCTCGAAGGTGGGAAAGAGGGCGAGCACTTCGCCGAACTTGAAGCCGGCATCCCAGTATTTACCGGCAGCATACAGACGCATCGCTTCGCCGTAGGCGTCCATGGGCGCAATGATAAGGACGTAATAAAGATTTTTTGAAAGCACCTGCTCCCGCGACCTGCCGAAATCGGCCCCGATCTTGAACATCGTGGTAAAGCCGCGATCGGACTGGCTGGCGCCCGTATTCTGGTCGAACAGGGCATACCCGAGGTTAAAGTCGAAGTCGGCATGGTTGATCCAGTCGGGCAGCAGCCACATCGTGTTCCAGTTGAACCCGAGGTAGGGAATATTATTGTTCGTCCATCCGGCCTTGACCCAGATTGCAGGTATGAACTGGTACTTCACATGAAACCCCTCACGATAGGCGGGAACCAGGGTCCCCTGCCCGGAGGCGTCCCGGAACATACTCTTGTAGGCGCTCCAGCCCTGAAACAGACTGATCAGGGCGTTATCGATTTCAAGTTCTCCGTCGGCGACCAGGTTGTCATTGAGGCCGGACCACCGGAGCCCGATCCGTGCGCGGTTGACCTCCACCGTGGAGTCGCCGCTGATCCGGGTCGGAAAAATGTCCTGGAGCGATACCGATACCCCCAGGTCGCCGATCCAGTCGCGGTAGCTGTCGAAGGGGTTGATGTAGATGCCGAGATCGAGGCCCGGAGTGCTCACTTCGTAGGTATTCGAGAACTGATTTACAAATTCCATCTTCAGGTTGCCGCCGACAAGGAGCCAGGGGGCCACCCGGTACCCGTACGAGGGAATGAGCCAGATATCCTGGAAGGAAGATCCGGAACTCAGCGGCGTCTGGTCCGCTGCATAGGGATTGATGTTGGCCCCGGCATAGAGTGCCGTGAGGCCGACGGTATGATCGCGCAGGATCGGCAGCAGGAAGGTACCCTCCTGGTATCCCAGGCCGTTGTCGCCGACCGCATATCCATAATACCCGAGATCGATATGCATCTGGTTTACGTTAGCCGTGAGCGCGGGGTTCACCAGCGGAGAGGTCCAGTCGGACAGCGTCTGGATAAAGTCGCCACCGAGATACGGTGCGGTATACCCTGCGGTTCCTGAATTTTGGGCGCGAAGGTCGGCGCTCAAAGCCAGGAGAACCATAAGAAAGCAGCCGATAGTTGCAAAAAAGGAGTTTGCCCGGGCAGTCTTTTTCACCATAATTGAGCCTTTTTGAGAAAAGGATTATTTCACGGGAATTACTTCGACCCGTCGGTTTTTTGCCCGACCTTCGGGCGTCGTACTGGGAACAAGGGGTTGCGTTTTCCCATACCCTTTTGCTTTTATACGATCCTGCATGATGCCGTGTGCCACCAGATAATCCTTAACCGCTTTCGCACGATCGTTGGAAAGCGCCATGTTGTAACTGTCGCTCCCCTCCTCATCGGTATGACCGGCGATTTCCACCTTCAGATCGGGGTACGCTCTGAGACCGGCAACGATCCGGTCCAGCGCCGGGAACGAACCGGGTTCAAGTTTCGCAGAGGCGGTGCTGAAATGTACCCCTTCAAGTATAACCGGCCCCTTAATTTCGAGAGCCGCCGTATCCGGGTTCTCGGGGGCTTCCCGGGATTCGCTCATGAGGTCGGCCTGGTTCTTAGCCATCACTGCCGCTGCCGTTTGTTCGGTCATGAGGCCGATGTCGCTCCCGTTTTCACCTTTACCCCTGCATGCCGAAACCGGGCGGACGAAATAGTTGAAGGCAGGGTACCCGGGATCCATGAAATTCGGCGGCTTTTGCATGTTGTTCGGCTGGACGACGGCATCGCTGTTATACTGGTCGCGATTTTCATAGAAATTATTGCTGGTAATGCGCGTTTTGTGGGAGCCGGTGGTGACAAAGATGCCGTACTCCTTGTTTTCGGTAATAATATTGTTGCTGATAAGCGCCTCGGTCCGGCCCCCGCAGAAGATGCCGCTGTACCCGTTCTCGGCAATCACATTATGATCGACCGACGAACGCGTCCCCCGGACGCTTTCAAGGAAGATACCGGTCCATCGGTTGCGGTAAACGATGTTGTCGGTGATATCCGGAAGCGTGAGCAGCGCATGGATCCCGGCGCCTTTATTATCGATGATAAGATTGTGGTCGATTGTCGGGCGGGTGTTCCGGCACAGGATGCCGACCGTCCCGTTTTGCAGGGTAAAGTTCCTGATTACCGCGCCGTCGGCCCCAACGACGCAGGGGCCCTTCCGGCCGCCGTCAATCACCGTCTGCAGCATGTCCTCTCCCTGCAGGACGATATTGTCCGCGAGCGCAATGTTTTCGCGGTAAAAACCCCTTGCCACGAAAATGGTATCTCCGGCATCGCATTCGCCAAGAGCCGCATGAATGGAGGGAAAATCATGCGGAACGTTGATTCTTCTCCCTGCACCGGCACTACATACCACTGCCAGCAGAAGGGCGGCTACCAGCGTCAGATCGCGCAAAAGCGGGGAAGGGTAGTTTTTCATATTTTTTTTGGAGGATAGAGGTAGAAAAAATGCTTATCCCTTTTGGAGTTGAGGAGGAGCAAAAGATAAAATTTATAAATAAGTTTCGTCCGCTTTGGAAGTCAAATAACCTCGCTCTAACAATATGGCACTACTACCTTTTACCCGCTTAATTGAAAACACCGGGCAGTTTGAAAAAGCGCCGCCCGCGCTCCGGTTTCGCTCCCTGCCGGGCTGAAAACCTCGTTACCGGGGCAGCCTTTCACGCCCCCGCAAATCCCTCATATTTAATGGGCTGAGGGACGGCATCCGATACCGCTCTTATTAATCTGAATGATACTACAGAACCATAACCCAAATCAAACGACAACCCGAAGCTCTTCCCCTTACTGACCGGCATATTTCCCCGGGTTTCCCCGGCATTCCAAAGCCCGGTAACAACAAAATACCACACAACATTGGCTGCTGCCATGAAACGATGGCAAAAAAGGGGTTCTCTCACCCCCTAAACTAATATTATAAAAGAAAATACAAAATAAATTGGGCCGGAACCTTTTACGCAAATAAAAGTATAACTACTCAGGTGGGGGAACCGAGCTTAGATCAAAGGCCCTTGGTGGGGGAACCTCGCTNNTGCGGGGTCTTTGGCTCACCCCTTCCAGCAGGGGGCCGCAGCGATGCCCGCCTTCAGCGGGCGCTCTCGGCCCCCCGCAACGCCCCCATAAGGTAGAAAAAACATGGGACAGCTAATTTCAGTTCCTGTTTTTCACTTTTAACTTGGGACTTGCAACTTCTTCAAAACCGTGTGGCCTGGATCTACGATCCAGGTGCTTTTGAATTTTTAAGACCCAGCGGGCACGGCACGCCGTGCCCCTACGGATCCATCAAGGCAGGTCATCCCGTCCATGCGGATTTATTATCACCCCGGTCCCAGGAGCGGACAATCTGTACCAGCTCCCGCATCTTGTGGGGATTCTTTTCGCCCGGCCTGATTTCTACCCCGCTGTTTATATCGACGCCATAGGGATGGACGGTCTCAACAGCCTCCCTGATATTATCGGGGTTCAGCCCCCCGGCAAGGATTATGCGATCGGATTTCCTGCAAGCCTCGGTCGCAATGGACCAGTCAAAGGTCTTTCCGGTTCCTCCCCGCTGGTCCGGCGACCAGGTATCGAGCAGAAAGCCGGAGGTGCGGTAGCCATCAAGCTTCGAGAGATCCGTCACTGCGTTAATGGAAAAACCCTTGATAACCGGAAGAGGCATCATCGCGCAGAATTCCGGAGATTCGGTGCCGTGAAGCTGCAGGGTATCGATTCCGGCGGTCCGGGCAATTGCAACCACCCTTTCCGGAGTCTCATCGACAAATACCCCGACCCGGGAAATAAAGGGGGGAAGCCCTGCGATGATTGCCGCCGCATCCTCAGGGGCGATATACCGGGGACTCTTCGGGTAAAAGATGAAACCCACGGCGTCGACCCCGATGGAGGCGGCCGCCTTTGCGTCTTCGTAGCGGGTGATGCCGCAGATTTTAATGCGAATGGGCATCAGTCCGCCCCTGCCCGACGCAGCGCCTTGAGCGCCGCAACCGGGTCATCGGCCCGCATGAGCGTTTCGCCGACGAGCAGAGCCCGGACTCCGCCATTTTGCAGAGTGCGCGCCTGATCGGCGCTCCCGATCCCGCTCTCGGCAACGACAATTATATCAGGAGGAATCTCACGAATGAGCGAAAGGGTCGTTTCGATATCGGTGACGAACGTTGACAGATCACGGTTGTTGATGCCGATTACCCGCGGACCGATAGCCAGCACTTTCTCAAGCTCGGAAAGGGCGTGAAGTTCGACGAGCGGATCGATATCGAGCGACAGGGCCGCCTGGTAAAGATCGCGCAGCTGGGTTGCATCGAGCGCCTCGGCAATAAGCAGCATGGCATCGGCATTCATGGCCGCCGTCTCCTCAACCTGCAGGATATCGACGATAAAATCCTTACGCAGGATCGGAAGAGCCGTATGCGACCGCACCGAGCAGAGGTACTCCGCGCCGCCCTGGAAAAACTTTTCATCGGTCAGAACCGAAATGGCCGCGGCCCCGCCCCGCACATACCCGTCCGCAATTTTTACCGGGTCGAAATCCCGGCAAATGATGCCCCGGGAGGGAGATGCTTTCTTGATTTCGGCGATGACGGCAAGCTCAGGGCTTCTGTCGAGCGCCTCGACGAACGGTCGCTTTGGCGAGGTGCGGCCCTCAAAGGGCTTCCGGTTTGCTCGAAGGTGCGCGACTTCGATTCGCTTCTGGGCGAGGATGGTATCGAGGAAGGTCGTCATGGAGTTCTTAAAAAATAGGTTACTGCCTGATAGGTGGAGCCAATTCAAATGCCTCTGGTGGGGGAACCTCGCAAAGCCGCGTCTCCGACGCACACATTTTGACCTCACCCCGGCGGCAAAGC
>PLTF01000093.1 GCA_003164335.1 Fibrobacterota bacterium
CGCAGGAAGGGGTGTGCCTGAAGACCCGCTTTGGCGGGGCTTCAGGCCAGGGGGAACCCGCGAAGCGAGGTTCCCCCACCAAGGGCATTTGATCTAACCTTCCTCACTCTTCCGTCTTGGTTTTCGAAATAGGAAAGAGGTGAAAATTGACCTGGTACACGCAGTCGGCTTCATCATCCGCCTCGGCGAGCTGGAGAAGCTTCGACTGAAACTCCTCCAGCTCCCGGCAGATCGCCTCATACGTTTTGCCTGAAATACCGAGCATAAGTCCTGAAATATGCCGTTTATCTTTGGGAAGTTCCTGCAGAGCTTTTTTAGCGAGATCCATGGTCTGGAGCTGGAAGTTTTGCAGCCCGAGCTGCACGATCTCCTTGCCCGCCTTGATTGTTTTATCGGCTACCGTATAGTAACCGTCGCTCTTCCGGCGAATCATGCCGAGATTTTCGAGGATCGCGACCGCCCTCTGCGCCTCCTTTGGCTTGATGGGAGGGAAGAGCTGCCGGGCGAGCGCCTTGTAATCGTCCTTGAAGGGGTGCATATCGATGAGCGCCCGGATGGCGCCGATGTACCAGCTGGCGTAAAAATCGTAATGCTCGCGCCGTGTTTCGCGGAGCAGGGCGCCGCCCTGGCGGTTGCTGCGCATGGTGCTCATCTTGGCGAAAAAGTAGTTGCGCTCCCGCAGGCTCTTTGCCTGGTTGAACGAAACGAGGTTTTCGAAGTAATCGGCCTCTTTCGCGTCGAGCTGTAAAGCCTGCGCAACCTTGACCGCGCTCGATGGCGAGAAGTTTTTCGATCCCTTGATGACGTTGTAGATGAAGCCGCGGTTGGGAAACCCCGCCTTATCGGCAAGGATCTGGTAGGAAAACGAAGGGTTGCGCTCCTTGTGGTCCCGGTAGTAATCCGCAAGGAAAAGGCGAAAGTCGGTATAGGTGAATATGTCGGGCATAGGTTCCTCCCTTGATCAATATAACGCTTCCGGAAAGGGAAATCAATGGTTGGTGAAAAATATCGTTTCCAGCGGGGAAACGGGCTAAAGCTAAAGGCAAAGTCAACGTCAAAAGAAGGAGTTCAAAAATTTGAGTCTCTACGGATTTTCAAATTCTTTTATGTTCTTTCTACCTAATGGGCGCGTTGCGGGGGTACGCGAGCGTTTGCCAAAGGCAAACATCGCCCGCGTACCTCCGCTGGAAAGGGTGTGCCTGAAGACGCGCTTTGGCGGCTTCAGGCCAGGGGAAACCATGAAATGGTTTCCCCACCAAAGGCATTTAAATTACTTATGGGAATACCAGGAGTTTATGTATCGTCGTCAAGCTTATCCTCGCCAAGGTATCCTTCTGCGATACCACCGCCCGGTAGTATCCCGGAGCAACGCTCCTGCCCTGGCTGTTCTTTAGCTGCCATTGCAGCCCGCTGGCCAATGGTTTAAAGGTTGAGCTCTGGCTGGTTCCGGAATTGGTTACCAATTGGCCGTCAAGGGAGTAGATACACACGGATTGGATTCCCGTTCCCTCGAAGCGGATGAAGTTATTGGAACCACTGAGGTGCGGAGGATTGGGAAAAATGGTAAGTGAACTGTAAGTCGTAAAGTTCCAGATGCTTGACCAGCCGCTTGTTCCGTTTTTATCGGCGGCATTGAGCCGCCAGTAATAAACTGCATTTGGGCTCAGTCCGGTTACCGTGGTAGAGAGCGTCGCAATAGCGGTCAGGCTACGGTAAAGATTCGTGAATGCGGCTGTGGTTGCAACCTGCGCCGAATAGGATGCAGCGCCAAGGGAGGTGTTCCAAGTCAGCGTTACCGCGGTGCCCAGGCCGCCCGTACCGCTCACGGGCCCGGCAAGAGTGGGCGCGGCAGGGATACCCGGCGCGCCAGCCTGAAAGGAAACCGTGGCATTGCCGGTTGCAACAGGATCGCCGTTGGTTGGAACGACAATTACCCCGGTACGCGTTTGAAAGCCGGAAATGATACAGGTTCCATTGCCGAAGGTATCGAGAGGGATAGTGATGAGCGAATCCGGAAGGCCGGTTCCGAGCACGATGCAGGAGGCCGCCCAGCGGGGGCTCTTCACCGTTGGCGCCGGGTTGCTGCACGACAGCCTTATGGTAAGGGTATCGAAGGGAGCAGCGACAGGCTGGTAATCGAAGACCTGCATGGCATAGGGATTTACGGCTTTGGTTATGGAATATGAGGGGGCAGAGGAATCCGGCGAAGCCGTCCAGTAGGGCATGATTGCCGCGTCAAGGTCGAACTTCGACGTATCGGCCCGGGGCCCGGTGAAGTAGCTTCCCGTTTGAAAACGGTTGAGCAGGCCGACCCAGGTGGTTTTGAAGGTCGAATCCGCGCTTACCGCGCGGAGGTTGGTGTCGAAGGGGATCCCGTTTGTATAGTTGTAATTATTGTAAAAGATCGATTTCAGAAAATCGATCCTCGGGGAAGGAGGGGCTTTTTCATAGAGATAGATCGTCAGAAGGGAGTTGGAGTACAGGATCGATGCATCCTGATCGACCAGAAAGGGCATGTCGGTCGGAGCGCTGAAAAACCCCGCTGCGTACTGTATATAATCCTTGACATAGTCGAACCCGAGGTGCTCCATCAGCACCGCGGTTCCTTCTATCCAGCCCAGGGGAAAGTAATCGAAACCGTACGGATTATCGCCGCTGTTCCAGAACATGGAAAATTGCACGCCGTGAAAGTTCTCATGGACGCAGGTGACATGGGCTGCATTCTCAGGGTGAGCCATGTAGTTGAGCGTCGAGTCGTCGAGGATCCACTCCGAGTCATTCCAGTTGCCGCGGAGTTCGCAATGAGCGAAGAATCCCATGGGGGAGTTGGGAATCGGTGCGTCGGCAAATGTCTGGCCATAGTACCCTCCCGCAACTTCGGTGCAAAAAAAGTGGTAGCGGCTTGATGCACTGCCGTCAGCCGCCATCGATACCGGCTGGTGAAAACCGAACCTTTTTACCTCCATGGACCAGGCGCTGTCACAGGAGTAGGCGACCTGGTCGATGTAGTCGGGAATGCCGTTGCCCCCCGAGGTCTTTGTCCGCCAGTTGGTGCTGTCGGGGCCGAATCCGATGGTGTCGGTAGGATCCACCGCGTCGGCAGAGTCCGAGTTGGTAGTATAGTAGATGACATAATGTCCGCCCGGGGAGAGGCAGGAGTCATAGCCTTGCGCATTAGTCGATACGGCGGCCAGGTAAACGGTTAAGAAGCTCTGGTCCAGGCCGGACCATACCTTGGCAAGCGCGATAAAATCCCCCTCCTTCGGTTTCTCGGCTGCCGAAAGTGCCCGGACGAATTTTGCGCCCTTGAGCCTTGCCTGGAGGTAGGGGAGGAGCCGGGCCTCGAACGCCTGGATAGCCGTTTTTGTGACGCCATGCCGGAATTCCTGGGGAAAGATCTGCGTCGAGGAGGTCATCCGAATTTTAGCCGGTGCTATCCCGATAAGGCATAGGAGAAGCGCTGCCCCCAGGAGGAGCGCGTTTGGAAAATTTCGTTGAGGAGAATTATTCGGCATCATCGAGTGTGCTGGGGCGCGGAGCGCAGATTCGTTTTAAGTGGGAATGGGTCTGCAAAATTTAAATTGAAATGAAATAAAATACGTTCAGTATAAATACAATATTCGTTTCAGTTCATTGGTAATACATCCGTAGGGGCACGGCGTGCTGTGCCCTCATTGGTCTTACAGATTAAAAAGCACCTGGATCGAAGATCAGGCCGCACGAAGGCAATTTATACGTTATCTTTTCTATGTGTTTTCTACCCTAAAAGAGAGCGTTGCGGGAGGGGGAGAGCGTTTGCCNNCATTTTTTAATGGTTCCCCCACCAAGGGCATTTGATTTAAGCTCGGTTTCCCCACCAAAGGCACTTGCACTAAGTCCTTGCTTTTTTCCGGATCGGCAACCATTTTATGCGGGGTAAAAGCCTCACCTTATCAGTAAGGATAGAACAATGAAGATAGGTTTTCATGATTGCAACCTCCCTGAAGGAAAAGCAAAGTACGACGATAGCCGCATGAACCAGCTCGTGGAAAAATGCAACCCGAAAAAGGTGTCGCCCTATTACGTCGAATTCATGCGGGACGAATTCGGCAAATCCGAAGCGATCGCTATTTCAAGAAGTTCCCTCCTCGACCTTCTGGTCGAAGATATCGAAAAATGCGAGCGGCAACTCGAAAATTCGGAAAGCGAAGAGCAGAAAGAGCTCTTCGGGCGATGTATCGCCCACCTCGAAACCGAGGCCCCGCTCTGCGACCTCCCGATCCTCTCCGAGCCGGAAAAGGAGACTCTCCGCAGCATGAGCGTGCTGAGCCTTAAGCCGGTGATCGTGCTGAACACGGAGACCCCGGTAACCGAGGTCATCGAACGATGCCTGGATAAGGCCGGCATTGTCTTTTTCTACACGGTCGGGCCCAAAGAGGTCCACGCCTGGCCCACCGGGAAGGACAGCGATATCGTTACCTGCGCCGGTCGCATCCATACCGATCTCGCGAAAGGTTTCATCAAGGGGGACATCGCCTCGTTCGACGACTTCATGAAGTGCCACAACTGGAACGACTGCCAGAAAAAGGGATTGGTGAAGGTGGTCGATCGGGACTACACGATTAAGCCGGGAGATATTATCGAAATCAGGTTTGCGCTCTAAGGGGCTGGAAAGCAAAAGAGGCGAGTGATTGGTGTCACCCGCCCCTTGAGGAACAAACTGAAGGGGCCCGGTACTCTTCCACGATGCCTGGGTATTCTGGGGAAGCTCAGGCTCGCAGTGCACACAAGGGAGGTGCTTTAGAGGTCTCTGGTACCTTCATGATAGTTATCGGATAGTCGGGATGCCGGCTTGAGTATTATTTACCGGCATTTCAAATTCAGCAGCAATGCCGTCGAGTTCCGGATACTCCCTGCGGCAGCGATCGAATAATTCCCTCGCCAGCGCCGTTTTTCCGCAGGCCGCGGCCGATTCGAGCAGGTTGAGAAACGTATCCGGGTCGGTCGGGTCGAGTCTGATGGATTCCAAAAAGAGGCTGATTGCGTCCTCAGGACGGTTTTGGTAGAAGGAGATTACTCCGAGTCCGCAGTACGCTGCGGCACTCCGTCCCTCCTTGTCGTTTGATTTCAGGAAGAGTTCCAGCGCTTTGCTCTCATTTCCGGCTTCGAGTTCTCGCGTTGCCTCTTCGATGATCGCGCTGTAGCAGCCGATCCTGAGGGCCCGGTCGCTGCGGTAAACCGAATCGCCGAGGTCTGCAGCCTGGTCGCGGATAGCCCTGATGCCGGTCAGGTCCGGGTCGAGGAGCAGCGCGCGATCGAGGACCGGTAATACCTCCGCAACGCGCCTGAGCTTGAGGCCGGCGTCGAAAAGGTTGACAAGAGCATCGGCATAGCCGGGCTGCAGCGTTGCCGACTTCCGGAACATTTCAAACGCATCTTCCCACTCTTTCCGCGCCCAGCAGACCATACCGAGGTTGTTGTAGGCACGGGAGTTTGCCGCATCCCCGTCCAGTATATCTACGAGTAAAGCGGAGGCGCCGGGAAGATCGCCCGAGGCGATCAGGTGCTCGGCAAGCTGATTCTTCTCGATAAATTTTTCAACCGGGAGGGTGGCGGATGTTTCGGTGACCATGCTGCTTCCTTTCAGAAGGTATATATTTTGTTAGTACACAAACTGGCGTAATAAATAGCTGTATTTCCGATACGAATCCCCCCGCCTTCGGCGCCCCCCTTATTAAGGGGATCAAGCCGCTGGCGAAAAGCCAGCTTTGTTAGGGGGATCTTTTTTTGCAAAGGGTTCTACCTGAGTAATGACTGTATTTTGAACAATATCAAATAACCATTTTGGACAAATAATTAAGGACCGGGAATTTTCTGCCTAGTATACAATTCTTTCCGCGATGGGGGTAGAGTTTTGTTCATGCGGTTTGCCGGACCGGGATCGAGACGGGGCAAAGGGGCGAGGTTGGCGGTTATTATTGCCCTTGCAATGGTTTTCGGCATAGGGTTCGCCCGGGATGCGCTGCCTTCGCCGGGCGGAAGCGCACCTGCCGGTCTCGATGTCGAGGAGATCGCTCCTTCGGATACGGCGTATGCTCCGGGAGATACGGTGGCTATCGGACTTCGCCTGAAGATCCCTGCAGGCTATCACCTGTACGCCAACCCGCTCGGGCCCGGAGTCGGCAGGCCGGTAGCCATCCGGATCGAAGGCGCGACCGGGGTCGGGTGGAGCGGCATTAAAAAGGCCCCGGCAGAACGATACACGCCGGAATCGGGTGCCTGGGTATGGGCATGGGAAAATGAGACCGCATTTTTCCCCTGCGGCATCGCCCGAACCGTGGGCGTTACCACCGGGTCGATCGTGATCGACGCCCTGATCTGCAACACTTCGTGCGTGCCGCTCCACTATGCGATTCCCTTCACGGTCCGGATCGATTCCGCGGTATCGCACCGTGAACCCTTTGCGGCGAGCGGGAAATTGCGCTCCTGGTTTGCCTTGTCGCATGAGAGCATGGCGCCGGGGCTTTCGGTTCCCGCTCCGGCGCCGGAATCCTCTTCACCGTTTGCGGCAATTAAAATTCCGGGAACGCCGCCTGCCGCTTCCCCGGCTTGGCACTACCGCCCGCGTGAGGCAGGGACCGGATTCAACCTTCTTACCGCGCTGCTGTTTGCATTTCTCGCGGGAATAATCCTGAATGCCATGCCCTGCGTGCTTCCGGTGCTCGGGCTGAAAGTTCTCTCGTTTGCTCACGGGAGGAGCGACAACCGGGCGCACATGGTGCTCAAGAGCCTTGCCTTTGCGTGCGGCGTGATGGCGGTCTTCATGCTGCTTGCCGGGCTCGCATCCTTCGCGAACTTCACGTGGGGGAAACAATTCCAGGACCCGGCCGCGCTTATCGCGATCATCGCGATTATCGTGGTATTCAGCCTCGGGCTCTTCGATGTCTATTCGTTGATTGTGCCGGCTGCGCTTTCGAATCTGCCCCAGAGGAGGAGCGAGCGGTTCGCCGGGATTTTTTTCCAGGGAGTTTTCGCGACGCTCCTGGCAACCCCGTGCAGCGGCCCATTCCTTGGGGCGGTGCTCGCGTGGTCGGTTACCCGGCACCCTCCCGTTATTTTCATGGTCTACGGAGCGCTCGGGTTCGGCATGGCGCTCCCGTATATAATTCTGTCAATCAGCAGGTCGCTCGCGAAATGGATCCCGAAGCCCGGCCCCTGGATGGAAGACGGCAAGCGGATCATGGGATTCCTGCTGCTTGCGATGGCCGCCTGGCTCCTTGCCGGGCTGCCCGCCCAGAGGATTCCCGGCGCAATTTTCTTCTGCCTGGCCGTTGCATTCGCCGTAGCTGTTTACGCGCGGCTTGCGCCGTGGAATGCCTCATTGCTCCGCAGGTCGGTTGCGCTCCTTGCGGCCCTGGCCATTGCGGCAGGCGGCGGGTATCTCTCGTTTGTCGAATACCACCCGTCATTCTCAAGGTCAAATCCCCTATACCCTCAAGAAAGAGGCGAAGCCTCCCTGGGAGGGTCCGGGGTGTGGCAGGTGTTTTCACCGGATTCGCTTATCCGGGCGAACGGGGAGGGGAGGACGGTGATAGTCGATTTTACGGCGTCCTGGTGTCTCAACTGCCAGTATAATTTTGCGGCTGCACTGAATACCCCGGAGGTGACCGGGCTCATTGCACGGAAAAACATCCTGGCGCTCAAGGCGGATTTGACTTCACCCAATCCAGCGGCCGACTCACTGCTGCATGCTCTCGGCTCGCAGAGCTTGCCTTTCCTCGCGATTTTTCCGGGAGAGACGCCCGGAGAACCGATAGTCATGAGGGATATTATAGTGAAAAGTGCGCTGATTAAAGTGCTTGGGAAGGTAAAATAATAAGGGGTTATAGCCTTTGGTGGGGGAACCTGGCTTAGGTCAAAAGCCTTTGAGGGGGGAACCGGGCTTAAATCAAAAGCCCTATGAGGGGGGAACCGCCTGCGGCGGTTTCCCCTGGCCAAAGCCTCCGCGCCCGCAAAGGCGGGCTGCGGGGTCTTTGGCACACCCCTGCTATG
>PLTF01000014.1 GCA_003164335.1 Fibrobacterota bacterium
GCCATCCAAAAGCATTTGAATTTTAATTTGCTTTTAGATCCCGACTCGGCCATCCGCTTACCGCCTCGCTATTTCCTCCCCCATTCTCTCCAATTTTTTCCTGTATTCGACCAGATCAAAATCTTTTATTCCCGCCACTCCTGTTTTAAGTGCCGCCTCGGCCACCGCCGCACTCTCCTCAACCAACACCCGCGGATCGAGCGGCTTTGGTATGATGTATTCCGGCCCGAATTCGAGCTTCGACAACCCGTAGCCTTCGAGCACTGCCGCCGGGATGCCCGGCTTCTGCGCGAGCGCAGCAAGGGCATGCGTTGCGGCGACCTTCATCTCCTCGTTGATCGTGTGGGCACGGACATCGAGCGCGCCGCGGAAGATGAACGGGAACCCGAGCACGTTGTTCACCTGGTTAGGATAATCGGACCGGCCGGTCGCCATGACCAGGTCGCTGCGGGCCTCCCGCGCCTCTGTATAGCCGATCTCGGGATCGGGGTTCGCCATGGCGAACACGATCGGCCGGGGGGCCATGCTCTTCACCATGGCAGGGGTAACGAGGCCGCCCACCGAGAGCCCTGCGAAAACGTCCGCTCCCTCCATAGCCTCGGCAAGCGTGCGCTTCGATGTGACGTGCGCAAACGGCTCCTTATATTTGTTGATACCCTTTACCCTGCCTTTGTACACAACGCCGGCACTGTCCACGAGCAGGATATTTTCTAGTTTTGCGCCAAGCCGGATGTAGTGCAACGCACAGGAGATTGCCGCTGCGCCGGCACCGGAGAACACGATTTTGAGGTCGGACAGAGACTTCCCCTGGACCGTTGCCGCGTTGAGGAGCGCCGCGCCTGAGATGATTGCGGTACCGTGCTGATCGTCGTGGAACACCGGAATGGACATGGTCCGCTTCAGCTCTTCCTCGATGATGAAGCACTCCGGCGCCTTGATGTCCTCNNATGTCTTCGAGGTTGATGCCGCCGAAGGTCGGTTCGAGGAGTTTGACCGTCCGGATGATCTCTGCGGGATCCTTGGTCCCGAGCTCGATGTCGAAGACATCGATATCCGCGAAACGCTTAAACAGGATGCCCTTGCCCTCCATAACCGGTTTTCCGGCCAGGGGCCCGATGTCGCCCAGACCGAGAACAGCGGTTCCGTCGGTAATTACGGCAACGAGATTCCCTTTTGCCGTGTAGCGGTAGGCGGCCTCGGGATCGCGCTCGATCTCCCGGCATGGTTCGGCAACACCGGGAGTATAGGCGAGCGACAGGTCTTTCTGGGTACGGCACGGCTTTGTGGCAACGACCTCAATTTTCCCGCGACGACCCTGCTCGTGGTAGTCGAGAGCTTCCTGTCTGAGAGACATTGTATCGATTCCTTTCAATGGTGGCCGGAACTTCAGGGGTAATAAAATAGTACGTGCAGGATTATTATTTTGGCATTGAAACTGCCTGCAATAATTTGAAATGCACTACTCAAAGAATCTCCGGGATAGGAAGCTATATGGTATTGAAGCTCCCCGAAGCAGCCTGCCATGCGCTCGCTGTGCCTGTTCAAGGTCTGTTTATCGGACCGGGCTCTTGAGTCCGGATTCCTGAGTTTTAAAGAAAGCATTAATAATTGCTACGGTAAATAATAGCATAAACGGAAAAAAATGTACGGTAGCTCTCCCAAACGATACTCGGACCATTAATGGATACGGGATAACGTTGTTAAGAAATAATCCCACAAACAGGTAGACGCACACTAAAACACCAATTGCAAGAACCGAAATGATGCCATAGGAAAGCGCATCCTTACCCAGGGCAAGCCTGGTCCGGATACCGGCAATGAGAACAATGATAAAGCCGTAAAAAAATGCGCCGAAGCCGTAATGGGATAAATAAAGCCCTTGGGCCGCATTCAAAAAATTGAGGACTGTCCGGATATGCAAGCCGCATCCTAAACTAATATTATTCGCCGCTTGAGATGTATCCAGGTAACCATACCCGGGAAGAATTCGCAACCATGCCGGACGAAATTCCCATGTTAAAGCCGCTGCAAGGGAGAGCGTCGCCGCAACCCCATACCATGAAATTTTTTTTATTCCCGATAAAAACATGCAGAGAAGGAGGCAGAATACGGTAACGATGCCGTCGGGACGCATGAGTGCGGCGGCACAGAAAAGAGTGATCGCGACGACATCCGCTTTTAGGTCGCCTGCCGATCGGGTATCAAGCATCAGAAATCCAGCAGCGCACCCAACGATCATGAGCGGCACATCGGCATAATAATTCGCAACTCCCAGCCAGACCTGCATTGTCGCTATAAAGTAAACAAGAAAAAAACTGCGGCTTATGAATCCGTTGCGGGGTACCCTGTGCAGAAGTACCGCGATAAACGATAGGAACATGAGAAAGGGAATAATCCTCCCTTCAAAAAGATGGTCGCCCATCATACTCAGGGAAAGAATGATCGGATAGAGAGGAGGATATGCTCCGCCTTGCGCCAGTGAAGCTGCATTAATGCCCTTATTAGCCTGCGTTACGAATGCCATTGCCTGTGCATTCCCTGTCGCATGGATAGCGAAGGCCTTGGGGGCATAGGAATTGATTGCATCAAAAAAATGGTAAGGCATGATAAGAAAAGGCAGGAACGTCAGCAGCAGGACCAAAACGATCCAACCGTATATCCCCGGATTATGGAACCATCCTGGCCGGAAGTTCCGGTTCAAAGCCGAAATTCGGAGTTTCAATACTCCAAAATTCCCCACTCCGGCGGGAATGAGCCCGGCCAGGAAGAGCCAATTAACCTGCGCATAAAAATGCCCGGTACAATACGCAACGAAATAATTGACCAGTGCCAACAGGGAAACATAAAAAAGGTACCCGTATCCGCCCGCGGTTAAAATTGAGTATTGCCCCATGAGCGGGCTTGCCCAGAAAGAGAGCAGAATAAGAAGAACATTGAAGAGAATCGCCGCATAGGCGGCTGGTTCGGCAAATCCGGCCCAGGCTATCTGATGAAATACCGGGAGGTCATGGTGGTAGACTTCAACAATTTTGAAGACCGCCACAACGAGCTGCGCCCCGAGAAAAAAAAACAGCGCATTCCGCGCAGTTTTCCGATTTGCTGCAGCCGCGGCAATTGCTTTTATCACTCACGCTCTCCTCTGACATAACATTCGGTAATGAACGAAAAACAGGGGTAACATCTCGGTTTCACACGAAACCGTCACATGACCAGGAAATATTTTGCTCTTTTCACGAGGTGAAGCTAAAAATAAATCGCCGGGATTTTGATTTCAAAATGGTGTTTCAGGCCCGCTGCAGCTTCGCCCAGCCTGTCTTTCTGGTAGATATGCGCGTTGCAATGACAGCAGACCGGCAGACTCGGGTACTCTCCCCGCAGCATCGCCTCCCGGTAGCGATTGATCGCTTCCCCCTGCCATATCTCTTTGATGCTTTGCCGGCTGATATCGCCTACTTCCGCCTTTAAATCGTAATCGAGACAGCACAGGCCCGCCTTGCCGTCTGCGGCAATGACGAGCTCGTCCCAGGGGTGGACGCAGGCAAAGTCAAACGAGCCCTTCTGTGATTTTTCCAGGCTCCTGCCGACATTCAGGTCCGGCTTGGTTCCGAGCCAGGTGTTATAATCGCTTACATCGACCTTGTCCACCAGCGGCGACCAGTAGCGGGTGAAGTCCGGGATCTCCTTTTCGGTCGGCTGCATCTTGATGATGGTAACACGAATCTGCGGCTTCTTCTTTTTTACTGCTTTCCGGTAGTCGATAAAATAGTGCACGTTCTTCATGACAGTTTCGAAATCCACGTTACGCCGAACCGACTCATAGGTAGTACGGGTCATTCCATCGATATCGAAGTTGATGATATCGAGGAGACGCTCGTCGATAATCGCCCTGCTTACCTCTTCCGAAAGCAAACCGGCATTGGTCGAAAGATAGAGTTTCGCGGCAGGGAGTTCACGGCGGATTTACCGTACAAGACCGGAAAAATCTCTGTTGCACAGGGAGTCGCCAAACCAGAACAGGTTTATTTTCCTGACCGGTTCGCCTTTGCACGAGTCGGTAATCTTACCGAGCGTTTCCGCGCTCATGTTTTGAATTTTCCGGGTCAGCAGGTCGCGCGGGCACATAATGCAGGAGGCGTTGCAGATGTTCGACAGCTCGATCGAAAGCAGTCGTGGAAACTTTTCTCTTTTTTTCCGATTTATGGTGAATAAAATCTTTTTAAGGCTCATGGGTCGGCGCGATCTTTCAATTTTGCAAGGTTCATAAAGTTATTTATGGTTTGTCTACCTATGGGGAGCATTGCGGTGACGGAAGGAAAAGGCTTCAGGAAAATCGGTTTTTTTATCCCTTTTTAATGTGTTTTCTACCTTATGGGAGCGTTGCGGGGGTGGAAAGGCGCTTGCGGAACGCAAGCATAGCCTTCCACCTCCGCAGGAAGGGGTGTGCCTGAAGACGCGTGCCTTTCGCGGCTTTAGGCCAGGGGGAACCGCCTAAGCGGTTCCCCCACCAAAGGCATATGATTTAAGCTCGGTTCCCCCACCAGAGGCCTTTGAATTTAATCTATTTTCCCCTTCCCTACCGTTTCTATTACAGCTACTAAAAATTCCCATACACGTTCCACTGAATCAATCGGTACCCGCTCAGCCGGAGAATGCACCATTTCGAGCGTCGGGCCCATGGAGAGCATGTCCATCCCCAGGAACTTGTCGCCGATGATCCCGCATTCGAGCCCCGCATGGATGGCCTTGACAACGGGATCCTTGCCGAACTTCCTGCGGTAAACCGCCTGTGCCGTTTTCAGGATCGGCGAGGTCAGGTCGGGCCGCCAGGCGGAGTACCCGTCCCCGTGGCTGACCGATGCGCCGATGAGGCCGAAGGCGGCGCACACCGTTGCAACGATATCCGCCTTCTCGCTCTCAACCATGCTGCGCTGGCTGGTCTCGACCACCAGGGCATCTTCCGTTGTGGAAACCCGGGCAAGGTTCGCCGAAGTTTCAACCAGGCCGGGAATCGCGCCATTCATGGCAACCACCCCGTGAGGCATGACGGAAAGCAGATTCATCAGCGCGGCGGCGTGAGCCTGCCTGATGACCGATTTCTTTCCGCTTTGCAGTTTTTCCAGGGTGAGCTCGATACCGGGATCGGTGACTGCAAATTCCGCTTTGTAGAGAGCGGCGCAATTCTTGACTTTTTGTTCAACCTTCCCGATCGATGTTTCCGGCAGGGCAATGATCGCCGAGGCTTCGCGCGGAATGGCATTGCGTTTGTTGCCCCCCTCGATGGCTATGAGGCGCGCGCCGCCGGCAGCCAGGTCCCGCAAGGCCCGGTTCAGGAGCTTGATCGCGTTGCCGCGCCCTCGATGGATATCGAGCCCGGAGTGCCCGCCGCGCAGGCCTGATGTTTTCAGGAGAAACAGCCGGTGGTCTGCCGGCAGCGGTTCAAAGGCAACCGGCACCACTCCCCTGGTATCCATGCCGCCGGCGCACCCGACACAGAGCACCCCTTCCTCTTCGGAATCGAGGTTGATGAGGATGCGTGATTGCAGGAAGCCGGCACCCAGGTTATTCGCGCCGGTAAGCCCGGTTTCCTCGTCGACGGTAAACAGGAACTCGAGGGGGCCGTGCGCCACCGGGCAATTCTCCATGAGAGCAAGCCCAATTGCAACACCGATGCCGTCGTCCGCACCGAGGGTCGTACCGGTAGCGGCAATGGCATTTCCCTGACGCCGGAGAACTATGGGATCGCGATCGAAATCGTGGACCGTGCCGTCGTTCTTTTCGCACACCATGTCAAGGTGGCCCTGGATGACGATTCCGGGGGCGCCTTCGCATCCCGTGGCGGCGGTTTTCCGCACCACGACGTTTCCGCAGGCGTCGGTCTGCGATTCGAGCCCGAGTCGGGTTGCAACCCCGGCAACATACGCGGATGCTTTTTCCTCGTGTTTCGAGCCCCGCGGAATGGCGGAGAGCTCGGCAAAATACCGCCAGAGCGGTTCCGGAGTCAGTCCATCAATAACGTTGTTCATGGGTCTATGTTCCTCTATTGAATAGGCATAACGAGCATCTTCCCCGGAGCTTGCTCAGGGGTTAGCGAGTGAATTGCACGTAATTCTTGCTTCCTTACCAGTGTTTCAGGTCCTGACTAGTTCACTGAGAAATAGGCTTCTCCGGCGCTGGAATTTTCGCTGCCCCGACACTTCCTTTGAGAGCCGCAGCGGTATCGGGATTCGCGACCCGATACCGGATTATCGTGAAGTATTGTTTCGGATTGCCTCGAAAAAACAAGCCGGGACCCTTGAAGTACTCCTCCTCATGGTCGCCGACGATGACCAGCCCCTGGCCGTGGATAAAATTCTGAAGCCTGACGACGTCCGGCAGCTCGGAATCGTACGATCCGACGTGGCCGATTTCCGCAACCGTGCCGTAATCCCAGGTGGTAATGCCGACCGTAAGTCCCTGCGGCGGCACGGGCAGGGATGGAGTGCCAAGGGAGTCCGGAATCGGCATCGCATAGTGGCCGATCCATTCCGAGGGAGGAACCGAATCCGGCAGCGGCCAGCGCGCCCGCGGACAGGGCATACGCGGGCCGCCAAGAGGAACGCCCTTCAATCCGTAATAGGTTCGCATGAGAAAGCCAAAGGCTTTCTTCCCGATTTTGTCGGGATTGCCCTTCGCCTCGACGACAAGAACGCGCTGCGATTGCATGACGCGAATGGCAGGATCGCGAAGGGTATCGAAGCGGGAAAGATCCGGCGCATGCATTTTCATGAAAAAAACGACCGCTCCGACGATAAGAAGCGTGGCAAAAGCCGATATTATTCCCTTTGACCGCATGACTGCCTCCTGAATACGGACGTGCGCTGCTGCAAGACAAGATGGAGGGGAGATATTCAGGTCAAGGCAGGGGTTGTAGCCTGCGGCATGCCGGTCACTCTCCTGTAACACCTTTGTCCGCCATCTCTAATATACTCATAATTAATACGATAGGCAATATTCGGCGGTTCAGGACCCTCCGGCGGTACCGGGGTTTTTCATGGACAGTTTGACAATTGTCAAATATCCCCGAAAGGTTGTCTGAAGGGAGAGCTTTTTTTCAAACAATGCATTTGAAAATGTGGACTCGCTCTGCCTGTTCCGGCTTATCCAGAAAATTTCGCGACCGCTCGTATTGAGGGTATCAATTTCAGAGGACATACTCAAGAGAAGCTTCTTTGACGGCCCTGCCAGGGTCCTCTTCAAAAACCCGACCACCAGGGTCGGTGTTTTCCCGGTATCTGCATGGGCAAAGGGACGATACCGGGCGAGCGCGGCGACTTCGTCGAAGGTTCTGATAAAGGTAGTAACCTCGTAGCCGAGAGATTTAAGCAAATGGTTCTCAATTTTCTCTTCAAGTGCCGCTGCGTCGGCAATGGATGACCCGAATAGCACATTGCCACTGGCGATGAAGGTCTCGACGTTTGAAAACCCGAGATCCTGAAAGAGGGATTTGAGGTAGTCCATTTTAACGACGTGGCCGCCGACGTTGATTGCTCGAAGGAAAGCTATGTAGTGGGACATGTGGAGCTTCTCTTTTTTCTGATTTGTCTTTTTTTGCCGGGGAAACCATTGAAGCTCCCCGAAGCAGAGCTTCGGGGACCGCGAAAGCAGCCTGCCATGTGCTCGCTGTGCCTGTTCAGGTAGAAAAGCCAGCGGACAAGAGAAAAGGAATGGTGGATTTTCAAGGGCAATCAGTAAACCTCATCATGAGTTCCTATCGTTTCCAGAAGGATCGCCTCCTTGCCTTCAAAACTCACAATACTAAATATGATCCTCAGGTCATAGCCGGCACTGCAGGCCCATGAGGAAGAAAGGCTCCCGCTTAGTTTGTGAGTCTTCAGCGAGGGCTGGAAAGGATCTTCTTCAATCGATAGGAGTGCAGATTTCAGATCAATCAGAGCAGCAGGATTCTTTCGAAGCAATTTCTTAGCAGCCCGAACAAAGGCGGAACTGCGAATGAGAGCCCTTTTCATTCCCCGATTTCTTCCAAAAGGGATTCAACGGAAACTTTTTTAGCGCGTCCGGCTTTAAACTCCGACTGTGCGCTTTTAATCTCAAGAGCGAGATCCTTGCGCCGCATTTCTACCGCTCTTTTATGAAGAAGTTCAGCGATTTCTTCCATTGTGTCGGCGGGGAATTTACTGGCCGCTCCAAGCACCTCATCAAAGTTAGCCGGGGAATTTGTTGATTTTTTCACACTATCCTCCCTTTTATTACTAATATACTCAAATATACTCAAAATCCCCCAAAATTTCATATTCCATCTCTCACCGCCACCCTTTTCCCCGCCGATTGTATCCTGAACCGGATATCCTTTCATAAATGCCCAGGTGGTTTTCGTCCGCCTCCCACCGGGCATACCGAAACACAAATCCCGCACAGGCTGACGGATTCATTTAAATTCGTCATCGACAATTCACGGCATTTATCACGACATTTAAAGGCGTCGTAGAAATCGCTCCGGTCAACGCTGACATCCCAGGCTTTCCCGTTTGCCGCCCCGGCAGGGCAGGCCTCAATGCAGAGCGTGCAGGTACCGCATCTGCTTGTTTCTATAGCACTCCCCGTTTTCAGGGATGCATATTCGATAAGCACCGTTGCCAGCCGCACCCTCGGGCCGAACTGCTTCGTTACCAGAAGGTCGGTTTTTCCGATCCAGCCGAGCCCGGCCCGTGTTGCCGCCATTTTATGGGAAAACCGCGTTCGCAGGGTCTTGCGGAAATTTTCATCCGCGTCGGTATGATAATTCGTCGGTTCTATCGGCACATTCCGGATATTCTCTTCCGACAGCATTTTCGAGACCGCCTTAATAGCAATGGATAATTCCGAATTTGCATCCTTGTATTCCTGCAGGTACGTTCCGGTCGGGCCGGTTTTTATCCCGTCGACAATGCCGTTATCGAGTCTCCGTGCAATCGACAATCCGTAATTGAATCCGGAATAGTTCTCGTGTACAAGACCTTTGAGATCGGCAAAGGCGAATATAAACTTTTCGTTATTGCCGATTACCTCATGAACTTTGTCTTCAAGTTTCATCGTCTCCCCTTTCTTCGGTTCCTCCGAGGCCGTTCGAGGATCCATCATTCTGTAAAATATTAATTCTCATTTCTTGCAAGCAATCATTTTTTTCCTTTATCGCTACAGATTGGGCAACCATCTAGGGTTGCCCCTGCAAAATCTTTCATGTTTTTTCTANNGCAGCCCGGCTTTGCGGGCGCGGAGGCTTTGGCCAGGGGGAACCGCCTGCGGCGGTTTCCCCACCAAAAGCTACCATTCCTCCCAGTCGCCCAGCCCTTATTCCACCGGCCCGATCTCCACCTCCATCAGCTATTTTCAATGTCGTTCATTATCCTATTATTGGAATAACCGACCGATGCACATCCTCCACCTCTGCTATTCCTTCCTTCCGGTCACCCAGAACTGGGTTTACAGCCAGCTGATATTCAACGAGGAGTGCCGGTCGTCGGTGTTATGCCGTTACCGGATCAATGAGGATCAGTTCCCGCACGATGACGTCTTTGCAGCTTACCGGAATTACTCCCTTCGGGCTCATCTGGGCCTCTTTTGCGCCCGGGTGACCGCCTCGTACCCGGCGGCCCTGCCGCTAAGCGTCATCAAATCGGTCCGGCCCGACCTTATCCACGGCCACTTTGCCACCGAGTCATTCCGCTACCTTGCCGCAGTCAGGCAGAGCGGGCTGCCCCTTGTCACCACCTTTTACGGGGTAGATATCAGTAAGCTTCCGCTCCGCCCGGTCTGGCGGAAACGGTATGCCGAGCTTTTCAAGGCAGGCAGCGCGTTCATCGTAGAGGGCGATTTCATGGCGACCCGGCTGGCCGACCTTGGTTGTCCAACCTGGAAGATCCACTGCATTCCCCTGGGTGTTGCCATTCAGGAGCTGACGGAGCTCCGGCGGAATCGCGAAGCCGATCCGCGCCCCCTGCGCTTGCTGCATGTCGGGCTGGGGCGCGAAAAAAAAGGATCCATCGATGCGGTTGAAGCCTTTATCGCCGTTGCGGCGAATAACAAGCATATCCGGCTCGATATTGTCGGCGACGGCCCGTTCCGGCAACCGGTTGAAAAACGCATCCTTGAAGCGGGGCTTACCGATCGGTGCATAATCCACAGCTACCTCCCGGTTGCGCGCTACCGGGAGCTTCTCGGACGAAGCGATATTCTGCTCGCGCCGAGCGTTCGAGCCGCTGACGGCGACGACGAAGGAGGCGCCCCGGTGACGGTCATTGAGGCACAGGCGGCCGGAATCCCTGTGTGCGGGACCAGGCACTGCGACATTCCCATGGTCGTGGACCACGGAAAAACCGGCCTTCTCGTGGCCGAACACGATGTGGCGGGTCTGGCAGCTGCCATTGAAAAACTTTGCTGCAACCCGGAGCTTCGCAACCGGCTGGGTGCCGCCGGAGCCGCTCGCGCCTCATGCCGGCACGATATCCGCAGGCAGGTAAATAAGATATCCCGGGTCTATGAAAAGTGCCTCGCCGGGAGGTAACAATCGGCACTTCAATCAATAGGTTGACTCTGATGGCGCCTTTTTCGTATTTTCCATAGATTACGCTTGATTCTCTTTCCGGAAACAGCCGGCACGTGCGCTCCTCCTCCGGAGTAACGGGGGAAGGGTGGTGCAGCGGCTGCCTCCGTGCGGCGCCTTGGGTTGCAGGCCTCCGCAAAACGAGAGATCTGTCATCACTGGTCGAATTTTCGGGCGATTAGCTCAGTTGGTTAGAGTACTACCTTGACATGGTAGGGGTCACAGGTTCGAGCCCTGTATCGCCCATTTTCACACCCTGGTTTCCCGGACGCAAAAATCCCGCCCGGGAGGGTGTTTTTTTATTGCTCCCCCGGTGCGGAGCGAGCCGCGGATTTGGCCGCGGCGGCGCCGGATTCAAGAACCCTATGAATGTATCCTTGCCGGACGGTAAAATTCTCGAACTTGCTGCGGGCGCTTCGGCGTTCGACGGCGCTGCGGCAATCGGCCGGAGCCTTGCTGCAGCTGCGGTTGCGGCAAAAATCAACGGCGCGCCTGCCGACCTGGCGCGAGAGCTCCATGATGGCGACCGGCTCGAAATTCTTACCTTTGACTCAGCCGAAGGCAAATCGGTCTTCTGGCACTCCTCGTCGCATATCCTCGCGCAGGCGGTCCAGGAGCTCTTTCCATCGGCAAAGGTTGCCATAGGTCCGGCCATTGAGAGCGGATTCTACTACGATTTCGATGTTGAAAAGCCCTTTTCGCCCGATGACCTTACTGCCATCGAAGCGCGGGCGCGCGAAATTGCGGTAAGAAAGCTCCCGATCGAGCGCTTCGAACCCGGTATCGCCGAAGCGCGAAGCTACTTCGAATCGAAAAACGAACCCTATAAAATAGAATTGCTGCAGGATATCGAGGGTACCCCGAGCATATACCGCCAGGGAACCTGGCAGGATCTTTGCAGGGGTCCTCATGTGCCGAATACCGGCGTGGTAAAGGCGATCAAGATCCTTTCCACGGCCGGAGCCTACTGGCGCGGCAGTGAAAAGAACAAGATGCTGCAGCGGATCTATGCAATATCCTTCCCCAAGGATTCGATGCTCAAAGAGTATCTGGTGATGCTCGAAGAGGCGGCAAAACGGGATCACCGCCGTCTGGGCAGCGAACTCGACCTCTTTTCCATGTGCGACGAGGTCGGGCCGGGACTTGTGCTCTGGCACCCAAAGGGCGGCCGGCTGCGGACGATCATCGAAGATTTCTGGCGCCGGGAGCACTATAAAAACGGGTACGACATTGTGTATTCGCCGCACATCGGTCGGGCGCAGCTCTGGGAAACCAGCGGGCATCTCGGTTTCTACCGTGAGAACATGTATTCGCCCATGGAGATCGACGAGCAGGAATACTTTGTCAAGCCCATGAACTGCCCGTTCCATATCATGATGTACAAGCACGACCTCCGATCCTATCGCGACCTGCCGCTTCGGTGGGCCGAACTGGGCACGGTGTACCGGTACGAGAAGAGCGGGGTTCTCCACGGCTTACTGCGCGTGCGGGGATTTACCCAGGACGATGCCCACCTCTACTGCCGTCCCGACCAGATGCCCGAAGAGATCCGGCGGGTGCTGCAGTTCTGTCTTTTCATGCTGCGGTCATTCGGTTTCGAAAAGTTCAAGATTTATCTCGCCACGCGTCCCAGGGAGAAGTCGGTTGGTGAGGAGCGGCAGTGGGTCGATGCGACCGCTGCGCTGCGCGCCGCGGTCGAGGCCGAGGGTCTCGAATGGGAACTTGACGAGGGCGGCGGCGCCTTCTACGGCCCGAAAATAGACATCAAAATCAAGGATGCCCTGAACCGCGAGTGGCAGTGCTCCACCATTCAGTTCGACTTCAACATGTCGGAGCGGTTCGACCTGACCTATGCCGGGCCCGACAATGAAAAGCTCCGCCCCTACATGATACACCGCGCGTTACTCGGGTCGCTGGAGAGGTTCATGGGGGTGCTCATCGAACATTATGCCGGTGCCTTCCCGCTCTGGCTTGCGCCGGTCCAGGTCAAGGTGCTGCCGATATCCGAAAAGTTCATCGAACAGGGCCGGGCCGTTGTCCGGCAGCTGCTCGGCGGCGGAATCCGGGCCGAGCTCGACGAACGCAATGAAAAAATCGGGTATAAAATCAGGGATGCTGAAATCAAGAAAATCGCCTATATGGCCATTATCGGGGAAAAAGAGGTCCAGAGCGGCTCAGTTTCCGTGCGTCGTCACGGCAAGGGCGACCAGGGATCCCTGTTAGTCGGTGATTTTCTTGCTTTGCTGAATCGGGAACTTTCGCCTGAAGCGGCGAAGTACTAACACCATTCAAACTGGAGGTCTTTATCAATCGTTTTCGATTGCCCCCGAGAAGAGACGATGATACCCGCATCAACAATGAAATAAGGGTACCGCGGGTCCGGGTTATCGGCAGTGAAGGAGAGGCACTCGGCATCATGCATGTCTCCGAAGCCCTTACCAGGGCGGCGGCGGTCACCCTTGATCTGGTGGAAATTGCCCCGAATGCCGATCCGCCGGTGTGCCGTATCATGGATTACGGCAAATTTAAATACGAGAAATCGAAAAAGGCAAAGGAAGCGAAAAAGAAGCAGCATGTGATGCACCTGAAGGAGATCAAGCTGCATCCGAAAACCGACGACCACGATTTTGAATTCAAAATGGACCATGCCCGGAATTTCCTTATCAAAGGCGACCGGGTTAAAATAACGGTCGTCTTTCGCGGTCGGGAAATTACGCATATCGAATTCGGAGCCCGTATGCTGGAGCGGGCATCGAAGATCATTACCGATCTCGCGACGCCCGAAATGAACGCGAAAATGGAGGGAAGAAACCTCATTTCTATTTTCGTGCCCGATAAGATAAAAATCCGGGATTTCGTGCGCAAGCAGGAACTCGAACGTAAGCGGACCGAAAAACCGGCAGAAGGCGGACCGGGCATCGTACCGCCGGCAGCACCGCCAACGCCAACGACACCGACACTGTAATTTATATCTAAATTCAAGGGAGCCGATTCCATGCCGAAGAAGAAGAACCACAGCGCAGCAAAGAAGCGTTTCAGCATCACCGCAAACGGGCATATCAAGCATAAACAGGCTTTCAAGAGCCATATCCTCAACAAGAAGGACCGGAAGAGGAAACGCGGCCTGCGCAAATCGGCGCTGATTTTCAAGGGGTTCGAGAAAAAAGTCCGATCCATGATCGAGGCCTGAGGACCATTACGCAGATACATCAACTTTAAAGGAGCAGGATTATGCCCAGAGCTAAAAACCGCGTCGCGTCACGGGCACGGAGAAAAAAGATAGTCAGTCGTGCCAAGGGGTACTTCGGGAGAAGAAAGAATAATATCATTCTCTCGAAAGACGCCTTTTTCCGGGCAGGCAAATTCGCCTACCGTGACCGCGCCCAGCGCAAGCGCCAGTTCCGGTCGCTCTGGATTGTCCGCATCAATGCCGCGGTCAGGCCGTTCGACCTTGTCTACGGTGAATTTATCGCCGGGCTTAAGGCGAAAAATATCGAGCTCGATCGCAAGACGCTGGCCTATCTGGCGCTGCATGAGCCCGAGAGTTTCAAAAAAGTGGTTGAACTGGTAAAATCCTAAGGACTGGCATGACTACCGGTGTTTCGCCTAATTCGCTTGAATCTATTGAGGAGTTGCGCCGGAAGGCTGAGTCCGAACTCGCAAACATCGTAACTCCGGAAGATGCCGAAAAATTCCGTCTTGACTGGCTGAGTAAGAAAGGCATCGTCCGTGAAGTATTCAGGAAGGTAAGCGAGGCCGCCCCTGCCGAGAGGAAAGAGCGGGGCAGGGAGGCCAATGAACTTCGCGACCTTGCCGAAGCAGGGCTTGAACAGCGTCTGGCAACGCTTACGGGGGGCGCCGACACCGAACCTTCAATCGACTGCACGCTGCCGGGATACCCTCTTCCCCGCGGTTCGCTCCACCCCCTCATGACCATCAGGAACAGCATCCGGGATATCTTCATCGGCATGGGGTTTACGATCGCGTATGGGCCGGATATCGAGAGCGACTATTACAATTTCGAGGCGCTCAATTTCCAGCCCGACCATCCTGCCCGCGACATGCAGGATACCTTTCATATCGCCGAAAAGGTGCTCCTGCGGACGCATACCTCCCCGGTGCAGATCCGTGTCATGGAGCTGCAGAAGCCGCCGATCCGCACCATCATGCCGGGAAGGGTCTACCGGAACGAGGAGATCTCCGCGAGGAGCTACTGCCTGTTCCACCAGGTCGAGGGACTCTGTGTGGATGAAGGGGTAAGTTTCGCCGATCTCAAGGGAACGCTCCTTGCTTTCAGCCGAGCATTTTTCGGCGACAATGCCCGCCTCAAGATCCGGCCGAGCTACTTCCCGTTTACCGAACCGAGCGTCGAAATCGACGTCGAATGCTTTTTGTGCGGCGGAGCGGGTTGCAGCATCTGCAAACAGAGCGGCTGGCTTGAAATCCTCGGTTGCGGCATGATCCACCCCAATGTATTGCGCAGCGGCGGGATCGACAGCGAAAAATATACCGGTTTCGCGTTCGGCATGGGCATCGAACGCATTGCCCTGCTCAAGTTCGGCATCGACGATATCCGTCTCTTTTTCGAAAACGATGTTCGTTTCCTCCGTCAATTCTCATAAAGCGGTACTATGAAAATAGTTTACAGTTGGCTCAAAGAAGTCGTTGATATCAACGTGCCGGCGGAAGAACTTGCCGATGCGCTGACCGGCGCCGGGCTCGAAGTCGCCTCGATCAAACATATCCGCGTACCCGAGCGTGTCGTGGTCGGAAAGGTGCTCACGGTGACGAAGCACCCGAACGCCGAGCGCCTCTCCGTCTGCCAGGTCGATGCCGGATCGGATGCGCCGCTCACCATCGTGTGCGGCGCCCCCAATGTCGCGCCGTTCATGCTTGCGCCCCTCGCTCTCGAAGGGGCGGTTCTCGGCCCCGAATTTACGGTCAAGCAGGCGAAAATCCGCGGCGTCGCATCCTCGGGCATGCTCTGTTCCGGCAAGGAGCTCGGCCTTTCCGACGACAATTCCGGCATTTTGGCGCTCCCGCCGACGTGCAGACCCGGCGAAGGGCTTTCGACCCTGTTCCCCGACGATGCGGTCATCGAAATCGAAATAACCCCCTCCCGGGGCGATTGTTTGAGCATTCTCGGCGTTGCCCGTGAGGTGGCTGCCCGGTACGGGCTTCCCCTGAAATCTGCGGGACGGCTTCCTTTGGAGCAATCCGATGATCCGATATCCGGAGCCATTGCGGTCGAAATTGCAGCAACCGACGCCTGCCCGCGCTATGCCGGGCGGCTGGTGCGGAACGTAACCATCGCTCCCTCCCCGGACTGGATGCAGCGGCGGCTTTCCCTTGCCGGTTTGCGGCCGATCAATAATGTTGTCGATGTCACCAACTATGTCCTCCTGCAATTCGGCCAGCCGCTGCATGCCTTCGACTACGACCTGATCCGGGGACGCCATATTACGGTCCGCAAAGCCGGGATACCAACCGCGTTTACCACGCTCGACGGCAGCGAACGTAAACTCATCGCCGACGATCTCCTGATATGCGATGCCGAGCGCCCGGTCGCGCTTGCCGGCATCATGGGCGGCGCAGGTTCGGAAATTTCCGCTGCAACGACCGCCGTATTTATCGAGTGCGCGTTTTTCAGCCAGAACGGCATCCGGAGGACGGCGAAACGGCTTGGTCTCTCTACCGACGCCTCCTATCGGTTCGAACGCGGGGTTGACCCCGGCGACGGTCTCATCGCGGCGCTCGACACCGCCGCTACGCTTATTGCTGAACTTGGCAAAGGGAAAACAGCCCGGGGCCGGATTGATTGCTGCCTGCAACCGCCCGAACGCCGCACCATCCGGGTGCGTACGAGCCGGGTCACCAAAGTGCTCGGCCACGCCTTTTCCCAGGAAAAAATCGCCGGGTTCCTGACCTCGATCGGCCTCCCCTGCGACATGCAGGACAACGACGCCATGGTATGCACGATCCCGCTTTTCCGGCATGATCTGCTTGCCGAAGAGGACCTCGTCGAAGAGGTCGGCAGGCTGTACGGCTACGATGCAATCGAAGCCGCCGGACGCTCATGGATTTCGCTCCGGGTACCGCCTCCGGCGCGCGAACAGGCGATGGATCTCATCCGTCACTCCCTGGCTTATGCCGGGTTCAACGAGACGGTGACCAACAGTTTTACTTCGGAGCAGAAGCGCCTCCTGGTAACGCCCGACCGGCAGCCGGTTGCGCTCCTCAACCCGCTGAGCCCGGACATGGCCCAGATGCGCACGACGATGGCCGCCTCGCTCCTCGATGTCCTGGCCTACAACCTCAATCGGAAAAACCGGAATAATAATTTTTTCGAACTCGGTAAGATTTACGAGGCTCTTCCAGACAACGGGCGCTCCGAAACCGAGGTCGTTGCCCTTCTCATGGAAGGCGACTGGGCCCCCGCCACCTGGCATTCCGCTGCGATCCCGTGCGATTTTTTCACGCTCAAGGGTGCGCTTTCCCGCTTTGCGGACCATATCTCAGTGCAAAGCACCGGTACCGGCCTGAGCGTTACCCCCCTTGCGGTCGAAACCGCGCTTTTCGGTCGCGAAGCGGTTTCATTTACAATTGGCGATACCATCCGCGGCCGGGCAGGCGGCATTTCCCGCAAGGTGCTCGACTTTTTCGCCATCAAGTCAAAGGTTTACTACGCGGAAATGGAGGTGGGCGAATTCCTGTCGGCACCGCCGAAGATTTCCCCCTTCAAACCACTGCCCCGCTTTCCGGCCGTCGAATGGGGTTTATGTTTCGTCATGGCCGAATCGATAAGCGCCGCGGAAATCGTCGATGAAATAACAAAAGTATCGCCGCTCATCGAGGAGGTTCAGCCGATCGATATTTTCAAGAATGAAAAGCTCGGCAGCGGGAACAAAAGCATTGCCTTCAGTGTGCTGTTCCGATCACCGGAAAAAACCCTGACTGCGGCCGAGGCCCAGCCGGTAGCATCTTCCATCATCAAAAGAATTGAAAAAAAATTCAATGCGAAGCTCAGAGAGTAGATAGGCCATGCCCAATACAATCGTGGTAGGTACCCAGTGGGGAGACGAGGGGAAGGCGAAGGTTATCGATTACCTTACCCGGAGCGCCGATGTCATCGTACGGTTCCAGGGCGGCGCAAATGCCGGCCATACCGTCATTGCCGAAGGGAAAAAATTCGTGTTCCACCTGGTACCCTCCGGAATCATCAACCCGGATAAGGTGTGCCTGGTGGGCAACGGCGTTGTTTTCGACGCGCAGCAGTTCCTGCGTGAAGTCAATGAACTGCGTACCATGGACATTGCCGTCGATGGACGGCTCTTCGTCTCCGACCTCGCCCATCTCGTGCTGCCCTTCCACCGCCTCGAAGATGCGGCCGCAGAATCGTACCGGGACGGGCAGATAGGCACCACCGGCAGGGGCATCGGCCCGGCCTACCAGGACAAGGTCGCCCGGACCGGCATCCGCGTGGGGGATCTCCTCGACTGGGACCTCTTCACGGCCAAATTCAACCGTGCATTTTCCGCCAAGCGGGCACTCATTACCGGGCTTTACGGCTCGCCGTTCGACAGCGACGCGGCAGCGATTCTTGACGAATACCGCGGCGTGCGCGCCGCCTTGCTTCCCTTTATTGCCGATACGGCGGAGCGCCTTTCCGGCGCCCTCCGGGCGAAGAAACGGCTGCTCTTCGAAGGAGCCCAGGGAACCTTCCTCGATGTCGACCACGGGACGTACCCGTATGTCACGTCGTCCAATACGGTTTCCGGCGCGGCATGCACCGGGAGCGGGATCGGCCCGCTGGCAATCGATCATGTGGTCGGCATTGTCAAGGCCTACACAACGCGTGTAGGCAACGGACCCTTCCCTACCGAGCTCACCGATGCTGTCGGAGAAAAGCTCCGCAGCGTGGGGGGCGAGTTCGGCGCCACCACCGGACGGCCGCGGCGGTGCGGCTGGTTCGACAGCGTCATGGTCCGCAAGGCGGTCCAGCTCAACGGCCTGACGCGATTCGCCCTGACCAAGATCGACGTCCTAAACGATCTCGATACCATCGACATCTGCACGCATTACGAAATTGACGGTAAGAAAGTGGATCAATATCCCTCGCAGGGCTCGCTCATCGAAAGGGCTAAGCCGGTGTACGAAACCCGGGAAGGCTGGAAGGCGGATCTCGCCGGCTGCACGAAGTATGCCGATCTTCCCGCAAAGGCAATCGCCTATATCGAACGGCTGCGCACCCTGTGCTACGACATTCCGTTATTGATCGTTTCAACCGGGCCCGACCGAAGGCAAACCATCGAAGTGGAACCACTCTAACCGTGTAACCCGTGCGCCATGGCGGCGCGCACCCGGAGAACCCATGCTGCCTGTCGATATTGTCAATATCTTCCTCACGACCAAAGGTGACGAATTCGTCATCCTGCTCCACGGCCCCGGGGACCGGCGAACCCTCCCGATCTCGATTGGCCAGCTCGAAGCGCAATCCATCTTCATCCAGCTCTACCATTACTCCTTTCCCCGCCCGCTGACGCACGATTTATTCAAATCCGTGCTCGAACGGTTCGGCGGAAAGGTGGTCAAGGTGGAGATCACGGAGATCGCGGACAACACTTTTTATGCGCACCTCTTCATCGAAAAAGACGGCGAAATAATCGAGATGGATTCGCGTCCGAGCGACGCGATAGCCCTGGCGGTGCGCTTCAGCGCGCCGATTTTCGTCGCCGAGGCGATCATGGAAAAATCCGGCATTATCCTTCCCGATGAGCTCTCCGGGAATACTCCTCCCGGCTCGGCCGCAATACCGGCAGCCGAAGAGGCCGAAGCCCCGACGCTCGATTCGCTGAAAGCCAAGCTTGCCAAAGCCATCCAGGAGGAGCGGTACGAGGACGCCGCGCGGCTTCGCGATGCGATCAATAAATTAACAAAATCAAATTAAATGGGCCCAAAAAAAGGTCATGCCGCCCCGCCGCAGCCCAAGAAACCGCCGCCTTCCTCCCGCGGGCTCATCGCCGTTCTACTCGCCGCGATAGTCGCCCTGACGATTGTCGCCTATGCACGCTCGCTCTCCTGCGGGTTTACCAACTGGGACGACAGCGAATACACCTTTTACGCCTACCAGCAGTTGCAGCTGCTGAAAAGCTCTGCCGGGAATGTCATCTCGTATTTCTTCGTACCCGGCGGTCACGGCGGCTTCTCGCCGACCTACGTGAAAGGCAATTTCCACCCGCTTTCCATGCTCTCCATGACTCTCGACTTCGCGATGAGCCCCGCCTCGCCCGGTACCATTCCGCCGGTGAGCCCGGCGGTATTTCACTTTGTAAATGTTCTGTTCCATGTTTTCAATACGATCCTCGTTTTTTTCTTCATCTACCCAATTGCGCAATTCTTCTTCAAGCCGCAGAACCGGGGTAAAAAGGCCGGGCCCGATGCACCCCGCAGCGCCATCGCGGTCGCCGCCGCTGCGGCGCTCCTCTTCGGCGTCCATCCGCTCCATGTGGAGTCGGTCGCCTGGGTTTCCGAACGCAAGGACGTCCTGTACGCCTTCTGGTTCCTCCTGTCGGGAATCGCCTATCTCCGGTATGTCCGGCAGGGAAAACCCGCCTGGTACGCCGCATCGCTCCTGCTGTTTCTCCTGTCGCTCCTTTCCAAAGGACAGGCGGTTTCCCTTGCCGTGGTGGTCACGCTCATCGATCTGGTTGCCGGCAGGAACACGGCATCGAAAAAAGTGCTGCTCGAAAAGATTCCCTTTTACCTGGCGGCGCTCCTCTTCGGATTCATTGCCGTCAGAGCCCAGGCCGCGGGCAACGCGATCCCGAACGAGCAGAGCTCGCTTATTCCGCGACTCCTCTTCGCCTCCACGGCATTCTCGATGTACCTCGTCAAGACCGTCGTGCCGACCGGCCTATCGACGCTCTACGGCTATCCCGATGCGACGCACGGCCTGCCCGCGGTCTATTACCTTGCGCTCATCCCTCCCCTTGCCGTGCTTGCCGGCCTCGTGTACGGTTTCAGGAAATCCCGGGCGCTCTTCTTCGGCCTGGGCTTTTTCGTGTCCTGCATTGTTCTGCTTTTGCAGTTCATGCCGGTTGGACGGGCGCTCATGGCCGACCGGTATATGTACATCGCGTCGATCGGACTCTTCTTCTGTGCAGGCTTTGCAATGGAGAAGACGCCGCAGGGCATCCGCTTGGGAGCGCGCGGCCTCATCATTGCCGTTGCACTGGTCTATGCCGGGCTCTCCTCGGCGCGCTGCGCGGTCTGGCAGGACAGCGTCGCCCTCTGGGAGGACTGCATCAGGGCAAACCACCACACCCCTTCCATCGCCTACCACAACCTTGCCCAGGTGCTCTGCGAGGCAAAGGATTACCGGGGAGCGATCTACAACGAAACCCAGGCGATCAGGCTTGAACCCACGCTTGCGGACGCCTGGTACAACCGGGCCAACAGCGAACTTACCATCGGCGAGACCGAGGCATCGATCAAAGACAACACCCGCTGCCTCGAACTCAACCCGAAGCACTTTTATGCCTACTACCTGCGCGGCAGCGGTGAGATGAGCTCCGGCCGCAGCGGGGCCGCCATGGTTGATTTCGACTCCGCAATTGCCATCTGTCCGCAGTTCAAGCTCGGCTTCTTCGGTCGGGCGCTCTGCCGGGAGGGTGCCGGAAACTGGGCCGGAGTCATAGAAGATTATTCGGCGGTTATACGGCTGGATGCCAACTATGCTGATGCGTACTTCCGGCGGGCGCTCGCCTACCAGCATGTCAATAATCCGGCTCTGGCCTGTGCCGACTTGCAGATGGCGGCGAGGATGGGGAATCAGCAGGCGGGGGGGATGGCGAAGATTATATGCAAGAATTGAAGTGCGATAATAGACAGTGAAGTAAGGTGAATTGAGGACTGGAGTACTGGATTCGATGCCTTTGGTGGGGGAACCTCGCTACGCGGGTTCCCCCTGGCCAAAGCCTCCGCGCCCGCAAAGCCGGGCTGCGGGGTCTTTGGCNNCACCCCTTCCTGCGGAAGGGGAAGGCGATGTTTGCCTCCGGCAAACGCCTTTCCCCTCCCGCAACGCCCTCTTTCTATGTAGAAAAAACATGGGAAAAGATAAGTGCGATCATTTATACCTCTATGCACGTCCTAATTTTCAAGCAATGCTTGCCGATAGTCAACTATCTTATTGATAACAACATTTGTTTAGATTTCTCATCAAGATAGCATGAACGTATCCTGTCCTTGGACCCATTTTTATATTCAATGAAAATGCACTTGAATGAAGATTTAAAGCTGCTTTGATAACCTTCCCAGATTTTATTTATTTCAGAAATATTAATATTCCTCTTGCTGAAAATATTAGTAATTTCAATATTTTCCGGTGTGATGGTGACTTGCTTAGGGTAAGTAAAACCAAAATCATAGGCGATGATGATAATTATTGCCGTGCCGCAAATAAAAGTAGTTGCATTAACCATCGAAAAAGCAAAAGATATTGGAAATATTGAAAAGACGACCACTAATCCAATGCAAAAGAGCTTTACTTGCAGGGTTCTTTTATAGGTATACGATTCACCGATTCTGCGTTTATCCTTATTTGGCCGAAGATCCCGGTCGCAATTCGTACAAACGAGCTGGTCGTCATCAATCCTTTGACCACAGAAGGGGCATTGTTTGTCTGGAATTCTACAATCGCCGCAAAGCGGTTTCAAATCATTGCCGAAATTCTCAAGGAAACCAAGCTTTTTTCCACAATTAGAGCAGACGTGTTCCATATATTCTCACTCAAGGTAAAGATTTAAATCTTGAACCTAATCCCAGCATTTACCCCATACCCGTAAAAAGTGTTCACTTCAATAAAAGGAATTATCGGTCCGGCATTAAATTCTACTCCCGCCCCGATATCTAAATCGAAGGCCGCACTATAGACATTCGGTACATTTGCCGCAGGCCAGAAGTAATTCAACCCTATCAAAATATAAGGACTTACAATAGGCGGTATTGGGAATTTCAGCTTTCCATTGACCGAAGCGGCAATATAATTCTGATTAGAAGTAAAGGAGGTAACCGTGCCGTCTTCATTATGGAAGTTATAACTGCCTATGTGCTGATATTCAATCCTCGGTTCTATCGAGAAATGCCTGCTCAGGGGGATATCCAGTACTCCACCCGCAATAAAATACGAAGTCGGGGCATCCCCGTAAGAACCGACACCAATGATCACTCCCGGCTGCAGACCCACCTGCGAATACGCCGATGCCGATACGAATAACAGCGCTGCTATTGCAAAATGCTTTTTAATCATAAGTCTCCGGTTTATTTGAAAGGTTTGAAATATTTCCAGCAGATCGATTGAATGCAACAGGACCCCTGAAAATAATAATCGGCCCCAACCAATGGTGCAATCTTATCGATTTATGAGGTGGACCCCAATCGTTGGACAGTTTCCGGGGAAAAATAAGGTAGTTGACGTGTTGCGTTTATT
>PLTF01000160.1:0-1455 GCA_003164335.1 Fibrobacterota bacterium
GTAGGGGCAACCCTATGTGGTTGCCCCATCTGTAGGGGTTCAACATGTTGAACCCTTAATATCTTTTGACGTTGCGTTAGCGAGGACAAAGGGTGCCTGCTGAGCCGAAGCACAGGATGTGCGAAGGCCACTCCGAAGGAGCCCGAAAAGGGCGCGAAGCTGGATGCTGAGCGTGCACCGAAGCGACGCAGGCAGTATTTGAAGACCCAGGCGAAGCCGCAGGGCTTCAAATACCGGCTCGGCTTTGCCGAGAGTCCTCCGGAACGCCCGGAATTTGAATTTGTTTTTTGATAAGTTTCACCAATATTTCCAGCAATATGTTCACTCTCCGCAATTCCCATTTCTCCGTCCAGATCCTCGACCCTGCCGCCGATCGCCACTATCTTGGATCCCGCTACTGCACGGGCGGCTATATTTATCAAATAAAAGATGAAACCGGCAACGATCTCCTCTCCGGACCGCGCTTCGGTGAAGCAGCCTTCAATGTCTTCGACGGCCAGGGTGCGCCCGAGGTCTTTGTCAAGGCGCCGGGGGAGGCCGATGCCGGGGTCGGGGAGGAAGTCCTCGTTATCGGCGTCGGGCGGGTCCGGCGGACGAGCACGATAAGCCCGTTCCATGTCCGCAATAATCCGCAGGTAAGCGAATTCGCGGCATGGGAGGTTGAATGCAGCGAAGAGTCCCTAGTCATGAAAACCGCCCATTATTTTCGTGAAGTAAAGCTGTCCCTCACCCGGACCGTAGTCCTCCGTGACCGGACGGTCGCTTCCCTGACAAGGCTCGAGAACCGCGGCGAGACGGCGGTACCGGTCCGCTGGTTCGCACACCCCTTCTTTCCCCTTACGCAGAGCGGCGAGGCGTGCACCTTTTCATATCCCCTGTCCATGCCCGTAAATCCGGGATATTATGTCAATCCGGAGGGAACCATCGTCATGAAGCGGGACTATCCCTGGGAAAAGGGGCTGTTCCTGAAACTGGAAGGGTGCGGGAATGCCGGTCGCCTTACCGTGCGGCAACGCCATCCCCGTGTCGGCGAAATCCGCGCAGAGTGCGGTTTTACACCGTGCGATTGTGCCGTCTGGGCGAACAGCCATGCCTTCTCATTCGAGGCGTTTTACGAAAAGGAAATCCTGCCGGGGGAGGTGGGGGAGTGGGGAATTACCTACAGGATGTAAATTATTGATTCGGGATATTATTCAAGAGTAACAGATCAGGTAGTTTTTTTGAAAATTCAAATTCTTTTGGATGGCCGAGCCGGAACCCAAAAGAAAAAGAATAAGAAAGATNNGACCCACGAGGCCTCTGCGAAAAAATCACAAAATACGTAGACGCGCTTAAGCGTAGATGCAAAGAAGGGTATAAGCGGGAATAATTTTAAAACTTTTGACTTAACATATATAAGCGTATACGGTTTTGCTTTTCGTAGTTACCTTTGTTTTTTCTACCCTAAAAGAGAGC
>PLTF01000160.1:1462-7987 GCA_003164335.1 Fibrobacterota bacterium
AACCGCCGTAGGCGGTTCCCCCACCTGAGCAGTAACCCATAATCAAAACCTTTGAAATTCCCTTCATGGTCATTACACCAGATCCTTCAGGTAATGTTCCGCGCTGCATATCCGGATTCTTTCTTTGGTGATGACATCCACCTTTTCACCGAGAACAAGTTGGACCGCGGGAACCTCGGGAAACCGTTCCGTGAGGTATCGCAGACCGGAATGCAGCTCTTTCCCGTTTAGTTTACACTCGATAAAGCCGACAGGTTTCAAATCCTCAACGATGACAAAATCGACTTCCCTTTTGTCGATATCGCGGAAATAGCGGAGCTCGATATTGCGTCCCTGGGAATCCTGGAGAAAGCAGCACCATTTATGCAGGTGGCACGCGATCATGTTTTCAAACCGGCCACCAGGATTCTTCACGACCGTCCAGTCAAAATGATAGTGTTTCGATTCTTTCTTAACGGCGCGGATTTTTGCCGCTCCAAAGGGATATATCCTGAAGAGCATATAGAGATTTTCGAGCATATCGACCCATCGTGAAACGGATTGGTGAGAGACCTGAAGGTCCTCGCGGAGGCTGTTTAGCGATAGCGGTGCGCCGACAAGGTCGGGAAGTCGCATAGCCAGGCGCTCAACAAGGCTGATATCATGAAGCCGCTCAAGGCCGGACAGGTCCTGACGAACGAGGCGCGAATGGTATTCCCGCGTCCAGCGCCTGCTCTCTGTTTCTGAAGCCAGGAGAAACGGTTCAGGGAATCCGCCGTAGGTGTAGAGATCCATGAGATCGTTGTGAGACTGTGACTTCAGTTCAGCAAGCGACAGGGGAAAAAGTCGGTAAAAGTGATATCTGCCTTGGAGAGAGTCGCCGCCTCGCCGGTAATAGTCGAGTTTCGCGCTGCCGGTTACGAGAATCCGAAGTTCCGGGCCCCGGCTGTCAAACAGTCCCTTGACGGTCTGCCGCCATCGCGAATATTTCTGGACTTCATCGAGGACCAGCAGGCCATCCCCCGCTGGAAACCTCTCTTCCATGATGGTCCGCCGGTTTTCGAGCACATCCCAATTCAGATATCGTACGGTTGGATTTTCGCCCGCCCGCTTAAGCGCCTGACGGGCAAGGGTTGTTTTTCCAGACTGCCGTGGACCGCCGATGAACACCATCTTGCGGGCGAGATCCTGTTCTACTGCGTGGTCGAGATAGCGTTCCAGGTATGCGATCAAATTCACCCCCTTCGGAAATTACTCGCGAGTAATTTCCGGTACTACCAAAAATACTCGCGTTCCGAATGAGAGGCAATTTTTTTATTGCAAGGTTCCCGCCCGGTTCCAGGTATAGGTTCCCGTTTTCTCCTTTGAATCGGTGTAGTCGCCGGTAATGGCTTGCGTGTTGAAGGCTCCATCGATCTGGACCCAGTAGCCGTCCGAAAAGGTCTGGCACATGAAAAATTGGCCTGAGGTCGGGGTGCCGTTGGGCACAAGAGACGAATCGGAGAGGGTAAAAACCCGTTCCCGCTCGCTGCCGGCGGACCTCCTGATATGGCGGTGCAGGGTCACCAGGCGATTGCCGGAATTGTCGAGCGCAACGGGGCTTTTGATGAAAATATACCGAAGCGTATCGGAAAGGCCGGTCCGGGAGCTGTCCACGACCCTGTCGGCAAATACCGAATCGCCGGCAAAGAACAGGGAATCGGCATGCACACCCCGGAGGCGACGGAACACGGTTCTTACGCCCGGAATAACAGTTTGCGAAGCGAGGTACACCGGGTAATTTTTCGCTGAATCGGTCGCGAAGACCACCAGAATGGCTTCGACGGCAACCTTTTTTCCCGCGACGGTATTATCGGTTTTCAGGACGCGGATCAGGCAGGAGTCGGCGTTTCCCGGGACGAAAATGACCGAATCGCCGTCGTAGGCAAAAAAGACTGCGGAGGTAAGTGTATCGCCCGTTTTGCCGATCCGGCCCTTGCGGAAGGCCAGGATCCTGTTATCCGTTGCAGTCCTCAGGTTATTATCGGCGCCGCCGTCGAATGTCAGGTCGGCAAAAGCAGTCGTGCCCGATGCATCGGTGGAGGACCAGACAAGCGTTGCCTGGTTCGGCAGGCCGTTACGGTTGTTAAGGATGCCGTCGCCGTCGGCATCGGTGAAGGAGTAGTGCTGGTCAAGGGCTGCGGCCGGAAAAATTTTCTCGCCCCGATAGCGGTAAATATGAAAATTGGCCCGAACTCCGACACGATACGCGCTATCATACAGTATGACGATCGTATCGCTTTCCGTAAGGGAATCCGGGATTGAGTTCAAATAAATGGCGGTAACGATCCTGAGGGTCCCGGTATCGGACAGGTTGTAGGTTAATGTCTGGGAAGCTGCAGCAACGGTTTTTGACGTTCCCGCCACGGCGGGGAATGCCGGTATGGCAATCGGTCTGCCGTAAGACAGGCTTGGCAGCGTGTCGGCAAGCATCACGGAATCGCCCCACTGGTTTCCGCTTGCTATGTTGCTGCTCAGGGCCGCTCCCATCGTTGTCGAGTTCGGGAAATCGGTCCCGCCGCCGGCTATCGATGTCGGCGACGAGCAGCCGAGGAAAAGAGCGACGCAGAGGATAAGCCGGGCGATGACGTTCATGCAGACTCCATTTTTCTCGATCGCGGGAAATATTGCAGATTGAGCTGCATGACACACGATGGCTCCCCGCCGTCGCTTGCCACCATTTGCCATAGTTCATTCCGGAACTCTTCGATTTTCCGGGAGATGTCGCTGCCGGTTGCAGCGCTGACACTGATCACCATAGTTGACATGTGGCGATTTTCCGGCGGCAGCCGCATGAGCGCCTCGGCAGCCTGGACAATCCATTCCCGGTTCAGCTGCCGCACATGCTCCTTCAAGGTGGGCGGCGGTTCGATGAACCGCTGCGTTACCCGGTAGCGCGCATCGTCGCCCCGGACCACAAGCCCCCATTCGCAGAGGTCGGTGATGCATTTTGAAAGAGGGCCCGGGGGAATCGGCGGATAGAGGAAATTCGACAGCTCCTCGTAGTCGCCCCTGAAGTCGATTGCCATGAGGGCATTGTAGACGAGCGCGTAGCGGTAGTCCTGGAAATATCGCGACTGTGCCGGGTTGAGCCGTACGAAACCGCTGCGGTTGCGACGGAAGAGAATCTTGCGGTAGATTTCCTGGCGGAGAGACTCTTTTTTTGCCCGGCTGTACTTGATAAGAAGGGCGAAGTAATCGGCTTCCCGTTCCTCGAGGCCGAATGCGCCGATGATCTTTTTACTTGAATCGGGAGAGAGCGTTCGCCGGCCCTTGATCACATCATTGAGAAAGCCGGGGTTGGAGAACCCTGCCTTTCTTGCAAAACCCCGGGCCGAGCCTTCCGGGTCAAGCAGTTTCCATGCCTCGTAACGATCGTTCAGGTAAAGCCTGAAATCGTCGTAGGCATAAATGTCGACTGCTGATTTTCCCGATGCCTGATTCATGAGACTCCCAAACCACTCGACCGGCCGTCCGGATATCTAGGAAAAGATACCTTTTTTACGCCGAAATCTCACTTATTCTTGTAGAAACGGGGCCGGTCGTGCGGACCGGCCCCTCCACCCTCGCTCCTCATTGGGCCATTTTTATAAATAAATATGAATAATCATTCAAAATTTTGATTACGATTTGCGGCTAATCCGCGGGCGGTACAATAATGGGCGTTACTATAACATGTAGTTTTTTGAAAAATTAAATTCAGTTGGATGGTTGAGCCGTGTTCCAAAAACAGAAGAAAATTCAAATCCTTTTGGATGGCTGAGCCGGGTCACCCGCACGAGGTGGGAGTGCTTCATAAGTTACCTCTGCTGGGGGGACCCACAAGCCTCCGCGAAAAAAAATTAGAATTCAAATGCAAGGCCGTAGAAGAATGAGGGATATGGATATGAATGCAGGAAAAGATTTTCCCTGGCTGACTTAACAAACACCCGGATTGATTTGCCGGTTCAGCTTTGCCAATGTTTTTTCTACCTATTGAGAGCGTTGCGGGAGTGCGAGAGCGCCTGCTGAGCAAAGCGAGGCAGGCACCGCCTCGCACTTCCGCAGGAAAGGGTGTGCCCGAAGACGCTTTTGTGGCTTCGGGCCAGGGTAAACCATTGTAAATGGTTTCCCCACTAAAAAGCCTGAAACTTCCACCCAACCCTTCATCTCTCTTTCCGCATTGATTATGTAATTACTCATGGCCCGACACTGGTGCGTTGCGATATAGAACAATACCATTGGTCCTGCTCAGAAGGTCTGAATTCATTTTTTCCCCTTCAAGCGAATATGCTTCTATATTTTTCGCATGAGCGAGCAGTTTCGTGAAACCGAGGCGGAAATTATTAGAAGCCGGGCGTAATTTTGATTGTTTAATGGCAGGAAGAACTGCATAACCTGGCAGATAAAAACTCCAAACAGTTGACCAAGGTCCAGTTCCAATCGCATTGCTTGCATCAACACGCCAGTAATAGGGAGTTTCGCTCAAATTAGGCAATTGTAAGGTTTCTGTGCTGCAATAGGTTGAAGTTATGCCGTTTTTAATGAGCCCCAAACGGGTGTTAAATGAATAAACAAACATAGAATCACCTTCTGAGATCTGCAGCCCATAAGATGTCGCGCTTGAAACTGAGTGCCAGTTTAAAGTAAGGCCCGGATATACGGAAGCACCATTGCTTGGCGATGAAAGTGCAGGCGCTATGGGTGTTCCCGGAGCCAGCGCAACGGTACTGAAACTCCAAGCGCTTGCCCATATAGCATTTTCACTGGAACCAGACCCTAGCACAGACCAATAGAACAATTTGCCGTTTGCCAAGCCTAAAACGGGTTGTGTTGCCAAGTTTGATGAAGTATATTGGAAAATTAACGATGTTCCGGATAAATCAGATGAGGTGGCAACTTCAACCTCATAATAACTCGAACCACTCAATGCTTGCCAAGTAAGTGTCAAGGTAACTTGTTGATTCTGTGCACCATTTGATGGTGAAGAGAGCTGGGGTTGTGCGTAACTGATTGAAAAAGAGAGAAAGACCAAAACTAACCCCGACATTCTCCAAGCAATGCTCTGCCGCATATGAATCCTCCTTTTTAAGGGAATAGCTAATCTTACCGATCAATTCTAAAGCAAATTACAGCAAACAACCGCTCGTGGAGCCTGTCGAACCATAAACGGCAAGCCTTTGCCGGTTGCCCTTCGACTGGCTCAGGGCGAACGACGATTGCCATAACTTACCTATAACCTGGTTAATAATAAATGTATCTAAAGGAATATTAATAAGTTACCCGAAAAGTCCAACTCTTTTTCATCACATGAACCCTGCCGCAAACTGCTGATGCTGTCAATATAGAACTAAAATGAAATCAAAGTCAACACTTTTTTTCGTTTTTTTTAATAAAACATGCCGCGCGTTTTTCGGCATTATCGGGGATGTATCGTAAAGAAGGAGATGAGCCGCATGGCCCATCTCCTTTGAACCTTAGCCAAAAGAGCATATTGAATCTCCTCGAATCAAGCTCCGGAGGCCGCGAAGCAGCCATCCATCCGCGCGCCGTGCCTGTTCAAGGTATCCAGTCAAGCACCACTATTTGATATCCATGAGTATTTCCGATGGCATCATCATAAAAGCCCCCGACATGCGCGCCTTTTGATTTAATGGTAAGCAGCATTAGTGTAACAAACCACTATTGCGACCACATACATTACTATAGCCGGCAGTGTTTTCATTTTTGTCCTCCAGCACTTAATCGATTTAGTGCGCCCCTTGCTGCGGTTATGACATAAACATCTGTTTCAACAGACATCAGTTTCCCTAATGCAGCTATTGCCTTTTCCTTATCCTGTATTTTTCCTGCTTTAATTAACTGGGCAAGATGCCTTAATTCCAGTCTTTTCATGTTTAATTTAACAGAAGGGCATGTTGGACATTCAGGTACCGTGTCCAGTGGAACTAGTCCAACATATGTCGTCGTATCCGCCACCACCTTCATTATTGTGTCCTCGCACTCCGGAGTGCCTTTTTGGCACAATTGTATTATCGCCACAGCCGAACGGAGTCTCACCAAAGGGTCTGAATCGCTACGCATGGCATTAGTCAGTGCATGGTATATTTGCGCATTATTGCCCCATTTTTCATTATTTAGAAAGTTAATAATGAGCCCGGCCGCTTCTTCTCGCGCCGAAAATACGGTATCCGTTAGAAGTATTTTTGTTAGCAAGTTAACAATAACAGCGTCGTATTGCGGATCGCGCGCGCAACTCGCGCAAAGATCTCCTAAAACAAAGCCCATCATTTCGTTTATATCTCGCGGGTCTTCAAGCAATCTGACTCTATTCACTGCTTGTATATGAGCTTGTATTAACGAATCTGTACAGGGAGACGGAAGTTGACGAGCATATTGTGGGGTTGACTGGTTTGTTTGCGCATAAACAGTGTAAACCATCACCACAATCATAATCAAAGAATTGTTTTTCATCTGGAATTTCTCCTAGTTTATAGTAGAATACTGAGGTGGTAGACTTTTCTCGAC
>PLTF01000124.1 GCA_003164335.1 Fibrobacterota bacterium
CAGCCATCCAAAAGAATTTGATTTTGCCTTTCCTTTTGGACCCCGGCCCAGCCATCAAAAAAATTGAATTTTCAATAAAACTACCTGAGCATTATCGAAAAATATTTTTTTCGCGTCTTGCCGCCGATTTAATTTTAAGAGCACGAAGAGGCTCTGAAATCATGTACACCAAACAAGATTTGAGCGCAATAAGCGCGATCATTCTGAAAGATATTCCGTCAACGGTCCGCATCATTCTGTTTGGCAGCTATGCCCGCGGAACCGCAGATGAGGGCAGCGATATGGATTTCATTATTCTTACCGGAAAAAACCTCGATCGCCAGGAAAAACTCAAATCATTGGCCGCGCTTCGATGGGAAGCGGCACAGAAAGGGTTTAATGCCGATTTCCTCGTAAAGAATGAGGTGGATTTTCTGGCGGAACTGCGACTTCCGACGCTTTCCAAGGTCATCAACCGGGAGGGAGTAGTGCTTTGGAATTGCGTATAACAGACCTTGTCAATAAATGGATCCTCAAGGTTGAAAATGACTTAAAGGCAGCGGCACAGATGCTCAACGCCGAGGAGCCGGTTACCGATGCGATATGCTTTCATTGCCAGCAGGCTGCAGAAAAATATTTTAAAGCTTATCTGGTATCGCATGGATCTGCGCCGGAGAAAACCCACAAGATTGAGCGGCTGATTGAAGATTGTTCAAAGATAGATCGAACGTTTGTCAGTCTTGTAAATACCATCGAACTCAGCGAATATGCCGTGGAATCCCGCTATCCTGACGATTTTTACATTCCCGGTCTCGATGAAGCGCAAAACGCCTTCAAATTAGCAGGTGAGGTTAAACTATTCATTCTGAATCGGTTGAAAAAGCAATCATAATCAGTGAAAATCATCCCATGAACACTCAAACGAAAAAGAACAAATCCTTCCCCCTGCGCATCGCAAGCATCGACACCGGATCCAACGGCATCCGCTTCGAAGCGGCAGAATTCTCCGGCCCCGACCAGTGGCAATCGCTCGCCTCCGAGCGCCAGCCGGTCCGGCTCGGAAAATCGGTGTTCATTTCGGGTCTCATGGAATCCAGGGCGATGGATGCCGCCGTTGCAGCGTTCAAGACTTTTGCGCGGCAAATGAAGGAACTCCGCATCGGGCACTATCGCGCGGTAGCGACCAGCGCGGTGCGCGAAAGCGCGAACGGCGAACAGTTTGCCAGGCGGATCAGGGAAGAAACCGGGATATCGCTCCACATCATCACCGGTTCCGAAGAGGCCCGATACGCACACCGTGCGGTTCGACACTCCCTTGCCCTCGGGAACGGCAAATGGCTCATGGCCGACCTTGGGGGCGGAAGCCTGGAGGTATCGCTCATTGACGATTCCGGCATTCTCTGGAGCGAGTCGCATGCCATGGGCGCCATCAGGCTGGCGGAGTCCCTTACCGGCATAAAGGATGACCGGAACCTGTTTCAGCGGCTGTTGACGGAATATGTTTCCACCCTGCGCATCCCGCATGCCCAATATTTTAGCTCCATAAACGGGCTCATCGCAACGGGCGGCAATATTGAGGCACTCGTGAAACTCGGCGGATCAACGCGGAATAAGGACGGCGTGGCTACCCTGAGCACCGCAAAGCTGTCGTCCCTGGTCATGCGGATCTCCAGGCTTACCTACCGCCAGCGCGTGCAAAAACTCGGCCTGAATGCGGATCGTGCAGACGTGATTGTTCCGGCGGCCATGGTGTTTCTGCGCCTTGCGGAAATGGCGAATGTCGGCGCATTCATCGTCCCCTTTGTCGGCCTCAAGGAAGGGATCATGCTCGACCTCATGGACGAGATCGTGGGAAAGGAGGACCATGCGCTTCAGATGGACCGGAAGATCTCCGCGGGCGCGCTTGCTGTCGGTCGCCGGTACCAGTTCGATGAGCAGCACAGCATGCATGTTTCCAAAATAGCGCTGTCGCTCTTCGACCAGCTTCGGGAGGTACATGGACTGGGCCCCGAACTTCGCCCGCTGCTTCTTGTCGCCGCCATCCTCCACGACATCGGGATGTTCGTCAGCCGTGAGAAGCACCACAAGCATTCGCACTATCTCATACGCAACAGCGATATCCCGGGCTTCGCCGTGCGTCAACTACACCTGGCCGCCGACATCGCCCGCTATCACCGGAAGAGCGAGCCCGCACTGCGGCACGAATCCTTCGCCGCCCTCTCGAAGGCCGACCGGCGCATCGTGGAAGCGCTCACGGCAATCCTGCGGCTCGCCGATGCGCTCGACCGCGAGCACCTGCAGAATGTCACTTCGGTCAAGGTTACCATCGACCCCCGGACCATCGTCCTGCGACCGACCGGAAAGGGAGACCTCCTCCTGGAACAGTGGGCGCTCAGAAACCGCTCGAAACTGTTCTCCCGCCTGTTCAACCGCGGCGTGAAAATCCGCGGTGCCGCAGATTGACAGCAGGCATTATTTCAACTCGAAGGTATTCTCGTATTTGACAATATTATCGGCCAGGCGGTCGATGACGTACGGGCCGCTCAGGTTTTCACCGTTTCTGCCGATTACCGCCTGGACCTTTTGAGGCTGCGCTCCCGGCGGGGGCGTCAGGAAGCTGAACGTATAGGCACCCCTGGGCAGGGGCCGATAGTGCGCCGAAAACCATTTCGATACAAATTCGCCGCGCGATATTACAACGCTGTCGCAGTCATAAAATGAAAGAGCGGGGTTTTTCAGCTCAAGAACACCGGCCATACCGCTGGGAAGGTTGGTTNNTCCCCACCATGCGCAGCTGTCCCTTGGGATCGACCTGCATGGAAATATCGAGCGCTACCCCGATCGTGCCCGTTGATGCCGGCAATGGCCTCGCCGCTGCATAGGGCTTGCCGCTTTCGATCCGGTCGTTGGCAGAGTTATAGACCATGAATTTGGTGCCATCCGGGAGGGGCAGCCGTGCTTCATTGAGGAGGGCGACTCCCATGATATCGGTGCGGCGACCGGAAAAGGCCGCCGCCTGCCTCAGCTCCTGGTTGAGAATCGATTGTACCTGGTCCGGTGAAACCAGAGACGAAAAATGTATCCTGAGGTCGGCAGCACNNGTCTGCCGGCTTCTGGAATTCAATGGTATAAAAGAAATTGGCCGGCGATTCGCTCAGGGCCGTCCTTACCTGCGCCGATATCGCCGCCATCGCGAGCAATAGAACAAGTTGAACATAAATTACCGACTTCATAGGTCCTCTCCTTTTAAAATGTTGTGAAAACCTAAGAAAGCAATATTCATGCCTTTTTTTAGAGCCGCATTCTCCGTGATGAGTGATGCGCCTGCAGGGCGGATTTCCCGGTGAATGCATATGAGCGGACTCGCGGTTGCCGTCCGCTCACGATCCCTTATCACATTTCTATTTGTAAATCCCCACCTGCCGATGGAGCTCCGCGGCAATTTTCCCATCGCCAACGCGCCGCGCCAGTTCAAAACCCCGCATAGCAACCTGGACCGCCTCTGCACGATTTCCCAGGCGAAAATATGCCTCGGCCAGGTTTGCAAGACAATACGGATTGCCCTGACCGGCCGCCACCGCCGCGTTAAACTGGTCGACCGCCTCGCTGAAGCGCCCGGTTTGCATCAGCACTATCCCGAGGCTCTGCCGATAAGCCCCGTTGGCCGGAGCGATCGACACTGCCCTTCTATAATTGTCAATGGCCGCACCAGGATCCCCGGCCAGCGAATAAAGGCTGCCGAGAATTTCATAGACCTGCGTATTACCGGGGTAAAACTGTGCCGCTTTTTTAAAGAGGGCGATGGCCTCGTCCCGATTGCCCGACCGGATCAACCTCCGCCCGTTATCGAAATAATATTGGATGCTGAAGTTGAAATAGGCATCCTCATAATTGTTGTCAATTGCTCTCTGGAACGCGACGGCCGCCTCGCCCGGAGCGCCTCGCTGCAGGAGCTCGACCCCAAGGTTGTTGTAGGCCATTCCGCAGGAGGGGTTCCGGGTTACAATGCCGCGGTAGAAGGCCTCCCCGCTTTTATACACTCCGGCTTGCCTGAAGGTCATGATGCCCAGGATCAGGACCACGGCCACCGAGAATGCCTGAACCGGCCTGCGTAACGGAATTCTGCGGCTTGCCGACAGAACGGCAAGGCCGGAGGAGGCCAGCACGATCGGTCCTATGCAGGCGAGGTGCTGCCAGCGGTCGGCAACGAAGGTATACCTGAAGCAGGCAATGTTGACAAAGCCCATAACCGGGGTCAGCATGGCGGCATAATAAATATAACAAGTCAAGAATTCGGGCCGCTGCCGCCGGATCATCCACAGCCCTGCCCCGCAAAGAAGGGCAGCCAGGGGATAAGCAAATTGCCCTATCGAACCAATGCCGGGGTTCCAGCGCGGGTAGGTGGCGCACAGGCCGGACGGCCAGAANNATCTTGGCAAGGTAAAACCAGAAGACCTTTCCGGCAATGATACAGCGCCCTGCGATCGGAATGGCGAATGCCGCTCCTCTCGCACGCAAATGGGTGATCTCCAGGAAAACCGTTATCAGGCTGATGGCAAGCCCGGCGAGAAGGAAGGGAAGGAGCGGCATGAGGTCCCTTTTCCAGGCCAGGCATCCCCGTTTCCACCAGATGAGCGCCAGCGCCGCCGCGGGCAGCGGAATAACGGAGGGTTTCGAAAGCATTCCAAGCACGAACAGGCCGAGAGCAAGTACAGGGAATTTCCTCGATCTTGTATGATCAAATTCCAGATAGGATAACAATGCGCCGAAAAAGAATACCGTCGACATGGTGTTCTTCTGTTCCGCAATCCATGCCACCGATTCGACCTNNGGAGCGGATGCAGCGCGAATAGCGCTGCAGCAAGCCAAGCTCCCTTGATTCGTAACCGGCGCAGCAGGATAAGGAGCAGGAAGACGGCAACGAGATGCAATACAATATTAGTCAGATGATAGTCGAGGGGGGAACTGCCCAAGAGCCGGTTTTCAACCCAGAAGGAGGTGAACAGAACGGGAAGATACTCAAAGGTCGCTCCGGGCTGCATCCAATACACCGCAACGCGGTGCAGCGTTTGATCGGCGGGCTTGACGATGAATTCACTGTCGTCCAGAACCGGCGTGCCGTTCCAGGAAGGCTGGTAGGCAAGGAAGGTGAGGACGCATAGGATCGCGCCGAAAAGAATGTCGCGATTACGGGAGGTCAGGGAAATGCCGAAAAGATTGTATGGCTGGGAAATGGGTTGTACCTGCCATGAAGGGACTTCAGGTATCACTTTCGATTGGATCATTCAGGAAATCTTCCCATTCTTTTCTTTGCACTCCTGCAAAAAAAAGATCGCTCGGTACTTAGTACAGGAATGTTTTCTATCTTATTAATCAAAATAATCTAATTTTTGGGGCACTGCTCAGGTGAGAAAACCTCGAATACCAGCGCTTCAGGTGGGTGGACAGCCTAATTGCGCTCCCCCACCTGAAGTTTTTAGAATGGTTTCACCTCCTGAGTATCAAAAAAGATTGAAAATTTGTTACTACTCAGATGCTATCCCTTGCCTAATTAAATCCNNTATAGGAGAGGAAATATTTGTAATTCGCTCGCGGTCCCCGGAGCAGAGCTCCGGGGACCGCGAAAGCAGCCTGCCATGTGCTCGCTGTGCCTGTTCAGCAATCTTTCCACCTGCCTGAGTAGTAACGAAAATTTAAACAACCGGGAAAGAGGTTTGACGGGGCCACCCAATAAGCGCGAACTTGAACCATCCGGAGGCCACGGCCCCCTTTGCCCCGACGGGCGGGGCATGGTTCGCGGCTTGCCGGATATCCATAAATGATTTTTATTGACAGCTATTTGCGCCGGAAATTATTTATTCAAATGTCGGCGGCCGGATGGTTTGCCGGCAAATTAAAAACCTTCCCAATCAACTGGGACTCCTGCACAGGGAAACCGGCAGGAAACGCGATCAGGGAGACTCGGCCGAGATGGCAGGGTCTCCCTTTTTATTTGTTACTATTAGAAATATCTGAAGTATATTGTTTCATAGCATAGTATCTAACCGGGGATGTCGAGAAGTGTGACCCCGGAGAGTCGGGAGAGACATTCAGGATAGCATGGGAGGGGGATCATATTAAAGCTGTTAAGCCGTGGATTCAAGCCTCTGCGCTGGTGATCTTTTGCGGTTTATTTTTTTTCGCACTGCGCTATCCGCAAGCCTATTCCTTCGACAACCGGTGGTTGTTGCGGCTCAATCCGGTATCGGGAATTCTTACCTTTATCGCCTCACATCGCATCATCGCCGGGTATGCGATAACGGTGCCGGCGGTGGTTGTCCTGACCGGCGTGTTCGGCAGGATCTTCTGCGGATTTTTCTGCCCCCTCGGCGCGGTGGTCGACTTTTCGGACCGTTTCATTTTCCGCGGGCTTCGCCGACCGGAGCGGAGGCCGCCCATCGGCCTGCACGGGCTTAAATATATCCTCCTGACCGGTATCGCTCTGGCTGCAGTCGCCGGGGTTCTGTTTCCGCTCTTTTTCGATCCGCTTTCGATTTTCTCCCGTTTCCTGACCGTTTTCATCTATCCGCTGCCGGCCCTTGCCGGGAATCTCGTCGCACCGCTCACCGCAGTGCTGGATTCCACCCGCACGCCGCCAATGCTGCCGCTCTTCTACGGCGGCATCGGCATCGGCCTGCTCTTTTTCGCGGTATTGGCGGGCGGGTTGTGGGACCGGCGGTTCTGGTGCCAGTATATATGTCCTACGGGCGCATTTCTGGGACTGCTCAGCCGCTTCACTCTTTTCCGACGCGTGGCCGATGCCAACGCCTGCAGCGAATGCACCGCCTGCGCAAAGATCTGTCCCACGCGGGCGATTCCGGAGAAGGATTTTCGCCGCACGTCCGGCGCCGAATGCATTCTCTGCGGTCAATGCATACCGACGGCAAAGTCGTGCACCCGGTTCGGTTTCGCCGGGCACCGCCGCGGGGATACGGTGGGGCCGGATTTCGGGAAAAGGCATCTTATCGGCGGTGCAGCGGCGAGCGTGCTGCTCCTTCCGCTCATCAAGGCGAATGCCATGAGCCGGCGCGATAACACCGGCAGGCTCATCAGGCCCCCGGGAGCGCTTCCCGAGGAGATCTTCAATGCACGCTGCCTCGCCTGCGGCCAATGCATGAAAGTATGCCCCACCAACGCGATCCAGCCGTGCGGCTTCGATGACGGGTTTGAGCGCTGGTCAACCCCGAAGATTGTCCCGCGGATAGGCGCCTGTGAAGAGAAGTGCCATATCTGCGGCTCGGTCTGTCCTACCGGCGCGCTCCGCGTGCTGCCGTACGATGAAAAGCGGTTTGCCAAGCTCGGTACTGCCGTGGTTGACAAGCATCGCTGCCTTGCCTGGTCGCAGAACAAGGAGTGCCTGGTATGCCAGGAGGTATGCCCCTATCATGCCATCGATCCGAAGATGGCTATGACCACCAGGGGCATGTTCAGGGTTCCGGATGTCTATGAGGACCTCTGCATGGGGTGCGGACAGTGCGAGAAAGAGTGCCCGATCGGCGACACTGCCGCAATTGTCGTGTTCAAGTTCGGCGAGAACCGCATTGTAACCGGTCCGTATTTAACCGCAGAGCAAAAGAAGGAAATTATTGACAGGAGGAACCGGGATTTCAGTTCCGTAAATGATTCCGCAAGTCTTCCGGAGGAAGGCTCGGCACCATCCGTCAAGAGCCCGGCCCCGGCAACCGGAAGCGCCGGCGCCTCAACGGGCGATGAATAACAATGCCGGTAATGCCCGGGACGGGAACGCATATACCCGGATACAAAATTTATCATGGAGCAGACGATGACATCGAGAAGAGATTTTTTGAAAGCAACTGCCGCCGGGGGAGCGGCGCTGTCGATTTCCGGCCTGTCGCCGGCATTCGCTCAGGCCACCACGGCCTCGAAGAGCGAGGTCGTGGCAGGCAAGGGTACGGCAGCGGAGATCATTCCGAAGATCCTCGCCAAAATGGGCGGAATGGAACATTTTGTCAAGCCAGGCTCCCGCGTGATGATCAAACCGAACATGAGTTTCGCCAATCCGCCGGAGTGGGCAACCACCACCTCGCCCGAAGCGGTCTATACGGTTGCCAAAATGTGCCTTGACGCCGGTGCGAAGCGGGTGGTCATCTGCGACAATACACTGCGCGATCCCGAAATCTGCAAACAGAAGACCGGCATCCTCGACGCGCTGAAGGGTCTCAAGGGAGCGGTCATTTTCACCCCGCAATCGGCCCAGGATATGCTTTTCGAGGAGAAAACCTCCGCCGCGGCGAAGCTGCTCACGAAAACCGACGTCGTGCGGGAACTCGCACGAACCGATACGCTCATCTGCCTGCCTATTGCAAAGTCGCACGCAGCCGGCCGGGTCTCCTTCGGCATCAAGGGGCTCATGGGCCTCATCAAGAACCGCCACACCATGCACAAGGACATGGACCTGCACCAGGCGATTGCCGAGCAACTTTACTATTTCAAGCCGGCGCTGACCATTATCGACGCCAGCCGCGCACTCCTCGACAACGGGCCCGCCGGGCCGGGAAACGTGGTCGAGCTCAATACCTTCGGCGCGAGCATCGATCCGGTCGCCGCCGACAGCTGGGGCGTGTCCCTTGCCTCATGGAACGGCCGGAAGTGCGAGGGCAAAGACGTCAAATACCTCGCTCACGCGGCGAAACTCGGGTTCGGTAACGTCGAATCGGGCAGAATCACCGAAATCCGCGTGTAATCGTACCTGTGTCAATGGCAGTGCGCTCCGGATCGCCGGGGGCGACTGCGCACGGTAATCGCCCGAATCCGGGCCAAAGGTCAAAAGCGCTCGATCCGCTGCAGCGATTGCGCGGCATCTTCGAACGAGGGATCGATGCGCAATGCCTCCCTGAACTGTGCCGATGCTTCTTGATATTGTCCCTTATTCTCATATGCACAGCCCAGGTGGAAATGCGTGGCCGCATTTTGGGGATCAAGGCGCAGTGCATGGTGGAAATTATCAATCGCACCGTCCCATTCGCCGACCTTTGCGAGGGCAAGCCCGAGGTTGCTATAGGGTCTTTCACTGCCGGGATTCAGGTGCGACGCTATTGTAAATTCCTGCAGTGCTTCACGCCACCTGTTTGACCGGGCATAGGCAATCCCCAGGTTGTTGCGCGCTTCGGCAAAATCCGGCTGTATCCGGAGCGCCTTCTGAAAATAGGGTACGGCGGTATCGACCAGCTCCTGTTCGAGAAAAACGCTCCCGAGGCTGTTGAGGGCATTAATATCATTCGGGTTGATGCGCAGCGCTTCGGCAAAATGGGCGGTTGCCCCCGGGATATCGCCCTGCTCTTCAAGAAAAAGCCCGAGGTTCTGATGGGCGACATAATTGTCCGGCGAAACGGCAATGGCATGTTCGAACAGCGTCCCGCTGTTTTTCCAGTAACCCACCTGCCGGTCCGTCGCGATGATCAATGCCAGGATGGCCGGCACCCCGATGCCGATTTGCAGTGCCGGGCCGCGGCGGTACGTGCCGAGAAAACCGCAGATGCCCCAGGTGAACAGTATAAATAACCCAATGTAAGGAATATACGTGTACCGGTCCGCCATTGCCTGGCTTCCGACCTGCAGGATGCCGATAACCGGCAGCAGGGTAATGACATACCACATCCATCCGACAAAGATATACGGCATTTTCCTTAACGCTGCGAACGAAAGTACGGTCATCGCTGCAATGGACACTATGGATAAAAGCAGCCCGGTCGCGTCTACGGTCACCATCGGATAAAACACGGAGAGGTGGCGGGGAATCATCATTTTTATGAAATATCCGCCATAGGAGGTCAGCGCGTTTGCCAGCCTTACTCCCAGGGAATACCGCTCGAAGGGAACCACTGCCGCGGCCTGGCGCTGAGCGATGACGGTGATGCTGCATGACAGGGCGGACAGAATCACCAGGGGCATTTTCTCCATCACGACGCCGACCATGGATCGTTGCCCCGGGGCCTTGCCGGAAGGCCACCCGATGCGCTTCAATGGCCAAAAATCAAGAAGGAGGAGAAGTAATGGAAGGGTCACCAGCATCGGCTTTGCCATCAGTCCCAGGGCAAAGCATGCCGCAACCGGGAGATACCGCCGCAATCGGGGGCGCTGCACGTACCGATGCCAGGCGATAATCGTCGCCATCATGAAAAAAGTGCTTACAACGTCTTTTCGTTCTGCGATCCACGCGACCGACTCCACATGCATGGGGTGCAGGGCAAACAAGGCGGCAACGAATCCGCTTTTCCACTCTGCGCCGGTCATGGCACGAAGCAGGAAGAACAGCAGGATCGCATTCAAGAGGTGGAAAAAAACATTGGTCAAATGGAAAGCGGCGGGCCGCATCCCGAACAGGGTGCGGTCCGCCATGAGGGAGAGCCAGGTGACCGGATGCCAGTTGGCCGCATGAAAGGAAGTAAACGCCCAGCAGATGGTGTGCAGGGTCAGCCCGGCCTGGACCGGGGGATTTTCCGCGACATATTCGGGATCGTCGTAGTTGACAAACCCGTAATCCCCGACCCGGGCATACGGCATTATGGTGAAAAGGCAGAGCAGCAGCGGGATGATAACTGCAGGCTGCACCGGCAACAATCTTTTCACCGCCTTGGGACTATCCCCCGTACCCCTCACCTCGGCTACCGGGCAATCGTTATTGACGCGCGTTTTTCTATGCCGGCGGCCTTGAACCGAACCATATAACGTCCGGCGGCAAGGCAATAGTTCCTAATGTTAAGGGCATAGCTGCCTTCAGCCTGTTTGCATCGGATCACCTTGAGGGTCCTCCCCAGCATGTTGCTGAAGGAAATTTCCACCTCCGCCGGCTTTGCAATAGAATAAGCCAGCAGGGAACCTCGGACCGCAAATTCGGTCGCTCCCTTTATTCCGGCACGGTGCAGCGTCGAGGTGCTGGCAGTCAAAAAGCTCCAGGTGGATGACCAGGAACCCGTTCCGCCGGCATTGACAGCAGCAACCCTCCAGTAGTAGAACGCGAAGGTGCTCAGCCCGCCGACCGTTGTTGAGGCGTTTGTCAATCCAGTCCGATTAACCGTGGTGCTTGAAAAATCCCCGACGGTGGTAACCTGCAGGGTATAGGACGTCGCCCCTGAAACGGATCCCCAGCTGAGCGTCAGGTTGGTAACCGACGCATTCGATGAGCCGTTCCCGGGGGAGGAAAGAACCGGGGCTGCCGGCGCAACCAGCGCCGTGGTAAAGGTCCATGCCGCCGACCATGCGCTGTTGCCGACCCCATTGGCCGCACCGGCTTCCCAATACCAGGTTGTTGCAGGCTGCAAATTGGGCGTGGTCCACGAAACGGCAGCCCCGGCAGCGGTCAGACCGGTTTGCTGATAAATCGTCGTCCCCCACGTTCCATCGGTCGTCACCCGCACATTGTATGTTGTCGCCGCGTTCGAGGTTCCCCAGGAGAGCGCCGCCGCTACGGGCTGGCTGGTCTCTCCATTTGATGGAGCAGTAAGCTGCGGCACGGACGGCAGGCTGCCGGTCTGGAAGGACCAGGTGCTGCTGTAGGTGCTCCAGCTGCTGCCATTACCCGCCCGAACCTGCCAATAGTACCCGGTAGAATACTGGAGACCGGAAATGGCCTGTGAAATGCCCGTAATGGTGGCATTATCGTAAACCGTCGATGCAAAAGCGGTGCCGGAGCTCCCGGACAGGATGCTCGATGTGGATACCTGCAACTCATAGTTCACCGCGGTTCCTACCGGCTGCCAGCTGAAATTGACGGTCGGCGGCTGGTTCACCGCACCGTTAGCCGGCAGGGACAACGCCGGTGCACCGAACGCGGCGACCGTTTTAAAGCTCCACGGGCTTGCCCACGGGCCGGTTCCCTGTGCGTTCGTGGCGCTCACCTCCCAGTAATACGTCGTGGAATTTGAAAGCGCCGGCAGGACCTGCGAGGTGGCGGTAAGGCCGGTCCAGCTGTAAACCGTTGACGAGAAATTTGAAACCGTTGCGACATTGACGCTGTAGGAAGAAACGGCGGGTCCCGCCGGAGCGGACCAGCTCAAGGCCAAGGCGCTCGTCGCCACGCCCGAAGCGCCGTTAGCCGGCGATGCAAGAACCGGCGCAAACGGCGCACCCGCAATCGAACCGCCCGACACGATGCTCGAAGACTGCTGCGTAAGATAACACAGATCGATCCAGTCGGCAGAGCGGGCGACACTATCGATGCGGAATTCCTGCATCTGGCCGCTGAAAAAGGCCGAGCCGCTGCCGGTGTTGGATTGACCCAGCCAGGTTACGTTGGATGCATTATCGGCCACCGTGATCGAGGAATTATAATTCCCGGAGGTGCTTGCCGGAGCGCCGTCGATGTAAACCTGGCGGGTCTGGGTGCCTCCGTTATAGTTGAAAACCCATGCTACATGGTGCCAGCCGTCCGTCCCCATCGACTGAGTTGCATACAAATAGTCTCGACCGTAGCCGACCACGGAGGGGCTGGAGCCCGCAGTTCCGTCATCCGCACCCCCGTCTCCCAGGTAAAACGATACTTTTCCGGATGCCCAGCCGGAGGCGCCTTTACTGAATACACCGCCGCCGTTGCTGCTGCCGCCGCTGGTGGAGTCATAAAACCAACCCGAAACGGTAAAGATATACCTGAAGCTCACATTTGGACTGGTGCCGTTATAATAGCCGGTTGACCCGTCGAACGACTCCGCAGAATCGGTGTGTGCGTTCACTCCGGCGCTCGGGGTAATGGTGCCGTTAGCCGTCATGGCGTACCCGTTCGCCGTCGCATCGGTTATTCCGGCGCCCGTCGCTTCGCGCATATGGTACACCGACTCAAAACCATTGCCCGATCCGCCGCGTGCGAAAACCGCGTTCGGGTTCGAAGGAGTCCCGGTGAGGCCGGTATTGCCCCAATACATTTTGAACGTGGTATTACTGGAACCGGACGCCACACTGGGGACCAGGACCCAGAAAATTGCAACCATGTGCGCCGCGTCGTAACGCTGGATTTCGAAGGAAACCGAATCGGTGGTCCCGGTGTTTGAAAACCGGATGTCCCATCCGTTGGTCAGTGCCGTCGCAAAGATCAGGGAGTCGGTTGCATTGCCGCCATTCGCTTTTTTGCCGTTGAGACGCACCATAACCGGAAAGTTTGTCACCGCGCTGCCGGTTCCCGGAGCGGTAATCGTGTAGGTCCGGTTGTACTGCCAGGATGAGAAATTTGCCGCAGAGACCGAGGATGAAAAGATCGCCGCGGCGGCGAACACGAGAAAGAAAGAGACCCCCATGCTTCCCCACCCGAACTTTTTGCTATGCGCGAAAAAGCCTTGCACGAGCCCTTCCGATACCGTATCCATACACGTCCTCCTGTTAAGGTATGATCCAGAGGCGGCTAAGCGATGCAACCGTCATTTCTTATAAACAGTGATATCGTCAAGGTAATAATCCTTGGGACCCTGGGAACCGAGGCTGTCGCGTATCGCAAAGAAATCGCTGATCGCCTGCATACCTCCGAAGTCTACTTTGTAAACAACGGCGCCGTTCAGGAAATAGGTGGCGGTGTCATTGCCGTAATTGTATTCGATGTTGCATTTATACCACTTGTTGAATCCAAGAGGAACGACATTTTTCTGGATCATACCGGTACCGGAGTTCCCATTATCCGGCTGTTGTTGATAAAAGCACGTGAACGAATCGGACTTGTCGATTCCCATTCCCACAAAAGCAAATAAGCCGTTGCCTGCGGAACCCAGTTGCGCCAATCCCGCACTGAAATCGGTCTCTTCCGGCTTCTTCGCCATAAGATAAAATTGAATGCCGGCGGTTGAATCCTCAATTTCAGTCCCGATAGTACCCTTGATACCGGTGCAGTTTGAATCGCAGGTGAGCGATTGCTTGCCCGCATGGGCAGCACTATCGGTGATAGTCATCAATCCCCAGTTAGAGGCGTAGCTGACCTGCGCGTATAATAACCCCAGAGAATCAGGATGTTCCTCAAAGCCTTCATTAAAAATCACACCTCCCGCCGGGATAACCGGACCGATCGGACTGCTTTTTTTGCTGCAGCTCAGGGTTATTGTACCGAGTGCCGCTGCTGCAACCATGCATGCCAGCTGGAACTTCCGCATGAACACCTCCGTGAATAAGATTATCCCGCCCGTTCGTATTCAAATAAACCTGCAGGGGCGTATTGCCATACGCCCCTGCAGGTCTTGATTCTTGCCATGTTTTACAAATGAGCCATTACGCAAAAGGGTTCTCGCCACGCTCATGGGCCGGTTTCCCGCCGGAATGCTCAGCGCTGATTCATGAATTTCAGCTCCAGCGCCAGCCTGCCGCTGCTGCATCTTATAAAATATAGTCCAGGCTTGAGAGACGGCATGGCCAACCGCTGTTCGAGACCGGTCCCCTGCGCGATGAACCGTTGCACGCAACGGCCCTGCATATCTATAATACTCACTTTTACCGATCCATCCAAGCCGGCCGGCAGCACCAGCCGATTACCCGCGATTCGCAGGACATTCTGCGAGAGATCGGATCGCGGATTATTCCGGAGCGCAACCGCCGTCAAGGGCGCGGAGTCGGGTTGGGGGACGGTGGCCTGGGCTTCTTCGTAGACGCCGAAGGTGTGGATCGCCGGACACGCCAGGCCGCTGAGAATCCGCAAACGCACCTGTGTCGCCGATGCTACCTGAGTGAACGTCCTCATACGCTTGTACCCGATGCCCGAATCCGCTGCAACCGCGTTCCATGCCTTGTTGTAATAGGCGTCGATCGCCCATTTCGTCGTACGCTCCCCTAACTGGATAACCTCCTGCAGCATGGCGCAATTAAAGGTTATTGCCGCGGGGGGGACAAAAACGACGGTATCGGTTTTAAACGAATCGGTGGTGGCAAAATAGGTGGATTCGGCGGTATCGATCATATTTGCGGGTGCGTATGCAGTTCCGCGAGTATGAAGGGCGGTTGCCGCAGACCCGGCTAATAAATTGGTTTTAAAAGTGCCTAATATCCAGCTGTACATACCGACGGCGGCGGCGGAATCATTCGGGATAATCAATCCGGTGCTGTCCGGTGGATTGTTTAAGAGCATCGTGGTATTCCGGCCTAACGCGGTGAAATAATAGCTCCATAAGTCAGTGACGGTGCGAACCTGGTTAGACGTGTTACCGTGCCAGAACCATACATCATTCGACAGTATGGACTGATTCGTTTCGGAGGGGATATATGAATCTCCCTTAAGTTCGCCAAAAGTTAACGAATCGAAATCCCCATTATTCCCGCAACCCACTATAAGAGCCCTGTTTATCGTCGACCAACACATTGAAGACATTCCCGACACGATTTCGCTGCCGATATAATGGAGGTCAATAGCCGAGGGGGAAGCCGTGGTGGCGGCATTGCAATCGCCCCAAATAACGCACTGGGGCTGTATTGCGCGAATAGTATCGGCCCACCGGTTCCATGTCGCCGCCGGTATATGGCTCCCCACAATGGATCCATCCCACCAGATTTCGTCAACCTCGCCGTAATTTCTCAACAACTCTGAAAGTTGATTGGCCATATAGGTGGCGTATGCCGCCGAGGTATTATAGGTGTCGTTGTTATCTACAATTACCTGGTTCTGGTCCCACGGCGAAACGTAGAAACCGACCTTCAATCCCCATGCGTGACATGCATCGGTGAACATTTTCACCACATCGCCCTTTCCCTTCATCCAGGCGGTGTCGTATTTAACCGAATGCGTCGTATAGGCGCTCGGCCACAGGCAGAAGCCGTCACAATGTTTGGCGGTAAGAATTGCGGATTTGAAACCTGCCATCTTGAGAATACGGCACCACTGATTGCAATTAAGCTTGCCGGGGGTGAACAAGTTGACATTCATACTGCCGGGCGCCCAATCCTGGGTATAATAAGTACCCAGGCTGAAATGGACAAATGCTTGCCTTTCCCGGTTGAACCATTCAACCTGCCGGGCACTAGGCGTCAGGCCATACGCAGTCGGCGCAGTCTGGGCATAGACCGTGGCGTCGGCAATTATTCCCGACAGAAACAGGGAAACAAAGAGTACCTTACCTGCAGAAAGCAGCTTCCTATGAAGCATAGGTCACCTCCGGTTAGGGTTCATCAGATATGTTGAAATCACAGGGTATAGGTATATCCTCGCCTACCATTTTACCAGGGCATCCTGCGCCTTCTGGTTCATATAGCACAATTTTATCCAGTCGCCGTCATATGCAACATTCGAGATCCGCACTTCGTCGATCATGCCAAGGAACGCACACAGCCCTTCCATCGAATCCGCCGGCATCGATAAAAATTTTCCAATCGACGCGTCGTTTCCCGTATTCCTCGAAGCCGGGGATGAGGTGACGCTTATCGTGCTGTCGACCAGCGTGCCGTTCATATAAAAGTATTGCGCGGTTCCTTTCCGTATGCCGACGATATAGGTCCAGGCCCTGGCCGTCGGAGAGCCGTTGGTAATGAGCCAGCCCGCCTTGTCGTGGTACTCGACAAACTCCCATCGCATCGTCGTCGTCGGGACCGACTGTTTGAGCTTCAGATAATACTGCTCGTTGCCTTTGCCCGCGACCAGGTGGAATCCGTCGTCGAGCGAGTCGGCGTACGCCCATGCAGACATCGTATATATGCCGTTCTCCGGGAAATTCAGTTTACCGGCTGCTGTGCCGTTCATGCGGATGAAATTCGACGAGCCATTGAACGACCGGCACCGTCCGATCGTTCCTGCAACGCTGCCCGGAGCGGTGTCCGACGGCGTGCCGTCGTAATGATTTGCGGTTGCGTCCTTCGCAGCTCCCCCGCCCGTCTCGCCCAGGTGCCATACGCCCTGAAAACCGGCAGCGGTATCGAATACCGCAGGGCCGTTCGATTGGGCGGCAGCATTGCCGTTCCCCCATTGCATGGTAAGCGATTGCGCGCTGTCGTTCCCATACACCGTGTCCACCCTGACCCAGATTTCCGCCTGTTGCGTTCCCGCATTCCACCGCTCGATCTCATAGGACAGCGGAACACCATTTGAGGTTGTGAATCTAATGTCGCTGCCGTCGGTCTTCGCCTGCCCGAAATTAAAGTTGCTCGCGGTCAAACGGACAAGCACCGGGAAATTCATGACGTTTCCCGAAACACCTGCACCCGAAGAAGTGGTGTTGAGATGCAATCGTGCGGCATAACGCCATTGAGCAATCGTGGTATCCCTGGAAGTCACTTCGATGCCGGTTGCAAGAACGCTTGCGGCTGCTGAGGAGGATCTTGACGCGTAATCGACGGATGCAATGGTCCCGGCAGGGACATTGGCAAGCAGTGCGATCCGGCAGCCGCTGAAGGATGCGGCAATCCCGGTTCCTGGAATGTAAATATAACCGCTGAGCGCATCCGCGGAGTCCGGTACGGCGGCAATGATGGCACCGGGCACGGCAAGAACCGCGACCGGAGCGCGGGTCGTATCACCGGTCACTACAATACCGGTGATCAGCGTGTTGGTTCCGGATTTCTGCTTTGCCGCAACGATCGAATAACCGGCCGTCGAATCGAGTACTTTGAGGCGATAGGCGCCGGTGACATCGGTTGTATCCGAACTCAATCGCACCAGGGCGACATCCCGAACCGGATCGTAGCCGGCAGGATACAGGGTTACGACGGTGGAACACGCGGGAGAACCGTCTCTGTTTACCACTCTTCCAATAACCGTCTCAGAGCTGCTCCCGCCTGTGGACGTTGGCGCCGCGCACCGCAAGGCGAAAAACAGCAGAAGGGTCGACATCCAGGCTGCGCCGCGAAGCATTTTATGCATCGTCGCCCCCCTTCCCGTTGCGGTCGGACATGGGGAAAAATTGCATATTGAGCTGGTATACCCGGTCCGCAGCCCCGTCTTTTTCCGCAAGCATTGCAATTTTATTCCTGACCGTAGCCAGTTCATCCTTGATCGCGGTTACGACCGCTTTCGATACTCCCAGGGTGAGCGTCGAAAGATTGATATGCTCTATGCCGAACCGGTCGATCGATTCGTTTGCAAGCACCATAACTTCCTTCTGGAAGTTAATGACATTAAGCAACGTCACATTCGTCGGGGGTTTAAGATCGCCGGTGGTGATCGCCGTGTCCTGCAAAACGAAGACGCCTTCAGGATTTTTGCCGATAAACCCGAGCCGTTCAAGCAGGGCAAGCGCACGCTTAGCCTCATCCGGCTGGATCCGCGGATTAAGGATGCCGGCGATCTTTTTATAACTTTTTTCGTCATCGCCGAATTTACCGATATTTACAAGAGCCCTGACGGCGCTGTAATACCATTTGTTATAATACTCATACTTCGTCGAATCGACCATCCTGGATTTTATCTTCTGGCACGCCATCATCCGCTCGAAAAACAGCCCCCGTTCCTCGGGCGTCCCGGACTCATTGAAAAACACCATGTTTTCAAAATATTCCGCCTCTTTCTGGGTATGCCCCATGGCCGTGGAAAATTTGAAAATAAGCGTCCTGCCCAGATTCTGGCGTCCTTCAACGACATCCTTGTACAACCCGATGGAATTGATCCCGGCTTTTTTCGCAAAATAGCGGTACGAGAAGTACTTATTTATCTGCTTGCAGGTATGGTAATAATCCGACAGGTACCGGCGATAATCGGTATAGTCGAAAATTGATACGGAGGAGGACTTTATGCTCATGGCTTTTTTTTCACACTATAATCACACAATATAATCAAACAATATAGTATCGAATGGAATAAATACCTAAGAAAAAAAGCATTGTCGGGGCAGATAATGTTCTGGGTATACGGAACGATTATATTATGCTTGTTTTGCGTAATGACTTGTATAACAATCTGTTATGAGACTGGGTGGTGATTGAAAAACCGGTATTTTAATAATCTTTTGCGGAACAGTACGTCGGAGATTCGCCTGAAACCATGCGGGTACTTCTTATTTTGAGTACAGTTTATGAAGATCGACCTGGGACAGGGAGTGGAAGATTCTGCCGGTAATGGCGGAGTCTCCTTTTTTATTTGTTACTGATCAGGCAGGGGAAACCATTTTACTCGTCCAAACGGTTCAATCCGTCTGACCTGTCCAACAAGTCAGACTGCTGTTGCTGCTCGGTGGGAAAACCGAGCTAAAAGCTCTTGATGGGGGAACCTTTTACAATGGTTTCCGATTTTGCCCAAAAGGCAAAATGGACGGATTATTCATATCTTTATTTGCACCAGCCCTTGGCAAGCCTCCGCGCCCGCAAAGCCGGGCTGCGGGGTCTTTGGCACACCCTTTCCTGCGGAGGTGACCTCACCCCGGCCCAAAGCGGCCGGACCTCTCCCACAAGGAGAGGTGTTTTAAAAGCAAAAAAGTCCAAACCTTGCGGTGATGGTTGCGTTCCGCAAGCGCTCTCGCACCCCCGCAACGCTCCCAATTGGTAGAAAAGACACTGGAAAAGCAGGAAAAATAAGACCTTCAAATAAATACCGTGCGTGCGTTAAGTCAGGCCTTTTTTTCCTAACGAAAAAAGCCCAGTTAATTTTAATTTTGAGCAATATATATTTTCTGAATAATCTTCTACGACTTCGAATATTTATACTGCGATATCTTAAGGAAAATGACAATGGAAATAGATTTTGATGAATGCAAGAAACTGGAAAATGATCTTGATGAATACAAAAAATATAAGAAAATATCTTTGCCATAAACCTATTTCCACTTCTTTTGATTATTCGACTTCCTCCTGGTATTTCTCTATCATTTTCTATGCTTCCTTTTTTCCAATATCCTTCATTAAATTCATAAACTCCTGGCGAATTCCTTTACCTACTGGCACTTTATAGGGTCGTCTCGAAATGGATGTATAGATTAATAACTTGAAAAAATAAGGATGTTTCCAAAATATTTTGCTTTTAATCGAACCTATTAAATTGGGAAGGGTTACTTCGCAAAATAACTTCCAAGGGAGAAGAATGTTTATTGTTTCGCCATCGTCTATCACTTTAGGGAGCCGGGTATTAAATGGATGGCTCATATCATATAATTGAATTGCTCGAATTTTATTCAGAAAGCCTAATTCCCAGCATACGGAAATAATGGTTACATGACGAATGCCAGTGTTTGTAATTGAAATTTTCAATACATCTGCCGGTACCGAATTATCTAACTTCTCTGGATTAATGCCGGTAAAGCGATCAGCAAAAGCATCTAAATAGATTCTTCTATCTTGGCGGGCAAGCCACAACGATACAATAACCGCACCAAGTGTTCCGATAGCAGTGATTGAGTTTAATAAGACGTTTAAAGTTGATGCCTTGATCATATGTAATGGACTATCTATTCCTCATTCTAAAATCGATATTGATGGTTATTTTTATAAGGTTATATTGCAAAAAGATCTTCCAACATTTTAATCGCTCTCTTCCTACTCACTTAAAACTTTTTTTTCAACCATAGGCTGTATCTTAAAATAATAATCCCCCAGGAGCAATATGTAAATTTCCCGCCCACCCATAAAAAAAGCCCCCGCTGATTCTCATCAACGAGAGCTTCTTTATTCTGCTACTTATTATAGATAAATGCGGATGACTGGACTTGAACCAGCACAGGCTGACGCCCACTACCCCCTCAAAGTAGCGTGTCTACCAATTCCACCACATCCGCAGTAATGCACTTATTTTTGCTGCGTCCCTCCGGGGTTACCCGTAGGTGCCGGTCCTGTCGGGAGCGCCCCGCCTGCCGGCATCGCACCATGCTGCGCCGGCGCCATTCCCATCCCGCCGCCTGCGCCTTGTCCGGGCTGACCCGGAATTGCGCCCTGGCCCGTTGCCTGACGAACCGGCAATCCGCCCCGGTCGAGTACCGAGGACGGCGAGAAGCTCTGCTGCTTCTCCGCCCGCTTCTGCAGCATCGATTTTTCGGTTGTATAGGTCTGCTTGGTCATGAGAAAGGACATGAAGATGCAGAGGATGAAGAAGGCGACCCCGAACCCCACCGTACCGCGGGTAAGGATGTTCGCCGTATCCTGGGTACCGAGCAGGCTGTTTGCGCCGCCCAGTCCCCCGCCGATTGCGCCCGAAATACCGCCGCCCTTGTCCGACTGAATCAGGACCAGGAAACAGATGCAGATACTGATGACCACAAAGAAAAAAATCGAAACCCAGAACAGAATCATCATGGTTACACCGCCCTTAAAGGCTTATGCCGGTTTAATGATACCCAGAAAATCCGGCGCCTTGAGTGCCGCCCCGCCGATGAGCCCGCCGTCGACATCGCTCAGGGCCAGAAGGTCCTTCGCATTATCCGGCTTCATGCTGCCGCCGTATTGAATACGTACCGCCTCGGCGACTTGCTTGCTGTAGATTGCTTCGACAATGCTTCGTATAAATATATGTGCCTCATTGGCCTGCGTTGGAGTCGCCACTTCGCCGGTACCGATCGCCCAGACCGGTTCGTAGGCAATCGTGGTCTTAAGGGCGTCGGCTTCGGAGATGCCGCTGTAGGCGCCTTTGACCTGGCGCTCGACTACCGCATGGAGCAGGCCCTTCTTACGTTCGTCGAGGGTCTCTCCCACGCAAATGATGGGCAGAAGCCCTGCTGCAAGGGTCGCCTTAACCTTTTTATTGACCGTTTCATCGGTCTCGTTGAAATAGCTGCGCTGTTCCGAGTGGCCGACGATGACATATTCGACGCAGACGCTCTTGAGCATGGCGGTTGAAACCTTGCCCGTATAGGCGCCCTTGGCCTCCCAGTGAACATCCTGGGCGCCGAGGTGGATGGTCGAGCCTTTGAGGATCTCACCGACTGCTGCGAGGTTGGTATACGGCGGGCAGACGGCGATATCGACATCGGCGATCTTCCCGGCCAGGTCCACGAGACTCTTCGCAAGGCTACGTGCCTCCTCGATGGTGGTATTCATCTTCCAGTTACCGGCAATAAATTTTTTGCGTGCCATTGGTTCTCCTCAGCCTTTCTTCCGGAAAAAAACGCAATAAAAAATAGTCTTTGTCCCCTTAATAATTCAACTCGGATAGCTTTTTATTAAAAAGTCCGTTGCAGCTCAGGTGGGGAAACCTCGCTTCGCGGGTTTCCCCTGGCCTGAAGCCGCCAAAGCGCGTCTTCAGGCACGCCCTTTCCTGCGGAGGTACGCGGCAACGCTCCCATAAGGTAGAAAACACATAACCACAACAACTCCTTAAAAAATCCATCTTTGACCCCCTTAATAAGGGGGCGCCGAAGGCGGGGGATCCTCAGGTGAATTCAGCAATCCAACCATCTATTTGAGTAGTAACACATCTTTCATGTTTTTTCTACCCTGAAAGAGGGCGTTGCGGGAGGGG
>PLTF01000047.1 GCA_003164335.1 Fibrobacterota bacterium
TTCTTCTACGGCCTTGCATTTGAATTCTAATTTTTTTTCGCGGAGGCTTGTGGGTCCCCCCAGCAGAGGTAACTTATGAAGCACTCCCACCTCGTGGGGGTGACCCGGCTCAGCCATCCAAAAGGATTTGATCTTCCTTATTCTTATTCTTTTGGAATCCGGCTCAGCCATCCAATGATTAATAGCGATTCCTTATGACTTTTCTTACCCATTTTTTGAATCTCCTGAAGCCTCAAGCCTCCCTATCATCCCCTCCCGAGGAAAAATGACACAACGAGCAATATAAATACCGTCGAGGTAATCATAAGGTATACCCGATCGCGCAGGGCAAGAAAGATCAGGATCGAGGCGCCGACGCGGGCAACGGGAGTCAGGATCAGGAGGAGAAGCCCGAGCGCCGCGAAGGCCTGCCCGTTCAGCAGGCGAATGCCTCTCCAAAGCGTCCCGAACGAGTGCGGGCCCGCGGTCAGGGCTCCCCTGATGCGGATGAGCTCCTGCGGCGAAGTGGCATAGGATGGATGACGGAGGAGCGTGAGAACGGCGCCGACCGCAATGACGGCCATGCTTGCAAAGACGCCGGTTCGCAGGATGGTGCTGATAACAGCCTCCGCACGCCGGACTTTCCCTTCGGCAGTCGGGAGGGGACTATTCTCGTTTGTCATTTGAACAGCCCCTTGAGGAGCATCTGCAGGGAAACGAGCAGCAGGATGATCACGAAGGCCGCCCGCAGGCGATCGCTCCTGATCCGCCCGAGGAGGCGGGAACCGAGTAAAGCACCGGCGCTGACTCCCACGGCGACCGGAGCCGCTATGAACGGCACGATATCCCCGCGCATGAAATAGATCCCTGCACCCGCTGCAGCAGTCACGCCGATCATGAAGTTGCTCGTTGCGGTCGAGACCTTGATGGGGAGCCGCATCGCAAGATCCATGGCCGGTACCTTGAGGGCACCCGACCCGATGCCGAGGAGGCCGCTCATGACTCCGGCGATATACATGAGCACGAGGCCGACACGCGTCCCCCGTACCCGGTAGGCAACCTCCCTGCCAAGCGCCTTGTCGTAGTAGCTCCCATGAAGACGCAGCCGGTCGGCCCATGGAGCCCGCCCGACGCTCTCGCGCGACTCCCGGCGGCGCAGCATCATGATCGCCGAGTATCCCATGATGAGGCCGAATATCACTTCGAGCGCCCGGCCTCCAACCCGTCCGGCGCAATAGGCCCCGGTGAGAGCACCAAGCGTAGTGGCGATTTCGAGCACCATTGCCACGCGCAGGTTGGTCATGCGCTCGCGGACATAGGCGGCAGCGGCGCCGCTTGACGTCGCGATCACCGACACGATGGATGCGCCGATGGCATAGCGGATATCGACATGCAGCAGGAGGGTGAGGGCCGGGATGACGATGAGCCCGCCACCCAACCCGAGGAGCGACCCGAGTCCTCCGGCAACAATAGAAATGGCAAAAGTCACCAGGCAGAACTCAAAGGGCGTCATGGTTGATTTTCATGAACAGAAAATGAATAGAAACCGCCATATCCGGTATGGTGGTTTGAAGAGGCGAAGGGAGGAACTCTCCAGCGCGACTATCACCCCTTGGAAATCTCTTGCTGTTTTCCGGATTCCTCCCTGATTATCCTGAGACGCGAGGCGCCGTCAATCGCCTTGATTGCAATGTTCTGGACCTGTTGTCCCGACTCGTTCATTTTCGTACTGAGATCCTTTATTGCCGCATCTTTTTCCTTCAATTTCGCATCCATCGAGGCAATCATCTGGTCTTTCAGCTTTCGTTCTCCCTCCATTTCCTTTGCCAGCAGCTCCGTTTGATGTTTGAAACCGATTTCGATTTGTTCACGCGTCCGACGCTCTGCATCCTTAGCAGCCTTGTCGATCTCCGCCGGGAACGATTCCGTCCTCTTTTTCAGTTCTGCGAACTCATTTTCTTTTTGAGCAATCGTTTCTTCCCTGTAGTCAAGTTCTTTCCCGATGGTCTGCTGCTTTTCAATCAGTTCATTCTCAAGCGCCCGTTTCCGGGCTTCATACTGGTCCGCATCGATTTTCCTCTTCTTCTGAAGATTGTATTGGAAATCTTCTTCCTCTTGCTTACGTTCTTTTTCGATTCTCAATTTTCGTTCCTTCAATGCCGCTTCAATATCATCCTGCTCTTTTCTCCATGATAGTTTTTTATCAGTCATCTCCTCATCGAAAGAGTTTCTTTTCTCCTCGATCTCCTTTTCAAACGCGGCCTTTTTCTCGGCCTGGGCCCGGATCAGCACGGCAAGGCTATCGGCATTGGCATTTATATCGTAAAGTTCCTGGAGATTGCGATTTTCAATTTGAATGGATCGCTGTATATCGATGAGTTTTTTCGCCTCTTCCACCAGTTTTTCTTCAATCGTATCGAAATATTTTCCGATCTCCAGTTTAAGGCCGGCAATGCCCTTAATTATCGATTCACCGGTGGTTTCACCGGCGCGGGCGATAACGGCCACCTCCTCTTCCTTTTTCTTTTCGATCTTTCGATCGATTACCTTTTCATCCTGAACTTTCTTCAGAAGTTCATTATACGCTTTCAGCAGATCGGTTTTCGTGCTTTGAGGGGTGATTTTTTCCGCCATGAGATCAGTCCTTTGAAATAGAGTGTGGAATGGTAACCAAATAAAATATGTTTTTTCATACCAGTACAGGCGGATGCGCTTATTCCGCCGGCAAAAAGCGACAGTCTCACCGGGGCGGATAAAAAGAGTCTGCGCGTACCATGAACGGTCGCGACCTTAGAAGCTATCATGCAATCGGAACGGAACCGGAGCGGGCAACCGTTTGCGCCGCCGCTCCGTCGCACCGCCGTCCGCACAGTCGCGAAAATTGTCCAGATAGAATGTTCCGCCGAACCTGCTGCGATTGAAACCGTAAAAGATCGATTGCCACTTCAAATGGGATGGATACGCAATACAACGGTGTCCATCAATGCACCTGCCCCTTGCGCGATTTCCTGAGAGGGCCCCCTTCTTCCCCTGTCTGTGGCTGAATAAGCAGGAACAGGGCAGCTCCGAAAAATGGGCCGGAATTTGCTAAAGTTGGTAAGGGGACTCAAAGGATGGATGGTGCTGTGGATCTCTCTTTAGCAACAGGAAGAGAGTGACGGCTGCCCGGTGGCGGGGAGACGCCGCCGGGCAGTTTATTCTCCGAAACGTCCCTTGATTTTGATAGGGTAATCTCACGATGCAGACGGAGCAGAAACCATGAAAATCGGAATATTAGGATCAGGAGCAGTGGCGCAGACTCTGGGGAGCGGTTTCCTGGTGCACGGTCACGACGTTATGCTGGGAACCCGTTCGGTTTCAAAACTTTCGGATTGGGTTTCCAAAAATCCCCTGGGACGCGTCGGAACCTTTTCCGAGGCGGCGCAATTCGCCGAAACCGCGGTGCTTGCAGTCAAAGGGACTTCTGCGCTCGATGCGATCCATGCTGCCCTCGAGCCTAACCTGGCGGGCAAGCCATGCATCGACGTTACCAATCCCATCGCCGACCTGCCGCCAGAGAACGGCGTCCTGCGATACTTCACAACGCTCGACGATTCGCTCATGGAGCGACTGCAGCGTGAGTTTCCTGCTGTAAACTTCGTCAAAGCTTTCAACTCGGTCGGCCAGGCCTGTATGGTTAACCCGTCGTTCAAGGGCGGTAAGCCGACAATGTTTATCTGCGGCAACGACGGTGCGGCGAAAAAAATCGTATCCGGCATCTGCGGACAGTTCGGCTGGGATGCGGAGGATCTGGGTAAGGCCGAGGCAGCCCGTGCGATTGAGCCGCTCTGCATGCTCTGGTGCATCCCGGGCCTCCTGCGCAACGACTGGTGGCATGCCTTCAAGCTGCTGCGGTAACAATAATTACTCTGAGCGGTCGGCGGATGGATTATCGTAAAGTAACCGGGACCCGGTCAGCGCCGCGGCATATAAGGAAAAGTTCTCATAAATTTTCAAGAACGGAGCCATACCGCAGATGTCGGACCGGCACTCGCGTTTGTCCGCCTTCGGGCACTGGCCGTAATTACAGAGGTTTCCGAGAAACCGGTTCGTCCCGGGCTCCAGAAAAAATATATCGACCTGGTGATGGGCTACCTCTCCTATACCCTGATGCTCCTTTTGCAGAGCAGCAAGGCCCTGGAGCCTCGCCCTGCGGATATCGTTGAGTTTTTCAATGCTCCGCACCCAGACCGCAATGTCGAGATCCATGCATTCGTGCCAAACTCTTATTCTTTCCCGCCTGTAGGGCTGGAATCGCGGAACTTCTTTTTTCAGGGGATGCGCCACCGAACCGAACAGCGCGACCCGCTCAACCCATTCGATTTTTTTCAATTCGCCGGTGATATAGTCCGCGGCAAGGCGAAAGTGCTTCTGCCTTCTCAGCATGGACCGATTCTGCGCTTCGATGCCCTCGTCGGTTACCTCTTCTTCGAACCATTCAAAGTTTTCGCCGGTTACCTCGTCAATATCGGGTACGTAGTCCTGCTCCAGGACTTGGGTATCATCTATCGGGTCTTTTTCAAGGGGAATGGAGTCGAGGAGTCGGTCCCATTCGGAGGAAGACATGGAGGTCATAGCTATTTGGTTCTCCATTTTAGGTCAATAAATACGCGGCAAACCTCACGATATCGCTCAATTCAGCCGTGCATTTCGAATAAAAAGATAATTAAAGTTACTCTATTGGGGAAACCATTTCATGGTTTCCCCTGGCCTGAAGCCGCCAAAGCGCGTCTTCAGGCACACCCTTTCCAGCGGAGGTACGCGGCGATGTTTGCCTCCGGCAAACGCTCGCGTACCCCCGCAACGCTCCCATTAGGTAGAAAAAACATAAGCAACAACATCGCCTTGAAAGATCCCCCTTGACCCCCTTAGTAAGGGGGCGCCGAAGGCGGGGGATATGCAGCCAAATTCAGCAATCTTTCTATCTACCTGAGCTGTAACAATATAATGGCACCATGAAAAAAGGGCGAAACCTTTCGGCTCCGCCCTTTTTCTATTCTACAATTAATTTTATTCAGCCTTACTATACGGGACGGGTTTGCAACCCGCCCCTGCTTTCGGGCGAAAAACCTCTCCGCTATCGCTTTCCCTTCTTTACCGGCTTCTTGGCAACCACCTTTTTAGCTACCGCAACCGTCTTCTTCGCCGGTGCCCTGGCGACGACCTTTTTCGCCTTCGGCGCCTTAGCCTCTGCCGCAAGTTTTTCTTCAACCGCCGCCTGGGCAGCCGCAAGCCGTGCAATCGGCACGCGGAACGGAGAGCAGGACACGTAGTTCATGCCGATCTGATGGCAGAACTTTACCGAATCCGCATCGCCGCCGTGCTCGCCGCAGATACCGACCTTGAGATTCGGCTTCGTTGAGCGTCCGCGTTCGATGCCCATGCGGATAAGCTGGCCCACACCGTCAAAATCGATGGTCTGGAACGGATCGCAGGGAAGGATCTTGTTCGTCAAATAATCGGGCAGGAAGCTCCCGATGTCGTCGCGCGAAAAACCGAAGCTCATCTGGGTCAGGTCGTTGGTGCCGAATGAAAAGAACTCGGCGGTCTCGGCCATTTTATCCGCCAGAAGCGCCGCACGCGGGATCTCGATCATGGTACCGTACATAAACGGGATCTTCTTGAGCCCGAGCTTTTTGCAGACTTCTGCATAGACCCGGTCGACAATCTTCTTCTGGTGATCGAGTTCGGTAACCGCACAGGTAACCGGAATCATGATCTCCGGAAATGCCTTCTGGCCTTCCTTGATCAACTCACCGGCGGCTTCGAGAATTGCGCGAATCTGCATCTCGGAAACCTCGGGATAGGTAATGCCGAGACGTACGCCGCGATGCCCGAGCATGGGGTTGGTCTCATGCAGGCTGTCGCCGCGTTTCTTCGCCTCTGCGGCATCAATATGAAGTTCAGCAGCAAGGGCCGCCATTCTCTCCGGCTGATGGGGAACGAACTCATGCAGCGGAGGATCGAGCGTCCGGATCGTGACCGGGAGTCCCTTCATGACCTCCATGGTCGCCTTGATATCCTTCTTCACGAACACGAAGAGTTCGTCAAGCGCGGCTTTACGTTCCTCGACCGTCTTGCTCAGGATCATCTTGCGAAGCAGGAAGAGCGGCTTGTCGCTGCCCTCGCCGTAGAACATATGCTCGGTACGGAAGAGCCCGATGCCTTCTGCGCCAAACTGGATGGCCTTGGCCGCATCCTTGGGGGTATCGGCATTGGTCCGGATCTTCAGCACGCGCAGCTTATCGCAGATGGCTACGAGATCTTTGTAGGACTGGTTATGCTCCAGATCGGTTTCCACAAGCGGAAGCGAGCCATTGTACACGAGTCCGCTGGTGCCGTTGATGGAGATCCAGTCGCCTTCGTTAATCGTTGCCCCGGATTTGGTCTTGAACGATTTCGCGCCGACATCGATCTCGGAACAGCCGACTACGCAGCACTTGCCCCAGCCGCGCGCCACGAGCGCCGCATGCGAGGTCATGCCGCCCTTGGAGGTGAGGATCGCCTGCGACTTGTGCATGCCGTCCACGTCTTCCGGGGAGGTTTCTTCACGGACAAGAATAACCTTCTCGCCCCGTGCGGCCCATGCCACCGCCTCTTCGGAAGTAAATACTGCACGGCCCCGTGCGCCGCCGGGTCCGGCCGGAAGTCCCTTGGCAATAGGCCTGGTGGCTTTTTCCGCCGCCGGATCGAGGCGCGGCAGGAGCAGCTCAACGAGCTGGTTCGGGCCGACGCGCATAATCGCCATCTCGGGAGTGATCTGCTTCGCCTTGCACATCTCGGTGGCCATGCGGACGGCCGCGACGCCGTTGCGCTTGCCGACCCGGCATTGCAGCATGTACAGAACGCCGTCTTCAATGGTGAATTCGATGTCCTGCATATCCTTATAATGCTTCTCAAGCCGGCTCTGGAAGGAGTGCAGCTTCTTGTAATTTTCCGGCATCAGGGATGCAAGCGTCGCCAGGTGGGTGCTCTGATCGTTCTTCGAATAGTCATTGATGGGAGCCGGAGTCCGGATACCCGCAACGACATCTTCGCCCTGTGCGTTGATGAGGTATTCGCCGTAAAAGTTATTTTCGCCGTTCCCGGGGTTGCGGGTGAACGCGACACCGGTTGCGGAACTGTCGCCCATGTTGCCGAATACCATGGACTGTACGTTGACCGCAGTACCCCACTCGTCGGGAATTCTTTCGATGCGACGGTAGTCGACCGCCCGCTTGCCGTTCCAGCTCATGAATACCGCACCGATCCCGCCCCAGAGCTGAGCCTTGGGATCTTCCGGGAAGGGTTTTCCAAGGACATCCTTTACAATTTTCTTGAACTCCGCCACAAGCGTTTTCAAATCGTCGGCAGTGAGTTCGGTATCGATTTTGTACCCTTTTGCCGTCTTGACCTCTTCAAGCCGCTCGTCGAGCTGCTTGCGGATTCCCTTGCCGCCCTTGGGCTCGATTCCTTCAGCCTTCTCCATGACAACGTCGGCGTACATCATAATGAGACGACGGTAAGCATCGTAGGCGAAGCGCGGGTTGTTGGTTTTGTCGATAAGCCCCTGGATAGTGACATCGTTGAGCCCGACATTGAGAACCGTATCCATCATGCCCGGCATTGACCGGCGGGCGCCTGAACGGACCGAAACAAGGAGCGGATTTTTTGCATCGCCGAATTTCTTGCCCATGAGCTTCTCGACCCGGGCAAGGGCATCTTCCACCTGTTTGGTGAGCTCTTTTGGATAGGTGCGCTTGTTATCGTAGTAGTAGGTACAGACCTCGGTGGTGAGGGTAAAACCCGGAGGGACCGGCAGCTGGAGATCGGGATGACCGGCCATTTCGGCCAGATTGGCACCCTTGCCGCCCAGAAGATTTTTCATCGATTCGTTGCCGTCGGCTTTTCCGCCGCCGAAGAAGTAAACATATTTGGCCATAGAGGCATCCTCCATTAAGTGATTGGGGTAGGTTCTTCCGTGCTGAGAAAGTTGTATTCCGGCTTGTTAGACGTCGAATAGTTCATTATACCATGAATTCAATAAAAAGCTATAGAATATACATTTCAAGCGGATGCAACTGCAAATGAAGATTCCGGATGAGGTAAGGAGGGGTAAATCAAAGTCAACTTCCGGGCGTTCCGCTGGGTCGCCCTGAAGGGCGACCCAACGGCGCGCCTCCGCCGGGCTCTCGGCAAGCCGAGCCGGTATTT
>PLTF01000162.1 GCA_003164335.1 Fibrobacterota bacterium
CATAAACGCCGTTATGCGCCCGGCCTTCTGCATCGTGCAGCGGCACACCCTCGGCCCCAGAGGGCCTCTTCGAGTGTCGCATAACGCCTTTATGTAAACTCCCAGTATTATGGTGATCACCCTGCCCTCAAGGGTTCTAAAGTCAAAACAAGTGACAAAACGCTTATACCCTAAAGGGTATGCGTTTTTATGCCCGATGGCATCCGGCTGCGCGGATTCCTCGCTACCCCGGAGCCACGGGAAAAGAATGCTATGGAAGGGGCGCTGCGTGGTGCACGTCTTCGCCTTGCCCGTGATGCCTACTCCTTCAGGCGATGCGCCATGAAGGGGTCACACGGGGTGCGGCTCGCACACTCCGCGCCAAGGCAACAGCATATTAGGCGCTGCTTCCTGGCAGGGGCAGTGCCGTCTCGGGACAAGCCCTCACCCGACATCCCCTGACAGGGTCAGCGCCTATATATCGCCCCGCCCGTGATCTTCAACCGCCGCGAAAACCCCCGCCCCGTTCGCCCGCAAAAGATGCGGGCTCCCGTTACCGCCCCCCGGGGCTCCCCTTCAATTTCAAATCTTCAAATTATTGCGGCGGGTTTGGTTACTGCGGAAAGGATTAAAAGCCACCGTAATGCGCGATTACCGGCTTTTTTAAGAGAGTAGCTGCCTGATGACTTCACAAAGCACATTCGTTTTAGAGATCTTCGATTTCTTGATATGGTGCGAGGCATTGAAGCAGTATAGTCGTCCAGAATCGAGACAAACTTCCTTGCTGCATCAACAACCGTTTCGGCATCGCTCATGAATTTTTAAAATCTTCCGGCGTCTCCCTTCAGGGAGACGCCGGAGAGAAGAAAAAGGAAAAGGGTAAAAGAACAAAGGATAAAGGGTAAAAAAAACTACCGGGCGCCGCAAACCACCCGGAAGCCGCTGCGGTAGTAGTAGCTCACGTACTCCGGGCCGTCGCCGTTGCGGTACGCCGCGCACAGAACGTAGGCGCCGCCGTTGTTGACCCACGAGCCCCCACGCAGCACGCGGGAACTGCCGGTAGTCGCCCCCGTCGGGTTGGTCTGGCTTGTTGCGCTGTAATTCCCATACCAGTCGTTGCACCACTCCCATACGTTCCCGCTCATGTCATACAGCCCCCAGGCATTCGGCTTCTTCGTTGCCACCGGCTGCGTGCCGTTCGGTGAATTATAATACCATACCGCATTGCTGTCTATCGCCAGAGTATCGGCAGTCGTTGTCGGCGGGTAATTTCTCCCCCAGTAATAGTCGGTCGTCGTCCCGGCGCGGTTAGCATATTCGTACTCAGCCTCGGTCGGCAACCGGTAGCCGTTCTTTGCATAATTAATTGCCACCGATGTCAAAGTATCATAGCCGGAACCTTGATATACCCCAGTATAGGTATAAACAGTGTCCAATCCCGCCAGCTTGCTCAGTTTATTGCAGAACCATGCCGCATCGTACCAGTTAACCGACTCAACCGGCCAGGTACTGCCGGAATCGAAATAGGACGGATTAAGGCCCATTACCGCCTGATACTGCGCCTGGGTCACCAAGGTCTTCGACATGGTGAATGCGCCAAGTGTCACGCTATGCACCGGGCTTGCATATAAATTTGCATTCGTCGAACCCATCTGGAACGTCCCGGCAGGAATGCTTATCATAGTTGGGGATACTGCGGATGCGGCCAGAGTAGTAAAATGCCAGGAGCTCGACCATGCACTTGTGCTGTCCGCATTGGTTGCGTTCACCTCCCAGTAGTAGTTGGTGCTGTTTGCAAGACCGACTACTGAAGCGGACCGTGCTGCTAAGCCGGTCTGGCTCGAAATCGTCGATGCAAAGGTCGCTACCGTCGATACCCTCACATCATAGGCGGTTGCGCCGGTCACGGCTTCCCACATAAGTGTAGGCGAGGTAGCCTGGCTTGTGGCCCCATTCGATGGCGAAGACAATGTTGGCGCAGAAAGTGTATTGCCTCCACCGGTGCCGGTAGGGCTGCTTTTACTGCCGCATCCCCAAATCAACAGAGACGCAACTACTATCCCAAAAATAACAAATCCTGATTTCATCGAAACAAACCATCCTTTCATCGAAAACCTCCCTGTAATATTGTTTTTAATAGGGGATACTGCCATAGTTTTTCCAGATATGTGAATGCCTTTTTCGAAAAGAAGGCGGAGGAGCTGCCTGATTATCTCACAATGCACATTCGCTTCCGCGATCTTCGGTTTCTTGATATGGCGTGGAAGGTAATACGCCTCGACCACGGTTTCCAGCAAAAGCATTCCCCGAGCCAGAAGACGGTCACCCATCGTGAATTTCCGGTCACGAGGCATTGAAGCAGTATAGTCGTCCAGAATCGAGACGAATTTCCTTGCCGCATCAACTACCGTTTCGGCATCGCTCATGAATTTTTAAAATCTTCCGGCGTCTCCCTTCAGGGAGACGCCGGAGAGAAGAAAAAGGAAAAGGGTAAGAGAACAAAGGGTAAAGGGTAAAAAAACTACCGGGCGCCGCAAACCACCCGGAAGCCGACGTTGCCGCCCTCGTTCTCCGGGTTGAGGACGTCGCGGTACGCCGCGCACAGACCGTAGGCGTAGCCGTAGTCGTACCACGAGCCCCCACGCAGCACGCGGAAAATGCCGCTTGTCGTCCCCGTAGGGTTAGTCTGGCTTGTGGCGCTATAGCTCCCGTGCCAGTCATTGCACCACTCCCACAAGTTCCCGCTCATGTCATACAACCCCCAGGCATTCGGCTTCTTCGTTGCCACCGGCTGCGTGCCGTTCTCTGAATTATAATACCACACCGCATTGCTGTCTATCGCCAGAGTATCGGCAGTCGTTGTCGGCGGGTAATTCCTCCCCCAGTAATAGTCGGTCGTCGTCCCTGCGCGGTTGGCATACTCATACTCCGCCTCGGTCGGCAACCGGTAGCCGTTTTTAGCATAGTTAATCGCCAGAGCCGTCGAGGTATCCATCACCCCGCTATAGGTGTATACCGTATCCAATCCCGCCAGCCTGCTGAGCGAGTTGCAGAATCGTGCAGCACTGAACCACGATACCTGCTCGACCGGCCGGGTACTGCCGGAATCAAAATTGGAAGGATTGGTTCCCATAACCGCCAGGTACTGCTCCTGTGTTATCAGGGTCTGAGACATGGTGTATGCGCCAAGTGTCACGCTGTGTACCGGAGTCGCGCCTAAACTTGTATTTGAAGAACCCATCGGGAAGGTCCCGGCAGGTATGCTTACCATGGTCAGCGGCTTTGTCAGCCCAAACTGAACGGTCAGCGTGCAGGGAGCGCTCCACAGGCCGTTTGCATCCCGCGCCTTCACAATCATCGCCCGTTTCTGGCCCGAAGCCCCGGCAGGCACCGTGGTATTCCAGGTGTACGATAGTGACGCGGTACTGTCGCTCCATGTTCCGGCTGTTCCGAAAGCATCCCACCACACCTTCACAATCGGCGCATACCCGAGCCCTTGAGTATTGTTCAGCGAGCATTGCAGGCTGACATTGCAGGATGCGCCAGGCGTGAGGGTAGTCAAAATCCCCCCTTGCACAACCAGATTCGGATTACCCGCTATTATCGGCTGCCATTGCTGAGCCGTGACCTTGAACGCAACGCCCGGACGGTCCTGCCCGAGCACCCGGAGCTTCACCCTTCCCACCGTGCCGCACTGGACCAACGAGGCAATACCGCTATCGAGTACGCTCAGCGGGTTCGGCGAAGGCGCCCAGGTCTTTGCTGTGTCAATGGATATCGCCACAAAGCATTGCGCCATGCCTCCGCCAGCCGGCATGGGCTTGAACGAAAGATACAGATCGCGGCTGTACTGCTGCTGCAATATTCCCTGACCATCGTACCACGAGCTATCGCTTTTCCAAACCGTGTCCACCATTACCGAATCCACCTTCAATTGCTGCGCAGAAGTAATGGAGAGCGCTGCAAAGATTATCATCGAAATGAGGTTACCTTTTCGCATGGCTTACCTCACCTTCCAGAAACGGGTGGTCTGGACTAATCGGCCATTTACTTCAAGCCGGGCGAAATACACACCGTTGGAAATATCGGTCCGTAGGGTGAGCGATAAAGCACCGGCAGTTTCCGCCGATTGTACTCTTTTGCCCATAAGGTTGTAAATGGAAATCCGGCCCTGTCCCTGAACCCCGAGTATGCTGATATGAACGCCGTTCTGCGTGGTCACCAACATGTGCGGCGTCACTGAATGCGCTATCTGGCTTCGGGGAAGAACTGCACTCGGTCCTGCCTTGGCCCCGGCAGCCAGCGTGAACAACCTGGTCTGGCCCGACGCCTGATAATACTGCTGGGACCAGACAGCCGCAGGAATCAGGCAGAGAAAAAACAGCTTGCGCATCGAAAACCTCCCTAAAAATTGTTTATAGTATGAGTTGAGAATGGGCTTCTTTCTGAAGCACTATTTACAACCATGGCAGGCGAATAAATTCCGATAAATGGCAATGCATCGCTGCGGAAGGACCATACATTTTCGCTTAGCTATTTGCAGGGGGGGGGATACAAATAATTGTCATGCCGGCTCCCAAAGTGGTTTTTAATATAATCTTACCCGGTTTTGTTTTCAAGGGATTAATGATTAAGCGCACGCAACCCGGATTAACTCTCGCCATCAGCAGGGCCTCCGAAGCGATGAAGGGCCATTCCGGCCATATCGCCTTAGGCTTTACCGCGACAATCGCAGGCGCACGGTACCCAATCAAGTGCCGGCGCTCTCTTCGTAACAGTTCCTGATCCAAGCCCTTCGGCGCTTTAACAGGCGGCTGAATTGGTCATTCTGCATCATTTTTAAGCATTCAATGGTTTTGAATAGGGCATTTCCATTTACGGTGAAGGTTTGAAGTTGCTCTCTCGCGGATTATTCGTGAAATATGCGCAGTCTTTTCCGATGTGGAATAGCGCGAAGGGCGCGCCTCAAAGAAGAGGGCTGGAATCTGCGGCAATGGTATTGGTTTTAGTAGTCTTTAATCCAGGCTCCGCTACTTTTTTTCCGCGTGGCCTTATCGGGCTCTTTCAATATTGTCGTGAAGGCATCATTTTAGCGGCCGGCGTTTCCATTTACGGTGAAGGTTTGTGGTTGCTCTCTCGGGGCTGATCCGAAGTAAAAGCGCCGTCATCTCCGGAGCGGGCCCCGGTGGATTCCGGTATTTGGCGGGGGGGGTTCGGGGATAGCCTCCTGCCAGGCGCGGCTGCCGTAAATTCTTCAGATCGATCGCAAATTAGCGCGGACTTTTGGAGGCTCGCGCAAGCGGTGGCAGGCACCCAATTGCATCACTTGCCGGCGTGGGGCGGATCAAGGGGAGGGGCTGCCCCTTTGAGGCTGGTTTTTTATGCCCCAGGGGCGATAGGTGCGGGGTTAGCGTTCGCAGCGGGGTCACAATCGCGCCGGTTGAACGTGGCCCAGAAGGGGAGTGTCTGAAGGAAGGCCTGCAGATCATGAAGTCGAAGAAAAAAAAAGCCACAAAATACCGGTGACTTTTCCGGCATAATGCGGCTTAGAATAAATTCTCCATTCCCCAAAAATCCCAAGTGTAAAAGTAACTATTAAGAATCGCGCGGAACCCCGGTTTTGTGAACACGTGTTCACAATGTTTTCACAATGCTTTCACACTTTGAGGTATAGAGGGGGGTATTTGAGGGTATTTCGGCGAAAATGAGGGAAAATTAACAACCCCTCAAAACAGCCAAAACCGCGTTTTTAGGCCATTCTGAGGGGTTTTTTTAATCGGGGCGACTGGATTCGAACC
>PLTF01000116.1 GCA_003164335.1 Fibrobacterota bacterium
GGCCAGGGGGAACCATTTTTAAATGGTTCCCCCCTCAAAGGCATTTGATGTAAGCCTAGTTCCCCCACCAAAGACACTTATCTTCCCGGCAGCTGTTTTTTTCGTTTGTTGAATAGGTACTGGTAGGCATCCTGCGATCCCTGCGGGGGGGCATCGTCACCGGAGGGCTGCACCTTATCGCCCGATTCATAGACCTCTGAGGTTCCGGCCTGGAAAGCCTGGAAGGAGTCATTGACGAACCCGAGGTCGAGATCGACCTGGTCCTCACTTTTGTTATATACGGCGAAAAGCGCCGCTTTCAGTTCCCGCTCGAACTGCCGGACAAATACCTTGACCCGATCGATATTGGTCTGGCCGTCGAAAATAACGGAGAGGAAGGTGTTATCGTCGAGAGCATCGATATAGATGTTCCGTTCCTTGCCCTGATGATACATTGCCGAGAATTCAGTCTCGCCGACAATGTTCGCTATAGCAAGTGTGGAGGCAGTGGCGCCGGCGACGAGCGCGGCAAAGGACTGCATATCCACCTTTTCAAGGCTGCCCTGAAAGGTAATGATTCGTCCGTCGCGATTGATGAGGACTGCCATCAGCAATTTTGCTTTTACGGTGAGAGGCAGGAGAATTCCATCAAGCCGTTCTATGTCCTCGGGAAAAAGAATCATATCTTTCATCGATTATCTCTTACCGAATAGCCAGGCAAAAAAGCCCTTACGTTTCTGCTCCGGCAGGCCGGTTATAGAAGCCGGCAGGGATTTTGAGGATTTAGCGCCGTCCGCACGAACCGGCGAACCGGGCTGGCTCTGCTGCGGGAATGTTCCGGGCCGGGCGGCAGGCTGAGATTTCGTGACAGGCCGGGAGGGGGGCGTTCGCGCCTCGGTCGGCATCTTTGCTTCGTACATATCCGATACCGGAGCGGGCGCAAGACGGGGCGCCGGAGCGCCTGGCGCAGGAGCCCGGGAGGTGCGGGAGTACTTCTTATTAAGCCCGTCGATAACGATCTTGCCGATCAGTTTGAGAGAATCGAATACGCCGACGCCTTTATTCGCAATCGCTTCCGTCCAGGGCAGGCCATAATGATTCACCTGCTGCTGTAATTCGTCGATCGAGAGTGCCGTGGGAAGATCGCGCTTGTTGTACTGGATGATAATCGGGAGCTCCTCACGATTGTAATGATACTCAGCCAGATTGTCTTCAAGGTTTTGGAAGCTCTCAAGATTTTCGGCGATTTTATCGGCTGCAGAATCGGCAACAAATACCACTCCATCGACGCCGCGAAGCACAAGCTTTCTTGTCGCATTGTAGTATACCTGGCCCGGAACCGTATACAATTGGAACTTTGTCGCAAAGCCCTTGATAGTTCCCAGGTCTACCGGCAGGAAATCAAAGAACAGTGTCCGGTCGGTTTCGGTGGCCAGCGAGACCATATCGCTCCGATGCCCGAGCGGCAATTTCCGGTGAATGATCTGCAAGTTTGTCGTTTTTCCGCTTAAACCGGGACCGTAATAAACGATTTTTATGCTTATTTCCCGCGCCGCGTAATTTATCGAAGCCATGGCTCGTCCTTTGATTTTGGATTTCCGCTGCGTCTTGCCGATTTCGCCGGTTCTCAAGTAATAATCTTCTGAATATAGTTCTCAAGATTTGCCTCAGGCAAGGGGCCGGGAAAGGCGCACATCACGGCATGGAGCGATTGAAGGACAATGGCTTACGAATCGCTCCGGATTCAAGCAGCGGCCTCAGGTCGCCGGAGGTAAGCAAACCTGCGCTCCTGAGGTCTGCCGGGGCGGGTTTTAAGCCATGCAAACCGTCAAATAGAAATGCCGCGCACTCGATCTGTTGCGTTGCTTCCGCAACTGGGATTTCAAACCGTGCCTGTGAAGCACAATGGTCGAGAGAGGAAAGAATGAGCCCATGGAGGACGATGCGGCCCAGGAATGCCACCAGAAGCATGATGCCGACCATGGAGAAGACCGCGGAGCTCGCGCGACCGGATAGGGTTATTTTCCCTCTCCTGCGCTCCATGCCCGTTCGCGGTCGCGCAAAAGGCCGGAAAGAACGGTATTCAATCGGGCGGATGCGCGCTTCGATGAGAAGTGCATTAATCGCCTCATAGGTCTTGAAATTGGTGAGTGAGGAAGTGCGAATTATGGCCGAGACCGGCGAAACCCCATCGATCCGCGAGAGAACGAGGTCGGTGGTTGAGAGATGAAGGTGGAGATTCACCGGAAGGGCCGCAACCCGGGTCCGGGTCGGTGCATACACCGCATCCGGGTCGATATGCAGTTTGATGCGCCGCCATTCATCAAATCGCCGCACAGCCTCCAGGGACAGATTTTCGGCAAGTATTGCAAGCCAGTCGGGACAGTTGGCTCCCGCCTCAGGGGACATCTCCAGAGTGAAATGGTAGGTGCCCGTTTTCCAAAGGAAAAAGCGACAGACAATATCCTCCACAACCGAAGTTGCAAATTTTTTGATCTCTTGCTCCCCCAAAATGTTCCGGCGGACAATTTCGTCGCAGAGGCCGGTTATATCATCCCTATACTCTGCAAAGAGATGGGCGGCTTCCGAGAGAGGATAGTGGCAGGTATCGGACAGAAGAAAAAAAAGCTTTTCGCCTAAAACTTCCTCGTTGTTCAGTGCTCCGGCGATCATGCCGTTCCTGAAAAACAGGGTCCCCTCCTTAACGTCATTCACCAGCTGAAGGCTTCCCCCGGCCTTTTGACGAACAATAAGGCTTACTACGTCGGAGAGAGTATATCCATGCAATGATCCATGCAGTATCAATGTTCCTCCTCGTCAGGATGCGAGGGCATTTTGAGAGTACTTCCTTTGCTCTCCTCTCTTCGGAGCGGCGGCCACGACCATCCTGACGGCAAAAAGCAGGTTGTATGCAAAAAACCAGTACGCCATCTCTCCCGGCTTGCCGTAAATTACCCACATCGGATAGCTCAGATGCAGTGTCATCAGATAAATGCACGATCCAAGAATAACCGCTGTTGTACTCCCGATCAGTACGATCACCCACCACCGGTGTGTAGATGCAAATACCATGCCGCTGCCCGGAAGAACGATGTCGAAAGACAATGCCGTCATGGCTCGACGGTGGTCGTGAAGGGTCTTGATCCCGGCCTTAAGTGTTTCCGGCGAGCCCTTTCGTTCAGCCGATATGGCATGGAAGCAGGGATGACAGAGGCTGCCGCGACAGCACGTGCTGCAAATGGTTCTTTTACAGATAGCGCAGCTGCTTATGGCTTGTGCCCTCGCCCATGCTCCTTTTTTCTTATGCTCTGCGAACAGCAATGCGCAAAAGGGAAAAATGAACAGAACCATTGAGAGCAGTGGCGAGAGGCCAAAAAATGATCCTCCCCAGAACTCTGCCGAGCTATGCCAGGTGCCGCTCTGATCTTTGAAATAGGGTGTCCGGAAATACATATCCCAGGATAAATCGGACATGAGCTGCCGGGATTGAGGCCATTTATAGGCAAAACAGGCGTTGTTGAGCGAGATGAACTCCTTGACGGCATATTGATCAGCCGGCCGGAGAGATTGAATAAAATCGAGGTTAATCGCGGTATCGATCTCGCGGGCTTTGCACTGCGCAAGGTTGTAACGGACGGAATAGCATAAGGGCCGCTTTGCTGCAATCTGCCTATAGTAGTCCGCCGCGGTTGAAAAATCTCCGATCGCATAGGATGCCTCTGCTGCGCAGGAAATTGCTTCGGGATCGTCGGCGTGCAGCGAAAGTGCGCTCATTGCCGCCAATCGTCCGTCCGAGACATCCCCCGATTTTACCAGGCTGCGGGAAAGAGCCATCAAAGCGAGGCCGTCACCGGGGTTTGCAGCAACCTTCTCGGCTGCAAAGCGCTGGATCCCGGCCGAATATCCTTCCCTGGATGCGCGGAGGTAGATGGAAACTGAGCTTTCGGGATTTCGTGCCTGGCCGATCTCCCGGATGCGGGAGTCGAGCGGAGCGGCGACAAGGAAAAGAACCGCGGCTATGAAAAGGAATTTTTCCCTTTTTTCAAGGAATGGCACTATGAGGAAGGCAAGAAGCCATAAGAATGGAATGGCACCAAAACTTGATGCCGCCGCAACCAGGGTCATTACCAGACCGGTCCGGATGGCTGGTGCAATGCTCTCCGGCAGGCGATCGGCCAGAGGGTGGACCGACCTGGGAAGATGCCGCAACGAAAGGCCGGTGAAGACCACGGTCACCCACACCATGACGATAAGCCGCAACCAGGCATAGACATGGCTGAAAAGGGCAAGCTGGAGGCTCCAGGAATGAATAACCGCCTGTTCGATGCCTCCTAAATAATGAAGCGAAAGCTGCAGATGGGAAGGGAAGGCAATTCTTGCTCGATGCAGAAGCGACCACGGCTGGTCGGGATCGAATCGCTGTGCCCAGGCAAAATACCGGTCCGCGGCTTCGAAGTCATGTTGTTTTTCCCGGGTAACGCCATAGTACATGAGCTGCCGGCCGATTACCGGAGCAGAGGTCCCACCCGCTTCCAGAAGCTGCTTTTCGAGCCGAAGGAGACAGCGATCCGCCCATTTCGTCTGGCTGTTTCTGGTAAACTCGACGAAGAGAACCCACAGCTCGCCGGGATGGCCCGAGGCGCTGTCGAGGCAGGTTCCGAATTCCGTCTCGGCGACTCCGGCAACGTACGATTCCAGGAGGCCCCTGCAGAGGATATTCCATACATGGCCGGAGTCCGGAAGCGAATCGAGACGATCGAGGCACTCGTTCTTGGCTTGTCTGTCAAGCTCAATAACCGGAAACGAATCCTTGGCATGAAGGACGGTTCGGAACAAAAGATCGCGTGCCTGCAGGGCACTATCGATCTGGGGCGCCCAGAAAGAGGCAGGAACGCCCGCTAAAGCTGCTGTGGTGAAGAGAAGGCAAATAAAAATACCGAGGCGGAAAACTCCCCGCCCCGACCAGGGGCACTCTATCGGGCCCGGTTTAGCATTGGGGAGATCCGCCAATGGATCCTTACCGAAGCTCTAAGCGGGTTTTGCAGGTTTTGCAAGCTTGCCGACAAATTTGGTTAATCGTGATTTATTGTTGGCGGCTTTATTGGCGTGAATGAGGCCTGTCTTTACGCTTTTATCGATGATCGAATATGCGGTTTTAAGCGTATCGGATGCCTTCGCGCTATCCTTGGAATCAAGAACATTGCGCACGGCGGTTTTCAAACGGGAGCGCGCTTCGCGGTTTGCCGCATTGTGCTTTATGTTTTTGCGCGCCTCTTTTTCCGCCGATTTGTGTCGCTGCATCGGTAATCTCCTTGCCTGGTAGGGATGAAATAATTTGCTGAGCCAATTTCGAAAACACCTAAAAATAATTTCGCAGGGCAGGGAGAGGCAAGAAAGATTAAGAATGCAGGCAGAATGATGAAGGATGAAGGAAGCAAACGACCGCCGGACCGGTCGGGGAGCGGGGCTTCCCGGAGCCGTCCAGGCGGTCCTCACGAATCCCCTGTCCATGGTCGTCGTGGTGGTTGCGATGCTGATAGTGCTGTATCTGCTGGCAGGTTCTGAAGTTGTTAAAGTCCCCTGAACAAGCATAGCGAGCGCATTACAAATATTTCCATACCTAACCTATGAGTACTCCCCGCAGCTTGCTGCGGAGAGTTTCAAACCGGTTGCCCCGGTTTCGCGTTCCGACGTCCGGGCGTCGTTGTATCTTTAAATTCGTGACATCCAGCGCCGAAATCCGCATCATTTCCTTCAAGCACCAATGGTTTTACCGTTACCGGCTTCACTGCACTCGATCGCGCTGTTCGCCCGATCCGTTGCATGCATTCCTGGAAAGTCTTTTCGAGCACTGTCCAAACCATATTTTCGAGGCATCCGCATTTCGCTGCTCCCGGTGTAAGCTCCCACTCGGGACACTGCCCTCCCATACAACCGATCATGAAATAATTACCCTTGCCCGAACGAGCCTCGGTTACACCAATTTCAAGTCGGCGCATGAAAACCTTCAAAAGTATTTCCTCGATCATGACACGGGCACCCTGGCCGCCGAAGTTCCCCTCTGGATGGAGCAGGGCGACGTTCCCGGCTATGAGCAACACTTTGCAACAGCGGAGAGCCTGACCGGGCACATCGATATCCTCCGCTTCAACCCCGTCCGGGAGTCCGGCGCTATTGAGGTGTGGGATTACAAGCCGGGAGCGCGAAAGGAACGATTTGCCGCGACCCAGGTGTTCCTGTATGCCTATATGCTCTCGGTGCGTACCGGGATTCCGATCGGGCGGTTTTCATGCGGGTATTTCGACGAGGAGGATGCGTATACTTTTGAACCGGCAGGGGTGGGGATGCCGGATTTTGGGGGTTGGTCGGGGAAGAGGGGATAATTTTAAACTTAAATTTTTTAATAGTTCCTGCTCTGGTGGGGAAACCTCGCTTCGCGGGTTTCCCCTGGCCAAAGCCTCCGCGCCCGNNCACCCCTTCCAGCAGGGGGCCGCAGCGATGCCCGCCTCTGGCGGGCGCTGTGGCCCCCCGCAACGCCCCCATAAGGCAAAAAAACCATTAAAAGATTGTTACTGCTCAGGTAGGTGGGGGGATTGCCGAATTTCGCTCCGGATCCCCCGCCTTCGGCGCCCCCTTATTAAGGGGGTCAAAGATGGATCTTTAAAGAAGTTGTTGTGGTTATGTGTTTTCTACCATACGGGAGCGTTGCGGGGGTGCGAGGGCGCCTGCTGAGCGAAGCGAGGCAGGCATCGCCTTGCACCTCCGCAGGAGAGGGTGTGGCTGAAGACCTGCTTTGGGGGCTCCAGCCCAGGGGGAACCGCCTAAGCGGTTCCCCTCGCCTAGCAGTACTGAATTTGAAATTCTTTCTAACTTTCTAACTCTCATTTTTTCATCTTGTTACTCACAGCCATTAAACTCTTGCTTTAACGCTTCAAACGCCGGTTTCGGCATATAGCGGTTATCTAAAATGCATGCACTTCCATAACCCTTGAAATAGGCGGGAATCCACGACGTGGTATCCGACAGCGCCCAGACGACAAAAGCCTTACATCGGGTTTCGGCGAGGAATACCCTGACAAGATTGCGGTAGATCGTTGCCTGTTCTTCCAGATCGGCAGCGGCGGCGGGCTCTTTGATTTTTACATCCACCTCAGTGAAGTGGATATCGAGCCCCAGTGCGGCGAACCGGCGCAGATTTTCCGCCACGTTCGCAAAATCGATGTTCTTTTCAAGCGAGAGATGCATCTGGAATCCGATGCCGCTGAGCGGCACGCCGCGGGCGACAAGGTCCGCGGCCAGGGCATAGAGAGCATCCGATTTCCGGTTTTTTTCCTCGGTGCTGTAATCGTTGATGAAAAGAAGGGCGTCAGGATCGGCTTCATGAGCCCAGCGGAGCGATTTTTCTATGTACTCCCGACCGAAATTTTTGTAAAAGAACGATTTCCGGTATGACCCGTCCCCTTCGAAGGGTTCATTGACAACATCCCAGGCATACATCCGCCCCTTGTAGCGGCCGACAACGGTCTTGATATGCTTTTCGAGAAGCGCGGTTCGCCCCTCCGGGGTGAGGCTGCCGCCGGAGAGCCATTTCGGTACGTACGGGTACCAGACGAGTGTATGGCCGCGCAGAAGTTTGTTATGCAGCCGTGCCCATTCGGCAACGCGGTCGGGAACCTCGAAATTGAAGGTGTCTCTCTTCGGGTGGCAGGGGGTCATGAAAAAATGCGCGTCGGTGACCATGGTGCAATAGCGACCGATTGCTTCCTGCTGCACCGGAAGATCGCGCATGGGGATGCAACAGTCATCATAGAGAGCACCGAATATCTTCCCGCATGCCTGGGCGAGCCGACCGAGGGAATCTCCCGGGGCATTCGCCTGGGTTGCCGCTGAATCGGGGAGACCGTACCCGATCGAAACAATTAAGGCGAACATGCCGGCAACTCGCCGGGCTCTGCAGATCATGGGGAAGATCTCCTTATTTTTTGTAAAGTTTCCCGAAGAACCGCTTCAGGAAGGCATTGATGCCGATGATTTCGGCGCGCAGAACATCGAGGCTTGCATCGTGCTGGACCTCGACTGCACGAAGATCGAGGGGATCGGAATCCGGCGTCACCCAGCCATGGCGGATGGTCCTGATTGTTGTATACCCGGCTGCTGCGGCGATCTGCAGTTCGCGGGCGCCATAATCGCCGTTCGGCCAGGCCAGGTGTCGCACCGGACGGCCAAGGAGACGCTCAAGATCTGCCCGCGATCCGGTCAGTTCCTCCTTGCAACGCGAATCATCGCATTGCGGAAGAATCGGGTGAAACCGGGTATGCGAGCCGACCGTTATATAGGGCAGCATTTCGATGAGCTCGGCAGCGCTCAATGCGTCGCGGGTCTCATACTCCCTCTCCGGCTCATACCCCGTTTCCTTTTTGAGCAGGGCTTGCATCTTATCCGCAGGTAATGTCTTGAGAAATTCAACGTCACCGATGCCGCTGTTCCACCAGAAACGGCGGCTGGTGCCTACAATGCCGCTGCAGCAATAGATGACCGGCGTGACTCCAGAGGTCTTGAATGCGTCGAGGAGCCGATAGTTCGCGGCATGACCATCATCGAGAGTTATAACGAGCGGAAAGGGCGGCAGTCCCGAGAAGTCCCTGCGCGATAGCGCTTCGCCGAGATCGTCAAGGGTAATAAAGGCAAAGTGACGGGATAAAAAAGCCAGATGGCGACCAAAAGCCGTTGGCGAAGGGTTGTGGTAGACCAGGATGGTTACGCGCCGCCGGAGAAGCAGCCGGTAGAGGGCAAATGCTCCCGTTATTCTGCAGGCGGCGCCGAGCAATTCTTTTGCCGGCTGGAGTGGCAGCATCGGTACCCTGTCAGCCGGCGGCAAAGGGTCCGCCGGCTATCCGCACGCCCGGGACCGGAGGAAGATCGGGCAGCGAGGCCGGCGCTACCTCATTGCCGTCGGCATGAAAGCATTTTGGATTAACGCTGGCAAATATCGTGAGTATCCAATAAAGATCGGTTGAAACCAGAAAATTGCTTTCGAAAACATTTGAGATGAAACTTATGGTAAGAAATGCCGTCCACAGCATGCAGAGTTCGTAGCTCTCTTTCCTGGATTTAGCAATATTTCCGACCGCGGTCCAGAGGAACAGACCGAGAAAAATAAGCCCGAGAACACCAAGTTCCAGGAAAGTTTCGATATAGCCGTTATGCGCGCTGAAGAAATCCCAGTCGAGCAGGTAGCGGATCTTGTCGGCCTTGCTGGTGAGCCAATAGGATTCATAGCCGGTGCCTATCATCGCCTCCCTGCCATCAACATTTTTAATGGTCTGCTTCCAGATATCGGTTCTTCCGGTAAAGGTCAAGTCCTTGCCGCCGGATTCCAGAATATAGCTAGTCAACGATTGGGAGAGCACGTTGTTCTGGACAAAAAGCGTTCCCGCGACGACGGAAGCGGTAATCAAAAACACCACGATCCACCCGAGTTTGCCGAATTTACGCGACAGGACAAACAGCAGCAGGATCATCATGCCGATAAAGGTAACGGAAATGGAGGTAAAGCTCCGGGAACCGACGAGAATGAGGGCTGAAAGCGCTATGGCAAGAAGCGTCAGGTAGTACAGTTTCTGCCTGACCTCCCTGACGCAGAAAAATCGCCACAGGAAGAATATCGACCCCATTGCACCGTATTGACCGAGCATATTTTTATGGGTGGCGAGGCCGATCCAGCTGACTTCCCCCCCGGTCCACGCCTCGGTGCCGATGGAGGGAACAAAAAAGATCAATACGAGCGATCCGCCGATGAGGAAAAGTGAAAGCATCTCGATAAGTTTTACCACGTATCTGAGCGGATGCTCCTCGGTAAAGATCATCATGACCATGATGATGAGCCCCAGACTGCGGACCCAGCGCTTGAGCGATACGAGTTTGAAGTCGGACCACAGGATACTGATCGCCATGACTCCCAGAAGGATGAGAACCATGTAATTGTTTCTGAGAAACATGCCGACTTTATCGAGACGTTTCCGCATAGTAAAGAGCGCAAGCAGTATGAGAACCGAAAGAACAACCCGGTCCATGGGAGAACCTTCTATGTTTGTCTGTACGGCATCGGCCAGTGAGGCATCGGTGCTTGCCGCGGTGTTTCTCCAGAACATTATTCCGCGCGTAGTCTGTATGGCAAAAAAAAGGAATGGAATCCAGATTGTAGCCGATACTCCGGAACCCGGTTTCAGAGAGCGGGCCGGTCGAACTTCCCATGCAGGCGATGAGGTCATAGTTTAGATACCGTTCGGCAGAGATCCACGAAAAATGCCATCTATTCTCTTTTAGGAAGATTGGAAACTACCATTTTGATTTTTCCATTCTTTCCCGGAGCAATGACGGGTTCTTGAATTACTTCAATTCGCATGCCGCTGCCCGTCCGTTCCAGGATATGGGCAATGAGGTTCGCTTCACCGGCTTCATTGTATCCGGGTCCCCGTACGATCCGAACGGTTAGTGTATCGATGGTATCCTGGACAATCTGCGCCCTTCGGATGCCGGGAGTGGATTTAAAAACATGTGCCAGGGTACTCAATCGCCGACCGTCCGGCGTTACAATCGCATCATCCGACCTGCCTATAATCGAGCTCACCTGCCGAAAATGTCTACCGCATCCGCAGGCCGTATTCCCGTTCGGCAAAGTAACGGTATCCCCGGTCCGGTAGCGGATAAGCGGCATGACGCGATTCAAGAAACCGGTGCCGACCATCTCGTGGTACTCTACCCCGTCTTCGTCGACGTCCGAGGGAAGAAACTCGGTAAACCCGTAATCCGGGAAAAGGTGATACCTGCCGTCTTCACAGGTGCCGATGAAAATAACTCTTTCGAACGAGCCATACCAATCAAAGATCTTGGAGCCGAATACTTCGGCGACTTTCCGGCGCTCAAAATCCAAAAAAGTTTCCGATGAGGTGACGATTCCCCTGAGCGAGCGAATTTCCGGTTTGCGGCCGGCCTCTGCGGCAAACTGGCTCAGCGAATAGGCCGCGGAGGGGTAGGCAAAGATGATGTGGGGATCAAACCGTTCGAGCTCGCTTATATAATACGGCGCGGAAAGCTCGGAAACATGGTAAGCGGAAAACCACATTTCGCGGCCCCAGGCATCGTACCGCCAGAATGGCGGCGTATTCTGTTCTGCCGGAACGATCATATCGCCGCGAAGAAGCGCGCAGCGGCTGCCATGCTCCGGTAATCCTGCCCAGCGAAACTGGCGCCGGGCGAAGGCGTGTTCAAGGTGAATCAGACGACTATCCATCTTCAGGGTGAGGCTTACCCCGGTGGTACCGCTCGTAGCGCCGCTCACGAGATTTTTTCGCCGATAGTTTTCGGCGATAAAATCGCCGGCGTTGTCCCGAACAATTTCTTTGGTGATAAGAGGAAGCAATGATAAATCATCGAGACTCTTGAAATCGCCGGGATTGAAGCCTATTTCTGCGAATTTGCTCCGATAATAGGGGACATTCCGGAACGCATGGTCGAGGAGCGACACCACCTTCCGGTATTGCATTGCGCGGATCTGCTCCTGATCCAGCGATTCGGCGGAAAGAAGCATTGCATTCAGGGCATGGGAGTCAAACCCCTTGCGAATAAACGAGTACGCCGCACCTTTTAAGGTAACAAAGGCATTCTGCAGGGCTACCGGCAATCTTTTGTAGCGCTCTGAAGAATAAAATTTTCTCACCGCTGCCTCCTCATCCTATGGACCACGTTTATAAGAAATTAGTTTTTGTCACTGTGGTACCGATAGTTACCGGTTCGAGAATAATGCTCCGATAATGTAGCATAAAGGCTTGCCGACGGCTGGAAATTTACCACTGATCAATCCGTGCCGGACGCCTTTGGGCAGAGGGTCAGGCGGGCAGGCCGGCAAAACCTCCCGATACGGCACGCAACAAAATATCATGGAAATCCGGGTTTTAATCAAATATTCCAAATTTGGCCAAGCATTTTTTATATTATCTCATAGTTTCAATTCTTCGTCGGGGTAATTTGCACATAATTCAACGAAGGGGGAGTTCGATGTTGATGGGCAACTGGCGTTTGTTTGCGATTATGGCGATCATGTCTTCTGCCGGCCTTGCCGGCGCAGATCTGGTCACTTCAACGATTACCGTCCCCGGGTCAGGACTTTCATCGGCGAAAATTTCGGTCAACCCGGTAACCAATCTGATCTATATGGCAATATCCGGCAATGGACAGGCCGCTTCGGTGGCCGTGATCAACGCCGGCACCGGTGCGCTCGTTCAACAGGTCAAGGGTGGGACCGATCCCTCGGGCATCGCAGTGAACCCGGTTACCAATATGGTCTACCTGACCAACAGTGCCAGTAATACCGCGACGGTTATCAATGGAGCCACAAACGCCGCCTCAAGCGTGGCGGTTGGCGGGAATCCCGTGGATGTTGCCGTTAATGCCGCGACCGATAAAATTTATGTGGCCAATTCCAGCGGCAACTCCGTATCGGTCATAGATGGGGCAACCGACAGTGTAACAACCGTGATGGCAGGCAATACTCCCGTCGCAATTGCCGTCAACCCGGTAACGAACAGAATCTATGTCGCCAACAGCATCGGCAACAGCGTTTCCATAATCAATGGCGCGACCGATTCGGTTTCAACGGTTGCGTTGGGCAGAAGCCCTTCAAAGGTGGCGGTCGATCCCGTTACGAACACGATTTACGTAACCAGTTACGGCAGCGACACCGTATCCGTGATAAACGGGACTACCAATGCAACGTCTGCCATTGCGGTGGGGCTGAATCCCATCGATATTGCCGTAAATCCGGTAACGGATAAAATTTATGTGGCCAACTTTAACGCCGGCACCGTGTCGGTCATCAATGGAGCATCAAATACGGTCTCGACGCTCTCGGTCGGCGGCAGTCCAAATACCATTTCCGTCAATCCGGTAACGGATAAGATTTATGTTACGAGCCTGAGCAGCGACACGGTTTCCGAGATCGACGACCAGCGCGGGAGCGTTACCTCCATTGCCCTTTCGGGCATTCCGAACTATGCGTGCGTGAATCCCCTCACCAATAAAATATTCGTCGATTTTTCAGGCGCGGCGACGCTCAGTGTCATCGACGGCATAACGGCGGCTGCAACGACCGCAACCGTCGGCACGAATCCGCGGGCCATTGCGGTAAATCCGGCCTCCCGGAAAATGTACGTGGCGAATCGCGGCAGCAATAATGTGAGCGTTTTCGACGAAACAACCGGCGCGGTCACCGCCGTGACGGTCGGGACCACCCCGAATGCCATCGCGGTAAACCCGGTTACCAATATGATCTATGTCGCGAACCAGGGCAGCGCAAACGTTACGGTGATCAATGGGGCGACCGGCGCCACTTCCACCGTGGCGGTCAACGCAACGCCTTTCTGCATTGCCGTCAATATCATGACGAACATGATTTACGTTGCAAGTCTTGCCGCCAACACCAACTCCCTGGCGGCCATCAATGGAGCCACCAACACAGCCACGCTTGCCCTGCCGTCCGGCGCCTACCCGGACGCCATTGCCGTTAACCAGACCACCAATATGATCTACATTGCCGATTCCACAACAGGCCAGGTTTCGGTTTTCAATGGCGCAACCAATAAAACTGCTGCCACCATCACCGTCGGAACCCACCCGACGAGCATTGCGGTCAACCCGTTTTCCAACACGATCTATGTGACAAATTTCGGCAGCCGCAGCGTATCCGTGATAAACGGGGCGACCGAGGCCGTGACGACAGTAGCGGTGGGAGCCGGGCCGCTCGTGTGCGCCGCAAACCAGATCACCGGTCAGGTTTATATATGCAATGATTCCGACGGAACGGTTTCGGTGATAAACGGCGCCACCAACCAGGCGACGACCGTGCCGGTGACCGCTACACCCCAGGGAATCGCAATCAACACGGTAACCAATAAAATTTATGTGGCCGATAACGGCAGCAACTCCCTCACTATTATAGATGGATTTTCCAACGCCATGCTGACGTTAAACGCGGGTACGAGCCCCATCGCGGTCGGCGTTGATCCGGTCACCGGGAATGCGTGTTTCGCCAATTACGGGTCGGCAAACGTAACGATCGTGAACGAAGTACCGGTTGTGGATACCAAACTCTGGTCAATCATCGATACGCTCTCCCACAATGCCGCAAACGCTGCCCAGCCCTCGCTTGCCGGAAGGGCGGTGAACCGCGAGGCGACCGGCCATATCGGTATCGCTGCGGCCCTGTGCGGTATCGGCACCATAGATGCGCCCTGGAATCAGGCAACACTCGCATCACCGGGGTCCGATTCGACCTCCTGGACCTGGAACTGGGGAGGGGATTCGCTTATAAACGGCGAAAATTTCATCTGTTTTGCGGCCGTGGATTCACTGGTAGCGAGCACCAACAACTTCGGCTTCGGCACGGCGTTTACCGGCAATGTCACGGTCTATCCGGTCTATCGCACTGCCACGCAGTACAGCGCAATCCTGCCCGGTTCATCTGCGCAGAAGACCGGTTTCGTGCCGCAGTCGCTTGTCTTCAACCGGCTCACCGGCAGTGTGCATTACTCTTTGAATTCGTCATGCATAGTAAAAATCAGCTACTTCGACCTCAAGGGAAGGTTGCTGGCAACGCTCGTTAACGGTCGCCAGGGAGCTGGGAACTATTCTATCAAATTGCCCGCGGAACTGCGGACCCCGGAAGCGCTGGTGCAGGTTTTTCAGGCTGGAGACCGGGCGTATAAGGAAATGGTTTCCTTGGAAAGGTAGGGAAGATAGTTGAAGAGCTCGATAGTTCGAGAGTTGGAGAGATTGAGGGTTGGAAGCAAAAAACTTTAGGTTAGACCTTTCCGGTTGCCTAAATAAATCGCCGTTCTAAAAGCTTCATGTGGCGAAACCGGGCTTAAGTCAAAAGCCCGTGGTGGGGAAACCTCGCTTCGCGGGTTTTCCCTGGCCTGAAGCCGC
>PLTF01000081.1:0-5945 GCA_003164335.1 Fibrobacterota bacterium
GTGCGAGGCTATGCCTGCCTCGCTCTCGCTCAGCAGGCTCCCTCGCACCCCCGCAACGCTCTCATTTGGTAGAAAACACAATTATGGAAAACCAAAACCGTATAAGCGTACAAGCGTTTATGCGTTAAGTCAAAAGATTTAAAAGCATTCCTGCTTATACTCTTCTACGCTTATACGCATTAACGCTTCTATTTTTCTTTCAATTTTTCCCGCATCTACGCTTCTACGCATGTGCGCTTCTACCTTCTTGTTGTTCTTTTCGCAGAGGCTTGCGGGTCCCCGCCGCAGGGTTCCTATTATGAAGCACTCCCACATCGTGCGGGTGACCCGGCTCAGCCATCCAGAAGAATTTGAATTTGCCTTTAGATTTGACTTTGATTTTGAATTTGTAATTGGATTCCGGCTCGGCCATCCAAAAGATTTTGATTTTTTAAAAGAACAAATATCCGGGCAGTAGCCAAAAGAACACAAAATGCTGCTTATATTGCCCGGTACCTTAAGCGGTTAAACGCTTTTTGCTTCAAAATTCCAAAAATATTTTAGGTCGGGAAAAATATTCATTATACTTTAATAATAAGCAGGTTACGACAATTACTTAAAGTTACATCTTAAATAGCGCTTATTAGTTTTCGTTGAAAATGATTGACTAAGGAAATTGCAAAATATAATTTATTACACTGCTTCATAAATAGCGGAAGCGGTGAATACTCAAGGGTGACTATTCATAAAGAACCTCATTTAGGATGGGAGAAGACATTGAAAAATTTTAAGCAGATCTTCAGCAAGCCAAGTCATGAGAATCGGCCATGGATCATCTGGATCTGGAATATGGCCCTTTCCCGGCAGGAGCTTCTTGCGCAGCTCAACGGTTTGCTCTTACAGGGGTTTGGCGGAATCATCATCCGTCCGGGAAGCGAGATGGTCCCGGCTTTCCTTTCCGAGGAGTTCTTCGGTTTTTTCAAAACGGTCCTCGATGCGGCAAAGGAGCATGGCGCAGGCATACGGATTGCCGATGACTTTTCCATGCCGCGCAGCGACTGCTTTCGAACCCTCCTTAATCAGAACGAAAAATTGCGCGCCCGCAGCCTGGTGCTCAAGGATACGGTTACAAGGAAGGAAGGCGAGCTGTTTGAGTATTCGGAAGAGCATTCCGACTGCACCCTCGTTCTTGCGGCAAAAATCAAGAATCTGGAAATAAGCCTTCCTGATGTCAAGGTCCTGACGCTCAGCCCCTCCGTCCCGCTGACCTGGAAGGCTCCTGCGGGCGAATGGCGGGTTTTTATCCTGAAGCAGGAATATGTCCTTGATGCGGCAGGGGGCTATATGCCCAATGTGTTTAACGCACGTACCGCCCAGCTCTATATCCAGTATGTTCTGAATGAATTTAAAACCCGTTTCCCAAAATATGTCGGAACGACCTTCAAGGGATTTCTTACCGAAATGCCCGCCTACCGGCCGTCCGGCAACGGGTTGCCGTGGGATGATGATCTTGTTGTCAAGTTCCGGACCAAGTATAAGAAAGACCTCCTGAAATACCTTCCGGCCCTTTTTTGCAATGCCGAGCAGGCGGGTCGTATCCGTAACCAGGTCTATGCCTACCTCGATGAATCAATGTACGAACGCTTCGCCTACTCTCTTGAGATGTGGGCCAAAAATGCGAAGCTCTCCCAGTGGGTGCTATGCCCGGAGCGGACGCTTCATCGAGCGGAAAATATCCTTCTCGATGCGGATTTCCGCACGCATGAGGGCCTCCCGTCGGTTGGAATTCAAAACCTTGACGGCACCGAGGGTAACTATGCGTGTGTCCGGGCCATGACCGATTGCAATGCCAGCGAATACCGGCGAGGAACCCTGGCGGTACTCGGGCGGAATGCGACCGGCGCGGCGGCGACTATCCAGAGCCTCAAGGATGAGGTTGTCATGAACCTCATGGCGGGTGCAACGCCGATAATCATCGACGGCGGCTTTTTCTCGCTCGATCAGCGCGCTTACCTGAAAACGCCCCATAATCCTATCTGGTATCCCTTTATCGGCAACCATTTCAAATCCCTGTGCGATTATGCATCAACGCTGCAGGAGCTGCTGCGGAATGTCATATTCTCGCGTCCCCTGGCGATCCTGTCTCCTACCGGGGCGATTCGGGCATCATATCTTCCTACCGATGGGGAGGCGTCCCGCCGGGGTCTCTATCTTTTGCAGCGTTCGGCAAACGCCATCATGCGGCAGAATATCGATTTTGAGATAATCTCCGAGGAGTATCTTACCTCCTGCCCGGTAAAGCCGACCGGCGAATTCGGCAAGACCGACCGGAAGGGAAAGGGTCTCTATCCCGCGCTGCTCCTGCCCTATGCACCGCTCATTTCCCGCAGCGTCCTTGTTTTTCTTGAAAAACTGTCGAGTCGCGGGGGCACGATTATTTTTGTCAACGAGCTGCCCCGGGGCACGTTCGAGGACGGTGTCAATATCAAGCTTGCAAAGCGCATCGAGAAGCTGGTTAATTCCAGAAAGGCGGGCTCCCGTATCGTTTCAATAGAGGACCTCGACCGCTCTCTTGACGATATTCCCTCCCGGATAAAAATCACCGGTCTCGAGGAAGAGCGGCCCGATGTCATAAGCGCCGACGGAATCGAGGACGATTGCAGTTTCTACATAATCCATAACCGGTCGGACCAGAAAGAGCAGATTATCAAGGTACAGGTGCCGCTGGAGAAGCATCTTTCAGCAATCGACTGCGAAACGGGCGCCATCACCGAGATTGCGGATGTCGACCGGGAAGAGTCGACCTGCCGCTTCGAAATGCGGCTCATGCCGCAGCGAACCGTCCTCATTGTGGGGTCGCCGACCGCAATCGCTGCAGCACCGGTAAAACCGGGCCGGTCATCGGTGTCGCCGTTCATCGACATCCACCGTAACTACCGGATTGTGCTCAAAAATCAATGGTCCTTCGAACCGCTGACGTTCAATGCGCTCCCTCTTTCCAACTGGACTTTGCGAATCGGACTCAGCCGCGAATCAGGGGGTTTTTCCCATTTTTATGAATCGAATTTTCAAATCGGCTCGGTTCCTCCCGAGTGCTATTGCGCCATTGCCGATCTCGGCGGCAGCCGGGGACGCGGGAAAAACGGCGGGATCCCGGTAGAAATAAGCCTCAACGGCACCAGGCTCGACAGGCCGCTCATACCGACCTCCGCTCCGCAGGGAGTCGCACCCGCCGACGCGGCGGCCGCAAGCGCTGCCGGGGCGGTTTCCTTTATCGTTCCGCAAAGCCAGGTGAACGTACACTACCTGTTCGGAACGCCGGTGACCCTCTATTCCATGAAGGACCTCCTTGTCAAGGGCAGCAACCGCTTTTCGGTGCGCACTTCGGCGCATGCCCTCGATCCGCAGACGATCATTTATCCGCCGCTGGTGCTCGGCAATTTTGCCATCGTGCGCGGACAAAGCGGCTGGGTCATCGATAAAGGCACGGCACTTGTCGGCATCGACTCATGGACGCGCTATGGGTACCCCTACCTGAGCGGCGTCGGCGTGTATCGCCAGATGTTCGAAGTGCCGCATCAGTATAGCCGGCTCATCCTCCGCATGACCCGGGTGTCCGGGGTTGTGGATATTAAAATAAACGGCAAGGAGGTCGGTAATTTTCTCTGGCAACCCATCGAGGCCGATGTCACGAGCCTGTGTGAACCGCGGCGCAACGAACTGGTGGTTACCGTGGCCAATACCATCGATAATATCCTGCGTCTGAACGGGCGGCCGTCCGGGATACTTGGGGATGTTAATATCGATGTCCTGTAGCAGCGCTTTTTTCCTGTCGGGTAACGAAGGCGGATCATCGATCTGCCTTTTTTTCCCGCCGGCCTCCGGAAAAAGGTACTCTCTTGTACTTTATGGGGGAGATCGGTTCACTTTTGTAGTAACTATTTCGGCAACCCGCCCTGCTCCCTCGCCGATCTTTGCGATTTTCCCTTTAAAAGCGCGGTTGCCGAACAATTTTCCGCCTTGGCATAACAAGTGCTTTTTAATGTTCCACCTCATAACCGCGAAAATCGCGAGGTGGACATGCCGGGCGAATTCCCGCTCAAAATTAACATCAGTGAATATCCTGTCCCCGAGCCGATTGGCGACTGCGAGGCAATGCAGGAAATTTTCTGCTGTATCGACAAGGTCGCTCCGACCGGGGTCAGCATACTCATCCGGGGGGAACCCGGCACCGGGAAAAAGCTTCTGGGACGGACGATCCACCGGAAAAGCCAACTGCGTGAGGGGCCCTTCATCGTTGCCTCCGAGGCAAATCTCGGTACTGTTCTCGGCCAATGGGAGAGCGGTGGAACCAGCACGGGAATTACGCCCTTTCCCGTGGAGGATCGGGAAGCGAACAGCGCCGCAGCCGCGCCCTGCAGCGGGACCCTGTATATCGAAGAAATCGGAAATTTAAGCCTGTCTTCCCAGCGGCAATTGCTGCGCTATGTGCAGGAAAACGAACCGCGGAACAAAAAAGGCGTTGCCGGATCGCTCCCTCTGCGCATTATTGCCTCGACATCCAGGGATCTCAACCAGCTGGTTCATGACCGGCTCTTTCGGGAAGACCTGTTCTACCGCCTCAATGTAGTGACTCTCACGCTCCCGCCGCTCTGCAGCCGCGGAGCCGACCTCATGCGGCTGTCCGATTATTTCCTCGGGAAATTTGCCCGTTCCTATGGCAAAGCCATCGATTCCTTCGCTCCGAAGGCGGTGAAACTGATGCTGACCTATGAATGGCCGGGGAATGTGCAGGAACTGGCCGAAACCATTGAACGGGCGGTGCAGGCAACCACGTCCGGCAGTATTGAAAAGAACAGCCTTGCCCTGGAGCTCAAGCCCTCCTCCTCCGAGTCGGGTGGGCTTTTCAAGCTCATGGTCTCGGCATATGAGAAACGATTGATTAAAGATGCATTAGCGCACTGCAAGGGGAAATTGAACAAGGCGGCCCGGCTATTGAGAACGTCAAACCGGGTTATTGCCTACAAGGTCAAGAAATACGCGATAGATTACCTGAAGTACCGGCACTGAGGAGGCTTCGTACTTCAGGCCTCAGGCTTCAGAAACTTTATGTGCCTATACGTTTGTTGTAACGGAAAGGTTATTTCCTACCTGAAAGCCGGGGTCTGAATCCGGAAGGCTGCTCTCCAGGATCGGCAGCTTCACCACCGGAGCTGCGCCGAATGCATCGGGCATCATGCCTATTCCGTACTGGCGCGCATACGCGGACGACGCCTCCCACGCATCCGGGGCGCTGGCCAGAAAGGAACGGACCGGATTTGCCTCGATATAACTGATCGAGTCGCTGATCGCACCGGCATTCCAGAGATTGCGGTCTTCACCGCCACCCTGCTCCCAGAAGACAAATGCGCCATCGCGGTCGTTTATCCCGGGCTCCTGCCCGCGCAGGGCTGTGCGGTAACGCCTCACAAAACAACCCTTTATGCCGTTTCGAATACGCATGATGTCGTATTTCTGGTCACAGGGCCCGATTACCAGGTGCACATGCGTCGGCATGATGACATAGGCGTACAGCTTGAACCGGTATGCCGTGCGTGCGCGGGATAACTCATGCAGGAACAGTTCGCAGGCGAGGGGGTCATTGAAAAGCCGGAGATGCCGGAGGCACCAGAATGTCAGCTCGTGAGCATGTCCCGGGGTATTATAGTGATAGAATCGCTTCCTGCTTAAATAATCGATCATGAGTCACCTCGCGGTAAGGTTCCTAGGGTAAAAGAGCTGATGGTTGCAACTGCCGTGCCATCCGGCAGGAATGCAGAGGATAAAAAATTGCATATCCGCGTAAGGGGGAGATTATCTGCAGGTCAGAAAAGTATTAGAAGAAAGGGATGAAAGATTGAAGAAGATAAAATAAGAGGTACTGCTCAGGTGGGGGAACCGCTTAGGCGGTTCCCCCTGGCCTGAAG
>PLTF01000081.1:6065-7556 GCA_003164335.1 Fibrobacterota bacterium
GCCATCCAAAAGCATTTGAATTTTATTTTGCTTTTGGAATCCGGCTCCCGGCTTTTTTTATTATTCGTACGAACAGACATACTCCGCCACCCCGGTCTCGACCTCTATGTAAAATGACGAGTCGCCGGGCACACGGAACGACGTTCCCGCAGCATAGGTTGTCCACTCCCGCATCCCGGCCAACCGTGCCTTGCAGCTTCCGGCGATGATTTCCATGAACTCGGGCACGCCTGTTTTAAAGGTAAAGCTTCCGGGGAAAATGAGCCCGAGGGTCTTCTTCGTGCCGTTTCCGAACAACACGGTATGGCTTATTACCTTTCCGTCAAAGTACAGGTTGGCTTTACATATAACGCTGACGCCGTCGAACTGCCGTGGGGTATTTTCACTCATTGCGTACCGCTCCTCTCCATGGGGTTTGATGACCACTAAAATACGTTTTTTGCTGCGGAAGCCAACTATATTCCTGAGACACCCGGTCCGGACCGGCCGGCACACCCTATGACAACCCAGGACTACCTGCCTCTCAATCATGGAATGATCCCGCCGCCGGGCGAAACCGGCGCCGAATTCTGGTTTGTTGTCCGGGACCAGGCTATACTCATCTCCCTGAACAGCCCGATCCCCCTCGTTCCTCCGCTATGCGATATCGCGACCCTGCAGCCGCATTTGCAGCATCCGCGCTATATCGGCGCGCTGCGGGGCATCCCCTGCCGCGCCGCGCCCCTGAGCGATACCGTCGCGCTGCCGGAAGGCTTCGGCTTCCGCGACCTGCGCACACTGCTGGGGAGCATTGACGAAGAGCTTTTCCTCATGGCGGGCCGGGCCATTCAGATTGTCAACTGGGCGGCCAGCCACCGGTTCTGCGGCCGGTGCGGCGCACCGACCGTCGAGCAGTCCGATGAACGGGCAATGCGCTGTCCCGCATGCGGACACCTGTACTATCCGCGACTCTCCCCGGCCATTATCGTCGCGATCGTGCGGAGCGGCCGGCTGCTTCTCGCGCTCAACGCCCGGACAAAGACCGGGATGCGCAGCGTCCTCGCCGGCTACCTCGAACCGGGAGAATCCTTCGAGTCGTGTGTAAAACGGGAGGTCCTTGAAGAGGTAAGGTTGCAGGTGGAGAATATCCGGTATTTCGGCAGCCAGCCCTGGCCCTTTCCCGATGCACTCATGGTCGCCTTTACGGCGGATTATTCTGCGGGGGAAATAGAGGTTGACGGTGCCGAAATAATCGAAGCCGGCTGGTATGCCCCTGACAATCTTCCCGAAAACCTTCCCGGAAGGGGATCGGTGTCACGCAAGCTTATCGAGTGGTTCGTGGAAAAGTTTGGCGGGGATTCAGTTAGTCAATCATGAATTAGAGTTACTGCTCAGGTGGGGGAACCTCGCTTCGCGGGTTCCCCCTGGTCGGAGCCGCGCAAAGCCGCGTCTCCGACTCACCCACTCCCGCAACGCTCACATTAGGTAGAAAACACACTGGAAAAGCGGAAA
>PLTF01000015.1 GCA_003164335.1 Fibrobacterota bacterium
CGCCTGTACCGGTTCGGAGGGAGGGGGAATGAGTAATCATCTCTCCCTACCCCTATCACCAAAGCCGCTAATTATTACGAAATTCCAAAAGCCTCTCCTGCAATCTTCTCTAATTCCGTCGTTCCCTTCGCCCTGAATATCCGGTCCCTGAAAATCGCCGCATGAGGCGAACCCTTCAGGTACCAGGCGGTATGCTTTCGCATCTCCCTGGTTGCATAAAACTCGCCGTACATCTCCCGAAAGCGGGCGATGTGAGCCAGGAGTTCCCTTCCGCGCTCTGCCGGCGAGGGGGGGAGCACGGGATCACCGTTCATTGCCGCCTTGATCTGGCCGAAGAGCCACGGGTTGCCTACCGCTCCGCGCCCGATCATGATTCCGTCGCAGCCGGTTTCTCGGATCATGCGAAGCGCATCGTCCGCGGTCCTGATGTCGCCGTTGCCGATTAAAGGGATCGATATGGCCTTTTTAGCCAGCAGTATCCGTTCGAGAATCGCTTCGCCGGTGTAGCGCATGCTTTTGGAGCGTGCATGGAGCATGACCGCTTTGGCGCCGCTTCCTTCGGCGATCCTGGCAAACTCCTCGTCGACCCAATCACCGGTGTTCCAGCCGGAGCGGATCTTGACCGTGAGCGGGATGGTCGTTGCCCTGGCCATGGCTATCACAATCGCCTCGAAAAGCACCGGATCCTTCAGGAGCGCTGCGCCGCCATTTCTTGAAACGACCTTGGGGACCGGGCAGCCGGCATTAAGGTTGATAAAATCGGGCCGGAACTGCGATTCAACCATCGAAGCCGCGGCGGCAAGCCGGTCGGGGTCGGAGCCGAAGAGTTGGATGCCTATAGGCCGCTCCTGTTCGTCGAACGCACAGAGCCGGACGGTCTGCTTCCCGGCACGGAGGAGCCCCTCGGCGCTTACCATCTCGCTGATAACCGCGTCGGCACCGCATTTTCTGGCCAGATTCCGGAATAATGTTTCGCTTATTCCTGCGAGAGGGGCTAAGTAGAGAGCGGCAGTATTAAAATTCATGCCGGAAAAATACATTACCAGTTCGAACAATCCCTTGCATGGCGGCCTTTGTCGGCATATATTTTGCAATGACTTACATATGCTATACAAACTCTCGCCGCTAAGACGGGGAATGAGCTTATGAAAATGTTTGAAAATGTTTCGTTTTCGAAGCCGCCGCTTGTCCTGGCCGCCTGGCCGGGAATGGGGAATGTAGGGCTTATCACCATCGATTACCTTCGCCGGAAGATGGAGGGGCGGCCCTTTGCGGACATCGACATGCGGCCGTTTTTCTTTCCCGATTCAATCATGGTGAAAGATGGAATCGCCCAGTTTCCCGATCTCCCCACGAGCCGTTTTTTTTACACGAATGAGCCCGATTGCATCATTTTCGAGAGCGATGCCCAGGTCGGCGGCCGCGACGGGCTGGTGATCATCAAGATGTTTTTCGATATCATTGCCCGCTTTGAAGTGGAGCGGATTTTTACCTTTGCGGCATTCGCCCAGCCGATGTCCTATCGCAATCCTTCGCAGGTGCTCGCCACCTGTAACGGCGAATCCCTCCTTGCCCTGATAAAGGACCAGGGCCTCCTGCCCATGCCCGATGGATTCATTGCAGGTTTGAACGGGCTGCTCCTGGGCGAAGCATCCTCGCGCAATATCGAGGCCGGCTGCCTGCTCTGCACCATCCCCAGCTACGCCATGAATTTCGCCTACCCCAAAGCCTCACTGGAACTGATACGGACCATTTCGCGCCTCAATGCCTTCACCGTGGATACCGCAGAAATCGAGGAGAGCGTCGACGAGATGGACCAGCAGCTTGCCATGATCGAGGAGCGCATCCGCGAGTTTTTCCCCTCGGTTAATAAGGAGGGCGACGAGGTGATTTCAACCATCGAGGAGGAGAAGGTGCCGCACTACGTCATGGAAAAAATCGAGAAGCTCTTCCTCGATGCTCGCCGTGACCGCAATCGGGCTCCTGAACTTAAAAAAGAGCTCGATCGGTGGAACTTATTCGAACTCTACGAAGATCGGTTTCTGGATTTGTTTGAAGATGATAAGAGAGACCGGAAAAAATAATAAATAAATGTTCCTGATCAGGTGGGGGACCTGAGCTTAAATCAAATGCCCCTGGGCTGAAGCCGCGAAATGCACGCGGCTTCAGCCACACCCCTTCCAGCGGAAGGGGGANNTTTGCCTGAAGGCAAACGCTCTTCCACTCCCGCAACGCCCTCTTTCAGGGTAGAAAACACAAGGAAAAGATAGCGTAGAAATTGCCTTTGTAGGGGCGACCTGCGGTCGCCCTTCCCCGCAGTCGCCTCACCCCTGCCGCAAAGCGTCTTCCCCTCTCCACAAGTGGAGAGGGGGCCGAGGGGTGAGGCGAATTTGACGTTGCGTTAGCGAGGACAGAGGGTGCCTGCCGGAGCGTTAGCGACGCAGGCAGTATTTGAAGACCCAGGCGAAGCCGCAGGGCTTCAAACACCGGCTCGGCTTTGCCGAGAGCCCGGCGGAGGCGCGCCGTTGGGGTGCCCTTCAGGGCACCCCAACGGAACGCCCAGAAGTTGATTTTGATTTTAGCTTTCCGGTCAGCCATCCAAATGGATTTGATTTATTTCAGTCTTATCTTATTGTCAATCACCCTCTCATAAGCTTGAATAGTATTCTCCGCCGCTAATTCCCAGGTAAATCCCGCCTCCAGCCTCTTCCGCAAGGCTTCCCGTATCGGTCGCTCGGGCTCATAGGAATCCCAGGCCTCGTGCACCGCCTTGCCGATGGAGCGGCAGCTTGCCGGATCGCAGTAGCGAACCGCGTCGCCGAAGTATTCAAACTCCGAGGACCGGTTGCTGACCACCAGCGGGCATCCTGACGCCGCCGCCTCGATATTGGCGAGCGACGCTCCTTCCGCCCAGCTCGGGAGAGCGACGACGCGCGCCGCGGCGTAGGCCGAGGCGAGCTCGCTTCGGTCAAGCTGCGGTATGAAAAGCGTGTCCGGCTTCGCGAGGGACCGGCACACGGCTTCGTAATCGGGTTCGCCGGCCCGGCCGACCAGTACCACGGGCAGGCGACTGTCGCGGAGGGCCTGGAGCAGCATCGCCTGGTTCTTCCGACGCTCGATCCTGCCGACGCACAGGACGAAATCCCGCACGCCGAAGCGCGTTACGAAGGGGTTTGGCGAGGTATGCCCGAACAGGGAGTACTCAGCCGCGTTGTGCACCACGGTAAAGGGCATACGCGATATGTCAAGCCGCCGGGAGATGCGCTGCATCTCTTCGGTCGAAAGGGTGATGAGGTGGTCGGCGAGGGTCACAATTTCGCGGAGCACCGCCGCGGCATTGGGGAAAATATCCATCCCGCGGTGGCGCGACCGGTTGTCCAGCATGAGCGAGCCGTCGGCCAGGGCATCGAGATACTTCGCCCGCGTCTCGGCGGTGTTCGTGGGGGCGAAGATGAGCATCGACGCCCTGCCCGCCCAGGCGCTTTCCGCAAGGTCGAGAAAAATGGGCGAAAGGACCAGGGGGATACCGGTGCTTTTCAGGTGGCGCATCTGCGGCAGCGCCTCCCAGGGAGCCCACACGTTGAACACATGCGCAACATCGAAGCCTGCTGCAACAGGGGCGGGGTCGTAACTTATTTCCACGGTATGGCCCGCGGCCTCAAGGAGCCCGGCGAGAATCGGAATCCGGATGGAGGGACCGCCGGTGATCGCTTCTTTGCGCGCAACCAGCAATATCCGCAGACCTCCCTTTTTCGGCGTCCGGGTTGCAGCAGAAGCGCCCGAGGGCAGCGATTCAAGGGGCTTTGTGGCAGCTGCAATGACGACCGGTACCGGAACGGCCGGCCGGGCCGGGCCGGCAACCGCCACACTCATAGTCGGCGGCAGGAGCTTCGTGAACAGGGTATGGTGTTCGAGGGCCCAGGCGTGCCAGGTGCGCTGCTCGACGGATGCGCGCAGCCGCAGCTTGTTCCGCAGCAGCTCTTCGATCCGGTTGCGCAGCTCGTCGAAATTTCCCGCCTCGTACTCGATGTGCGGAAACTCCGGCACGAAGCCGACCGGCGGCGACAGCACTTCCTTGCCCGATGCGAGCGCTTCGAGCACCGGCATGGGTCCGCCTTCGTACCGCGACGGCACTAAAAGAACGTCGATGAGGCGGTAGAATTCGCTTAACCGGTCGTACCCCATCGTCACGCCTCCCGCAGGCCAGCCTTCGCCGCAGAAATACCACCTGGTCAACGGGATCGCCATGGCCTTTGCAACGAGCGCCTCGCCCTTGCGGCCGGTGGCATAGGTGCGGCCCGCTACCCCGATCCGCAATTCGGGAGTAAATTTATCGAGCTCGATGCCGGGCATGATGGTCGTAATGCGGTCGATATTGTTTTCGCGAAGCAGCCGTTCATAGGTTTTCGACATGCAGACACAGAAGTCGGCCTGCCGCGCAGCATGCACAAAGAGGTCGGCTCCGCCGGGAGCATTCTCTTCCCGGTGGGTGAAGAGGGCCATGTCGAAGGCGCTCTTTTGCCGGAATGCGTGATAGTTGATATGATAGTTGATTTTTGCGTCGTTGCGCGGGCCGTCGCCGACCGAGACGTAGTCGAGGCGGTTCCCCAGTTCGCGCCCCATGCGTTCGAGGATCCATCCGCGGTCGACCAGGTTGACATGGACCCTTTTCGACCGGTGGACCGGGATTGACGGCGCTGCGGCGGGAGCGGGCGGGGCAACGGGAACAGGCCGGCGCACCGGTGCGGCCACGGTCAAAAGAGCGGGCGGTTTATAGGCCACGACCCGGAGGCTGTAATCGGGCGGAATGCGGGTGACGTTCCGGAATCCGGCCGATTCCAGCACCGCCCGCAGCCCGTCAAAGTCGTAACAAGCGCAGTGAAAGTTTTCCGGATACTCCTGGCCCGCGAACATTTTCATCAGGGCCCAGGAGGCGGGCGAATAACCGCCGAAGATCTCCCGCGCGTCATCGATATACCTTTTATCAAGGTGCGGGTCGGTCCGCCCTTCGAGGTACATCCGGCAAAGGTAGTTGAAATCCGGTGTGTAAATGATCGCCCGGCCGCCGGGGGCAAGAACGCGGAACCAGTCGGCAAGCGTGACGCCTATTTTGCGCCAGGAGATATGTTCGATGCTCGAATGGGAGAGAATCTCGGTGACGCTTCCCTCCCGGAAAGGGAGGTGAAGGATATCGCCGGCCACGTCGAGGCCCGGAAGCCCCGTCCGGCAGTCGAAATGCAGGTAGCCCTTCTGCGGGTTTTCGCCCGAGCCGATTTCCAGTTTGAACTCTTTTCGGGGTGGAGCAGCATTCATAACGAGACCTTTATTAATCAGCTCATAAGTACGTTACAGCAATCGGGTGATCATGGTTCGACAAGCTCACACCATAAACGGTTTTTATGCGACATTACCTATGAATTACTTTGCAAGAGTTGATGTGGTGTCCTTGGTCAAACATTGGCGCACTGAAATTATTCAAATCCTGATGACGGGCCGTTCGTGGTGAGCTTGTCGAACCATGAACCCTGCACCACCTTTTTCATCGCCTTTACCCAATATGCCGCCGGAAAATCGGTCACGGGATCCTTGTCGATTTCAGCGATCTCCCCGACGGTATACCGGTCGCGGAGAAGGTACTCGACGGCAAACCGGGTGAACCGCCAGAAATCGCCGGGGGCATCGTGGATCGCCTGGCGCATTGGTAAACCAAGAAGGAGCGTTCCCGCCGGGGCGAGAATCCGGGTGATTTCGGACAGTGCGCGGTGGAAATCGTCGACATGCTCAAGAACACCGCTGCAAAAGATTCCGTTATAGCGATTGTCCGGGACGGTTGACATGTCTCGGATATCGAGAACAAGATCGGCCTCGCCCAAGAGGTCCGAGGTGGTATAGGAGCCTGCCCGGGAAAAATAGCGGCGGTAGAAGCCGCCTTCACCGTCGGCATCATCGCGGCTGCCCAGGGAGAGCACGTCCCCGACCATGGTTGCGGCATTTCTTCGCAGCCAGGCATTCGATTCCATCCGGCTTCTGCTCAGTATAGGACGCGGGGACTCCTGCGGCAGTTCCAAACAGGTCGTGCCGATGCCAAGGTACGCCCCGGCCCGGGTATGCCGGGCGATCGTTGGCGAAAAGGTCTTTTTGATGCGCATGATCTCCTCCAGGGTTGTCCCGTTTTTTCGAACTTGACCCTCAACAAAAAGCAGTATACAATTATGGCGGAAAGAATTGAATGGTTTTTATCATGCCGCGCATGAGGGTTTCCCGGAGGAGGGGCTTCTGCATCCCGAAGGGTTCAACGTCATCGGTTTTGCCAGCGCGAATCTCGGCCTCGGTGCCGCGGCGAGAACCACCATCAGGCTGCTTCTCGAATGCGGGGAGCCGGTGGCCGTGGTGGATGTGGATGCGGGTTTCGGACGCTCCGGAACCGACCACTCCTTCGATCATTTGATGGTTCGTCCCGGGCACGAACCTCCGTATGCAATCAACCTGATCCACCTGAATCCTCCCGAATACGCTGCGCTTTGCAACAAGGGGTTTCCCGGACTGATGGCCGGGGAGCGCTTCAACGCCATGGTGCCGTTCTGGGAACTTCCCCTGGTGCCGAAATGCTGGATCCCCCCGCTGCGGCGCCTTGACCTGATTCTCGCCCCCACCCATTACATAGAACATATGATGGCGGTCCAGGGGGGAGGCGTTCCGGTGCGTCACTACCCGCAAACCGTATTCATACCCCCCGGCATCGAGCCGGACCGGGCGGCATTCAATCTCCCGCAGGGGGCAGTACTCTTTGTCATGGGGTTCGAGATGTTCAGCGACATCAACCGGAAAAATCCCTGGGGAGCCATAGAATCGTTCGGCCGGGCATTTACAAAAGCCGACAATGCGATGCTGGTGGTCAAGGTCAATAACGCCGGATCGCTCGCCTCGTTCGCCGCACCGCTCGATAAGCTTCGGGAGTGCGCGGCGCGAAACGGCCGGATCCTGATTGTCGAGAGACCTCTTTCGCACCGCGAGGTATTGACACTCTATGCGAGCTGCGACGCGCTCGTATCCCTGCATCGCGGCGAAGGGCTGGGCCTTTCTCCTATGGAGGCCATGGCACTCGGTCGTCCGGTGATCGCGACCGGCTGGTCCGGGAATATGGATTTCATGACCGATACGAACTCCTGTCTTGTCGGTCACCGGCTCATCGCGGTCGATTCCGATGCGCAGTCGGGTTATAATCCCCGCTATGTGGGCGGAAAAACCGTCTGGGCCGATCCCGACATCGATGCGGCGGCTTTCTGGATGCGACGGATAGCATCGGACGCCGGCTTGCGGCAATCAATCGGCGGGCGTGCTGCGGAGAGCATGCGGACGCTGCATACCGCCTGCTGCAAAGGGGAAATCTGGCAGGATATCCGCCGCCTGCGCGACCATGTCGGTGAGTTGCAGCGGCTCCCCGGTCTCCGGGGTTCCGGAAAATGCCGCCGCAGCCTGCGGGTATTATTCTGCAACCGCGGTAATGCCTTCGACATGCCGGGAGGCGATACGGTGGTGATGAAGCGGTTGAAGGAGGGGCTTGAACGCCGGGGGGTCAGTGTTGACTTCTGCTCCAATCCCCGCGCCGAAGTCATGCGTCCCTACGACCTCATCCATGGGTTCAATCTCACGCTGCCTGCTGTTGCCGAGGCTACGGCAAGGTCCTCGATAGTCAACAATACGCCGTTTGTGGTGACGACCCTGCAGGAAGATTTTCCGCGATACCTGCATAAGGCCGCAGCGGCCGCCGCCTGGTTCTCCGCGTATGCGCCCGCCGATGCGGGAAGCCGGAACAGCATGCTCCCCCTCGAAGCGGCGCTTGCGGCTGCGTGCCCGATGCAACTCCTTACCTCGCCGTTTGCGGCGCGTTCGGCGAGCCTGCTCTTTGCCTGCGGCAACACCGAGGCGGCGCAGCTCAGGGGCTGGTTTCGCCATGACCGCGTTGCCGCGGTGCCGTTCGGCTCGTCGGTGCGCGACCTGCCGGTGGGACCGGCACTTTTCGAGCAGAAGTTCGGCGTCAGGGATTTTATCCTCTGCGTGGGTCGCGTGGAGCCGCGCAAAAACCAGCTCATGCTGCTGTACGCACTGGAGCAGTCCGACATCACGATCGTTTTTGCCGATGGGGGGTTCACCTACCAGCCCGGCTATCTTGAGCTCTGCAGAAAGATGCGGCGGAGGGGCCGTACCGTGTACACCGGAAGGCTCTCGGAGGAACTGCTTGTCTCGGCCTACCGCGCCTGCCGCCTGCACTGCCTGCCGAGCTGGTTCGAGCTTCCCGGCCTCGTGTCGCTCGAAGCGGCGCTTTATGGGTGCCCGGTGGCGGCATCGTCATGGGGATCGCTTCCCGATTATCTGGGCGATTGTGCAGCCTGGTTCGAACCGGACAGCCCGGCGGGCATACGGGCGATTGTCGAAGGTGATTTCGATCGTCAAGCGCCATCTACCCGGCAGGCCGGGGAGAAGGCGCGTTCCTATACCTGGGACCTCTTTGTCGAAAGGACCCTGGAGCACTACGAGCGGGTGCTGGATGAGCATACCCGCTACGATGCCTCTTTTGTTGCAGAGGCGAAGAAGGCAGTGCCGTCGGCCGACCTGGTCGCCTTCATCGGCACGATTGTCGGATTTGTCGAAAAGGGAAAACCTGCCGATGCGGTTCGCTTCTACGACACAACAAGAAGATCGATTGCAGGAAAATTTGATGAATTGGATAAAGTCGACATGCTGATGGAAAAACTGCGGAGACGGGGGCAATCAATTCAAAGCATTTAAATTCTGTTACTGCCCAGGTGGGGGAACCGCTATGGCGGTNNCCGCGCAAAGCCGCGTCTCCGACACACCCCTTTCAGCGGAAGGGGAAGGCGATGTTTGCCTCCGGCAAACGCCCTCCCCTCCCGCAACGCTCTCTTTTAGGGTAGAAAACACAAATATGGCAAACCAAAACCGTATAAGCGTAGATGCGTATATGAGTAAAATCAAAATTTTCAACAACTTTCCTATGTCTTAAAAAAATTTCGCGCATTAAGTATTTTTTTACTATGATGGAACCGATTACTCCGGACAATCCAATCAATCCAGAAACGAAACAGTTTCTCGATCATCTCGGCAATGGTGCGGTTCTTCTTGCCCGCGATGCGCTCCAGGATCCTAATTTCAAGGCTTCGGTGGTCCTCATCTGCATCTACAGCAAGGAGGCGGGTGCCTATGGGCTGGTAATCAACCGGCGCTCGCACATGCCCCTCTCGGAAATATTTGACGGATTCTCTGAAATGCTTGAACCCCGCGAGGTATTTATCGGCGGCCCGGTGCAGCAGGAGGAGATCCAGATCGTCCAGATTACCGACGACCCGGTCCCGAATTCCCACCCGGTCGCTCCGCGCGTGTACCTCGGGGGAAAATGGGAAAATATCGACCAGATGTTTATGTACGACGAGGCGTCGACCCATCTGTTCCTGGGTTATTCGGGCTGGGCGGCCGGACAGCTCGAAGCCGAAATTGCTGCCGGGGCATGGCAGGTTTACCGCATCAATCTTGAAGTGCTGCTGCAGAATATCGATAAGGTCATTACCGGGGACATGCAGAGTATCGAAGCATTTTTCGGGACTATAAAAACATAGTAGAGACGTTGCATGCAACGTCTCTATCGCCGGATGAATATCATTCCCCGAGCATGCTTGCCAGTTCCCGGTCCTCGCTTACCCGCTTCTCCCGGTACCGTGCAAAGGATCGGTTGACATCTTCTTTGGTGTACGAGTAGAGCTTCGGCGCTATCTTTTCCGAATAGGCGGCCATCATCGACGCCCTAAATCCGGGATCCTTATAGAGACGCAGCCTGCGGCGGAGCTCGCCGGATATCCGGTTTTCCATGCCGCATGATTCGTGCAGCTTGGTATCGATCGACCTGACGTAGTTCGGGAAATCTTCGAGGATCGAATTGTCAACCCGGAATTGCACCCCATCGGCATTGACAATATCTGCAATGACGACATCGCCGACCATTATTTCGAGCGCATCCTCCTCGACCTTCGGCGGATCGGCAAAATACTCGATACCCCTGCCGCTCTCGAACCCTTTGGCGTGCATGTAGGCAAGAACCCTGGTGTCTTCGTCGGAAATATTCTCATCGCCGCAAATGGCATAGACGCGCATGGCGTCGCCGAAGTATTGTTTGGAAAAATAGTTATCCATGATGACCTCCCGCAGGAAAAAAAAGCCTGAAATAACGTTGCATGACTCCTACCAATGAAAATAAAAAAAGAAAAGACCTATTTTTAAAAATATTGAATAATTCCGATTTGCCCTTCCCGACCGTTTATGCGCGGCATGGAGGGGTAACTTGAGGTGCCGAATCTAACGCCATGATAACCGCGCTATTCCGATTTTACCGGAATCTGAACGATTTTTTGCCGATTTCGCGGCGAGACGTCTCCTTTTCGGCGACCATGGCGATGAACGCCTCCATCAAGGACGCTATCGAATCCCTCGGCATTCCGCATACCGAGGTCGAAGCAGTGATCGTGAACGGCCTTCCGGTCGGATTTTCTTACCGGATGCAAAGCGGCGACAGCGCTGCCGTGTATCCGGACCTTGACGTTCCGGGCAATGCATCGTTGCCTCCTCTAAGTTAAAGGCGATAGCGGGGGAGTTGATAAAAAATCATTAAACATGCGGGGAGTGCTCGATAGATCACGCCTGTGCCAAGGGCGCGACCTTTTTGACCTCTCTTCTCCGGCTCCTCTCTCCCACAGGAGAGAGGAGGGGCTTACTAATTCATCATCTTCTCATTCCCCTCTCCTGTGGGAGAGGGGACAAAGGGGAGAGGTCAGGCGGGTGTTGACGTTGCGTTAGCGGGAGTGGGAAAGCGTTTTGACCTCACCCCGGCGCTAAAGCGCCACCCCTCCCCCACAGGGGAGGGGATAGACATAGCGTAATCGGCATTGCTGACAGGAAGATAGCTTCAGGCTTCAGGAAGAAAACAAAACAATCCTTTTTATAGCTTTTTAATGTGTTTTCTGCCTAATGTGAGCGTTGCGGGAGGGGGAAGGCGTCTGCCAAGGGCAGACATCGCCTCCCCCTTCCGCAGGAAGGGGTGAGTCGGAGACGCGGCTTTGCGCGGCTCCGACCAGGGGGAACCCGCGAAGCGAGGTTCCCCCACCAAAGGCCGGCGTATTGAAAGTTCCCCTTAACGCTGATAAAGCAAAATCTCTATTTATTAGATCCTTGTCCCTGATCCCGGTTTCGAGCACATCGGGTATTGCAGGACGCGGGAGGCGAACGCCCAGATGACGATGCCGTTCTGCGGAAATATCGTCGGAAACCGGCTGTACATCGACGGTCCTTCGGTATTGGCGAGCAGGCTGCAGTACGTACGGGTGGAGTGGCCGATGAGATGGGCAAGATGAGCGCCGAGATTCACGCTCCAGGAGCGGCCATGGTTGACGAAACTGTCTCCAAGAATAAGGATTTTGGATTTCCGGTCGTCCGCATACGGTTTTCCTCCGGGATTCAGGACCTGTTTTACCGGCGTGGGATACCAGAAGGCCTTGCCGTCCCCTTTGAAACGTTCGGGAAGGTCGGCGCATCCTTGCAGGACCGTATCGTGAACCGTATAGCGGGCGGCGCGCGAAACCCTGCGTGCGGTAAGGCCCGAATCGATGGCGGACGCAATGGCTTCCGCTGCCGCGACAATGCCGGCTGAGGTCCAGTGGCTTTCATAGGGATCAAATACCGGTCGGGAGGATTTTGCATTGACCAGGGCGGGGAGCACATCGATAACCTTGACTCCGGCAAGCCGGAGATCGTGCAGGAACTGCTCCCGGCTCCTGCAGACCGGATAGGGAGCCGCTATGGTGGTGAGGCTCTCGGGATAGACCTCGATCTTGGTGGGAATGGGGGTCACATAGAGGGTAATGCCGTGCGCGGCGAGCGTCCGGCTGAAATCTGCAATGAGTCTGACATTTTCCTGCGGCAGCGGATGCACGACATAATCGAGCTCGGGTTGCAGGAATAACCAGCCGTTTTTCCCGGGCACTACCTTGTTGCAGGCGGCATGTGCGCTCTTGAAGGCGAGAATGCCTCTGAAGGGCAGCGAGGAGCAATGCGGATATTCAGCAATTCCGGCGATAAGCACGCACAGTACGAGCATTGCGGCGCCGCCATAGATAAATCGCTTCATTGTAAACCACCAATCGGAGCACGGGGCAGCTATCGGCTGCGACCCTTTGCATGCCCTGCAAATTTGCACTAATCCTTGCTGAGATGCTCCAGAGCGATGCGAAGCATCCGGCGCACCGGTTCTGCGGCGCCCCAGAGGAGCTGGTCGCCAACGGTAAAGGCTGCAAGATAAGTGGGGCCAAGCGTCATTTTGCGCAGCCGGCCAACCGGCACCGAGAGCTTGCCGGAAACCGCGGCCGGAGTAAGTTCATTCAGCGTGGCTTCCTTGGCATTAGGAACGACCTTTGCCCACTCGTGGTCCGAGGAGATCATGGCCGTAATCTCATCGAGCGGCACATCCCTTGTCAGCTTGATCGTGAGGCCCTGGCTATGGCAGCGCATGGAGCTTACGCGAACGCACACACCATCGATGGGAATAGTCTGCCGGGTTCCGAGGATTTTATTCGCTTCGACCTGGCCCTTCCACTCCTCACGCGTCTGTCCATTCTCCATTGGCTTGTCGATCCACGGAATGAGGCTTGCCGCGAGCGGTGCGCCGAAGATATCGGTCGGCATGGTGCCATTGCGCAGCTGGTCGGTTATGATGCGATCCAATTCAAGAGCGGAGGCGCCGCTGCGCAGGGGTCCGGAAGTCGCCGCCGAGAGGTGAGCCATCTGGGCTACAAGCTCTATCATGTTCTTTGCGCCTGCTCCCGAGGCGGCCTGGTAGGTCATGCTCGATACCCATTCGACGAGTTTTCTGCGGAACAGGCCGGCGAGCGCCATGAGCATGAGGCTGACCGTGCAATTCCCGCCGATGTAATCTTTGATCCCGCCGGCAAGCGCGGCATCGATGACGTCGCGATTGACCGGGTCGAGGACGATGACGCTCGAATCACGCATCCGAAGCGTTGATGCTGCATCGATCCAGAATCCTTTAAAGCCCCGGTTCCGAAGCTTATCATAGACCTCGGTGGTATAATCGCCGCCCTGACACGACACGAGAATATCGAATTTGGCAAGCGCATCGAGGTCATGCGCATCCTGGAGAGGCGGAACAGGAATCCCGATCCGGGGGGCAGCCTGGCCTGCCTGCGAGGTCGTGAAAAAAACCGGCTCAAAGCCGGTAAAATCCTTCTCCGCAAGCATGCGCTCGATGAGTACCGATCCGACCATACCACGCCATCCGATAAAACCTACCCTGACCATAGCATTCCTTTCAGAAACTGCCGATACGCTGCAGCCCGATTTAACCTATCAAAAATAGCTTTTTCCGAATCGGGGCACCAAGACCGCTGCGGAAGCGGTAATCTTCAAATGCGGAGATTGCAATGCACAATGAGCAGGAAGATACTGAAAACTATGCTTCCTGCTTTGCAGCGCCCGGTTTTGGCGGCGGGGTTTCCTGGTGGAGAAGAATGGTTTCCTTGGTGGGGCTTGCCGCGGAGTAGGTATTCGCCATTGAAAGGCATTTGACCGGACAGGCGGTAACGCATTCGCCGCACTGGATACACTTCATGGGCTCGATCGCCCAGTTGCGCTCGGCACGGACCACGGTGATCGCATGGGTCGGGCACTTCTTCTGGCAGATGCCGCACATGATGCAGCGGGAGATCTCGTTCTCGATATGGCCGCGGGTTGCGGCATAGGGGGCGCGCTTCTCGAAAGGGTAAAGCCGCGTGGCGAACCGGGAGAGCACGCTTCGCGCGATGATCTTCGCAATGATAAAGTTTCCCATGATTAACGCTCCGTACAGCTGATACAGGGATCGATGGTGAGAACGATCACCGGGACATCCGGAAGTTCGCATCCCTTGAGCATGACCACCAGCGGCGCGATATTGGCGAAGGTGGGCGTCCGGATCCTGAACCGTTCGAGGAATTTTGTATTGTTGCCCTTGACGTAGTAAACCACCTCGCCGCGGGGCTGTTCGAGTCGCGAGAAGAACTCGCCGGTCGGGTTGCCGGTAACCTTGACATCCACCGGGCCTTCGGGAATCTTGTCGATGGCCTGGCGGATGAGGTCGAAAGACATGGTGACCTCCCGTACGCGCACAACGGTACGTGAATAACAGTCGCCGCCGTGTTCCACCACCGGCTCCCATTGAAGATCCTTGTAGGCGGCATAGCCGAGGGTCCGCAAATCCGAGGCGACCCCGCTGCCGCGCAGCGTCGGGCCGACCGCGCCGAGCGCATAGGCCTGTTCTTTTGAAAGCGTGCCGATGCCGACCGTGCGCCGTTTGACCGAATTATCGTGCAGGAAGGTCGGTTTCAGTTCGTTGTACTCTGCCTCGATGGTCGTAAGCTCGGCCTTGATTCCCTTGAGAACGTCGTTCGGGATGTCGCGACGGGCGCCGCCGACCTTGCACGACCCGAATATCACCCTGCCGCCCGCCGTGGCCTCGATGATGTCCACGATCTTTTCGCGAACGCGCCAGCAGTGCATGAACAGGCTCTCGAAGCCGAACGCGTCGGCAAAGAGGCCGAGCCAGAGGATATGGCTGTGAATTCTCGAAAGTTCAGCCCAGATCGTCCGGAGGTATTTGGCGCGGGCCGGAACTTCGATATTGAGCAGCGTTTCGACGCCCTGGCAGTAGCCCTGGCCATGGATGAAACTGCAGATGCCGCAGATGCGCTCGGCGACGTACACCAGTTCGTGGAAATCCTTGACCTCGGCGAGTCTCTCCAGGCCGCGATGGACAAATCCCACCGACGGGAGGGCTTCGACGACCTTTTCATCCTCAAGGACGAGGTCCAGGTGGATAGGCTCCGGAAGAACCGGATGTTGCGGTCCGAATGGAATGATGGTCCGTGTTCCCATGGGTCTTATGCCGCCCCCGATGATTTGTTCACCAAAAAGGGAGTCTTTATCGCCATTTTATAGAAGTTCCCGTTGTAATTGATTGCCAGATCGGTTATTTTGATGCCGAAGAGGTCCTGCAGTTCGTTTTCATAGGTAAATGCAGCGAGGAAAGATCCCGTGATGCTCGGAAGAACCGTATCGTCCTTCTGCAGGATCACCCGCATATTGGTAAACGCATAGTCACGATCGAAGCTATAGGTGACTTCGAGGGTCGAATCTCCGTTCGTTGCGCAGATCTGGACAAGCCGGTATCCCTGGACAAAAAACTCCTTGGCTTTTTCCGGCAGGTCGGCCCGGTCGATAGCAATGACGGGCTGCGGTTCGATCATGGTCATGGGAACTCCTTATGCCGCCGACTGGGCCGGCTGGTTTTTAAGCGCTGCTCGTTTCTTTTCAAGAATGCCGAGTGCGGCAACGACGCCGTCGATGATCGCCTCGGGCCGCACGGCGCAGCCCGGGACATAGATATCGACCGGCAGCACCTTGTCGACACCGCCCTTGATATTGTAACACTCCCGGAAAAAATTACCGCTCGTGGCGCAGATGCCGAGTGCGACAACGACCTTTGGATCGGGCATCTGTGCGTAGAGATTCCGCACCACCGGTTCGTTCTGCTCGTTGATGCCGCCGGTGATGAGGAACACGTCCGCATGCTTCGGGTTGCCGGTATTGATGATGCCGAACCTTTCGATGTCGTAGAGCGGCGTCAGGCAGGCGAGCACTTCTATATCGCAACCGTTACAGCTCGATCCGTCGTAGTGCAGAACCCAGGGCGATTTTGTTATGAAACTCATTGTTCACCTCTAAAAAAGAAGATAGGCTGCCGCCACGAGGTTAACCCCCCCCAGGACGCCCGCCACGAGCCAGGATGACTTGACCGTAAACCGCCAGGTAAGCCGTGCAAAGGCATTATCGATGAATATTTCGAAAATGTAGGTAACCAGGGTCAAACCTATCGCAATTGCCGGGTGGAATGCGGCGAAGAAGAGGTAAACGATCCCGAGGAGCAGGATGTTTTCGTACCAGTGAGCGATTTCGAACAGGGCGAGCGAGGATCCGGAAAACTCCGTCGTGATTCCCTTGACAATTTCCTGGTGCCCGTGATGGGAAGAGGAGAGGTCGAAGGGGGATTTCCGCAATTTGATGGTCAGGATAAAAACGAACCCGATGAAGATAAGCGGCAGGCAGTAGACAAGCGGCATCTGCCAGGCGATGATATCCCGTACGTTAAAGCTCCGGGTGATGAGGTACATACCCATGGCTGCAATAAGAACCATGGGTTCGTAGGCCATCACCTGCAGCAGCTCGCGATCCGCACCGATGGTGCTGTACGGCGAGTTGGTGGAAAATGCGCCGAGGATCAGGAACACACTCGCCACGGTAAGGGCGAAGATCGTCAGCAGCAGGTTGCCGCCGGTAAAAAAAATGAGACCGGTGACGATGATGAAGATGAGGAAGCAGAGCATGTACAGGTTCTGGAACCGGTTCACGACGGTGCCGCGCTTCTCGAAGAGCTTGAGGACGTCGTAGAAGGGCTGGAAGAGCGGCGGGCCCTTGCGGGACTGCATCCGGGCGGTGACGATACGGTCGAACCCGGCCAGGAGGCCGCCGAGAAGGGGCGCCAGGAGCAGGTAGCCGAAACCCCCGATCAGTTGTTCCATCAAAAGTTTGGTATCCATCGTTGGCTCTCTCTTATACTTGCGGAATGAGAATAGTCCCTAACATGACGGCGATGATGACAAGCGTGGCGATAATGCTGATATTCGTCAAAACGGGTTCGGAAAGAAAACCGGACAGGTAGTAACTGCGCATGCCGACCGTTCGCTCCATACCCATGGCGCCGCGGTAGGTGAGGCTGCCGCCGACATTGGCCCCGCCGAGATAGGTGGGCGTCACCGGCCACCGCTTCGACGACAGTGTAAAGATGACGGGAACGACGATCATGAAGGCCAGCATGATCGCCATGATCGTGAGGGTGCCCGAATCGATATTTACGCTTTGCGAAAACGTATCCACGAGGTAGGGCGCTATTAAGGTAGATGCGATGAGCGGGAACAGGCCGCAGGCGGCGACGGTGAGCGCCGCGAGGAGCCCGAGCGCGGTCCATTCGTCACCGGAAACGGCATTGTTCGCGTTTTTCGCGTTTTGCGGAACGCTCACGATCTTACCCATCCATTTGGTCCAGAAAAACAGGGTAGGTGCGCTGCCGAAGGCGAGGAGGAGGGCAAGAATCGGCGGCCGGACATCGATGAATGCCTGGAGCGTGGCCCATTTGGAAATCAGCATGCCAAACGGTGCAAGGAACATGCCGAGGATGCCGATCAGCATGACAAAGCCCAATCCCGGGTAGGTTGCGATGAGGCCGTTCATGTCTTCGATGTCGCGAGAGCCGATTTTGTGCTCGATGGTTCCAACCGCAAGGAAGAGCAACCCCTTGGAGACCGCATGGAAAATAATGAGCAGGATGGCTGCCCAGATGGTTTCGTAGGTGCCGATTCCGGCGCACGCAACCACAAGTCCAAGGTTTGCGATGGTCGAATAAGCAAGCACGCGCTTGGCGTTGCTCTGGGTGACGGCCAGAAGCGAGGTCATGAGGAAGGTTACCCCGCCTATAAGTGCCACCATATGACCGCCGAAGGTCCCGGAAAGGACGGGCGCAAATTTAACGATGATGAATACCCCTGCCTTGACCATGGTGCTTGAGTGGAGCAGGGCGGATACGGGAGTCGGCGCCACCATGGCACCCAGCAGCCACGACGAAAACGGCATCTGGGCCGACTTGGTGATGCCGGCAAATGAAATGAGAATTGCCGGGATGAGGGCAAAGGCCTTGGCGCCGCTCAGTATATGGTCGAGTTCGATTGTTTTCTGTCCGGCAATGCCAACCTTCACGAGGTAAAAAATGGCGATGACAAAAGAGAGACCGCCGAGCAGGTTCAGCCCGAGGGCGCGGAACGCGTTCCGGGTAGCCTCTTCGGTCCGGGAGTAGCCGATCATGAGGAAAGAGCAGAGGGTCGTAATCTCCCAGCAGAGAAAGAGCCACACTATATTATTGGCAAACACCACGCCGAACATTGCCGAGAGAAAAAAGAACATGATGAAGAAAAAACTCTTCCGGCGATCCTTGATCTCGGGGTGATGATGGTGGTAGTCCTTCATATATTGTATTGAATAGATACAGATGATGGAACCGATGATGCCGATGATGAGCGCCATGATAACCGAAAAATTATCGATATAGAGCGCATGCTCGACCTTCGGGAGCTTTATGCCGAAATCGCAGAAGAGCATGATGGCGGTCTGCACGACAATGAGGACCGGAATCCACCACTCCTTGGTTACGATATCCTTACATTTATAGAGCAGGAACAGGGCGAGGAGCACTTCACCGGCCAGCACCCCTTTTTCGATGAGGGCATGATCGAGGACGAAGAAGGTGGCGTCCCTGCCCATGAACTTCCATGCGCAATAGATCGAACCGAGTGCGATAATGCCGGCGCTCAGGCGAACGATTCCGGCCCTGATGCGATTCCCGGTCACTGTGGCGAGCAGGGCAGGGATCAGAGGGAATACCAGGAGAAAAAGAATGATTTTCATCGACTACCTCATCGAGAATCCGCCACCGACCCGGCCAGGACATGCTTAAGAGAACGTATCGAATGCCTTTGGCTTAAGGGACGAGCGGAAGTGCTTAAGGATAGGGTTGCCCCACCGTCCGCGCCGACGGCGCGCTTCAACTTTGGAAAAGTCTACTAAAATACATTTCCGAAGAGACCATGGCAAGAACGTTGATGGGGGCTCCTCTCCGGCGATAAGGGAGAATCAGCTCCGGCTCTGAAATATTTGTGGCGGCATTTAAACCGCAGTGACGTATTTTTTAACGCGCGAAAAATGCGGAATATTTTCAATCGATATGGATGTGCGGCGATGATTAACCATACGGCCCGAAGACGCTTGAGGTCTGAAGGCTTTTTTTATATGCATTGGGGAAGCAAGCCCGGGAGGTTGCATGGAGATTGACCCGCAGGCGGTGGAATTGAATGAAGCCATTCGGAGTGCAAATTCGAATATCCCGGACCTGCTTTCCGAGCGTGGGAAGGGCATATTCTTTCCACGCCGGGGAATCCTTTCCCAGTCCGCCGAGGCGCGGGGAGCGGAAATCGATGCTACCATCGGCATTGCGCTCGAGGATGGCGGTTCGCCCATGACGCTTGCATCACTCAGTTCGCTGGTCGGGATGCCTGAATCGAACGGGTTCAACTACGCACCCAGCCCCGGCAGGCCTGAAATACGCAAAATCTGGAAAACCATGCTCCAGGCCAAAAACCCCTTGCTGAAGGGTGCAGGGATCAGCCTGCCCGTGGTGACGAGCGCGCTCACCCACGGTCTTTCCCTGTGCGGCTACCTATTTGTTAATTCCGGCGATTCCATCATCATGCCCGACCTGCATTGGGAAAATTACGACCTTATTTTCAAGAACGGGTTCGGCGCCTCGATTGAGGCGTTCCCGACATTCACGGCACAAGGCGGCTTCAACGTCGCAGGTCTCCGGGAGCAACTTGCTGGCGAGCCCGGCAAGCGCATCGTGCTGCTTAATTTCCCGAACAACCCGACCGGCTATACCGTTACCCTCAGCGAAGCGATGGAAATCCGCAATGCGCTCCTCGAAGCGGCGGAGGCCGGCAACTCCCTCGTTGTAATTGTTGACGACGCCTATTTCGGCCTGGTTTTTGAGGAGGGAATACTCAAGGAATCGATCTTCGGCATGCTCTGCAACGCCCACCCCAGAATGCTTGCAGTCAAGCTCGACGGCCCGACCAAGGAGGACTATGTCTGGGGGTTCCGGGTCGGGTTTGCCACGTTCGGCACCGCGCTGCATTCGGCTGCACTGTACCGGGCGCTCGAAGCAAAACTCGCCGGAGCGATCCGGGGCACCATTTCGAATGCGTCGAATCTTGGACAGACCCTCCTCCTTGCCGCCTATACGAGCGGAACCTACGAAACGGAAAAGGCGGAAAAATTCGCCGTGCTCCGCCGCCGCTATGAGACAGTTCGCGACCTCATTGCCGGGCATGCCGAATACCGGGAATTTTTCACTCCCCTGCCGTTCAATTCCGGCTATTTCATGTGCATCAGAATTGTAAAGGGCAATGCCGAAGCGATCCGAAAGCTCCTCATCCATAAGTACCATACCGGGGTCATTGCCCAGGGCGATTGCCTCAGGCTGGCATTTTCTTCCACCCCGCTGCCCATGATCGGGAAGTTGCTGGATAATATTTTTCTTGCGGCCCGGGAATATAATAGTAATAATTAGATCTTTAAATAAATGCTGAGTGATTGATAAGGGAGCTTCTGGTGGGGAAACCTGGCTTAAGTCAAAGGCCTCTGGTGGGGGAACCTCGCTTCGCGGGTTCCCCCTGGCCTGAAGACGCGCTTTGGCGGCTTCAGGCCAGGGGAAACCATGAAATGGTTTCCCCACCCGAGCACTAACTTTAATCCTTCCTCCTCTTAATCCTTCCGCCTTCATCCTTTCAAATATTCCCCCTTCCCCGGATTCAATGTATCATATTATAAAAGACTTATGCAGGAAAGCCTTCTACCCTTCCAAAGGACTGGCCCATGCTCGAAGCGCTGGATCTGACGCAAATAGTTGATAAGGATGAGTACCGCAGGCGTATTGCGCCGCTTGAAATCAGGATCGGGGAGCTCCAGCGACTGGCGCGGGAGCACGGCATTCCGGTCATCATCGTTTTCGAGGGCTGGGGGGCTGCAGGTAAGGGAACGCTCATCAACACACTCATCACGTCGCTCGACCCGCGTGGGTTCAACGTTTATTCGATCCAGCCGCCCGTCGAAGAGGAACGGCTGCGCCCCTTCCTCTGGCGGTTCTGGACAAAGACCCCGGAGAAGGGGAGAATCGCGTTCTTCGACCGGTCATGGTATAGAAGGGTGCTCGGCGACCGCGTGGATGCGATGGTGGGCAAAGGAGAGATCACCCGCGCCTATGACGAGATCGACTCCTTCGAAAACCAGCTCATCGACGGCGGTGCCCTCATCGTCAAGTACTTCCTGCACATCTCCCGGAAAGAACAGAAAAAGCGGTTTGAGAAGCTGGAGTCGAACCCGACGACGGCCTGGCGGGTTACCAAAGAGGACTGGCGGCACTATAAGCAGTACGATCAGTATGAGGTTGCCGTCGAGGACATGCTGGCGAAGACGAGCACCGATGCAGCTCCGTGGACCATCGTTGAGTCCCACGACCGCCGCTTCGCCGCGCTCAAAGTATTTGAAACGCTGGTCACGGTCCTGGAACGAGCCATCGACGCGGCAGAAACGAATTCCGGAGGGTCTGCTCCGCCTTCCCGGATGGTTCATAAGGTGACGGCCGTCAGCATGCTCGATAAGGTCGATCCCTCCCGCAGTCTCGCCCTTAAGGAGTATGAAGAGGAGATGGCGGTTTGCAAACAGACAATCTGGGAGCTCGAACACCGGTGCTACCAGAAGCGGTTGCCGGTGATTGTTGCATTCGAAGGGTGGGATGCGGCAGGCAAGGGCGGCGCAATCCGGCGGCTCGCCGGTGCCCTTGACCCGCGTGGGTACGAGGTTGTTCCCTACGGCGCGCCGAACGATGTGGAAAAGCAGCACCACTATCTCTGGCGGTTCTGGAATCGTATTCCCAAGGCCGGCCACCTTACGATTTTCGACCGGTCATGGTATGGCAGGGTGCTTGTCGAACGGGTCGAGCGGTTCTGCAGCGATGAGGAGTGGGAACGCGCCTACCGCGAGATCAACGAAACCGAAAAGCAGTGGGCGGAATCCGGAACGGCTATCATGAAGTTCTGGCTCCATATAAGCGCGCCCGAGCAGCTTAAACGGTTCCATGAGCGCGAAAAAGACCCGGATAAGACGTGGAAGATAACCCCCGAGGACTGGCGGAACCGGGAGAAGTGGGATGCCTACAAGGCGGCAGTCGACGAGATGCTGCTCAGGACCGATAAACCGCACGCCCGCTGGACGGTCGTGGAGGCAAATTCGAAGCTCTATGCCCGGGTCAAGGTATTGAAAACGGTCATAAAAACGGTTGAGGCGGCACTGTAATGACGATGGGTTTTCTGGTGGAACACGATATTTTTTAAAAGGACCTTAAATAATTTGACATGGCCTATGTTAGAATAATATATTGACAGCAGAGCCATATTTTATCGGTGCGCGGACTTTTATAGAATGACTCCCAGGGGTTTGGTTATCTGAGCCAATTATTGCTACTAGGGGAGGAAACCATGAAAGAGATCTTCGCCATCGCATTATTGTTTTTCTGCGCTCGATTTTCCGAAATCCCCGCTCAGACCGCTCCGGGAACACCAATGCTTTCATCGCCTTCAAACGGGAGCACGGATATTTTGAATACCGGAGTTACCCTTGATTGGTTTTCCGATACAGGTTCAGGCATTTCCTATGGAATACAGGTTTCCAACAATAGCAGCTTTAGCGGATCACCGGCTAGTTCCTCGGGGATTACAACCTCCTGGTTTAAGTGGGTACCAAATATCGACGGTTTTCCATACTTTTGGCGTGTCAATGCAACATCCGCAGGAGGTACCAGCGCATGGTCTGCAACCTGGAGCTTTACCTCCATCGTTAATGCGCCGATTATGACCTCGCCCCAAAACGGTGCCATCAATCAACCACTCCAGGTGATTTTACAATGGTTTGAACCGAACGAATCAACCGAGCAAGTTGTGCCGCTCTCCTATTCGGTGGAAGTTTCGACAGCGTCTGATTTTTCAAACTCCTTTCAAACGACGATCGATACTACTGTGTTGACGGTTCCCGGACTCAAAAGCAAAACCGTCTATTACTGGAGAGTTGGCGCTAATGACAAGGCAGGGACTAACTGGGCTTCTGCCGAGGAATTTACTACCCTTTTGCCCGTTCCTGTCATCCCCTCACTGTCTTTACCGACAAATAATTCACTCAACCAGCTGCTCGCATTGACTCTCAGTTGGGGGACCGACAGCACCGCTGCAACTTATGCTGTGCAGGTCTCCACGACTTCCTCCTTCGGCACAACATTTTCCAGTCAGGGAGGCTTGACGGCAACCTCCTGCCCGGTGACCTGGCTTGCCAATTCAACGGTATATTATTGGCAGGTTAATGCCACGAACCCTGGAGGAACAAGCGCGTGGTCAGAGGTCTGGCGTTTTACGACGATGGCCCCAACCATTCCCGGAGTTCCGGTGCTCTCCGCACCGACTACGGGATCGTCGCAAATAACTATCCCTGCCGCCTTGAGCTGGGCAAGGGAGCTCGGCGCAACGACCTATACGCTAAAGGTAGCCACAGTTTCGAATTTTTCGACGACAATTTATAGCGGTATCGGATCCGCTTTCGGCATAGCAGTAAGCGCTCTTGACACCGATCAAACTTATTATTGGCAGGTAAACGCGGGAAATGCCGCGGGAATAAGCGCCTGGTCGGGGGCATGGAGTTTTTCGACGATCTCCGGTCCGCCGGCGGTGCCGGTGCAAGGGTCCTTTAGCTACTCCGATCCTGCGGCGTTGAGCTGGAATCCAGCGGCTGGCGCTTCTTTTTACGCACTTCAGGTTTCAGACGATTATTATTTTTCGACCACTACCTTGAGCCAGACCGGGCTAACCGGGAGTAGTTTTACTCTTCCTGCAAATATCGGGGGCGGCTATTGGGAGGTCAATGCTTCCAATGTTTGTGGCACGAGCGCATGGTCGAGCGTATGGAGCTTTACCGAATCCATGTGCAAGTCCCGCGAGGTGGTGGGACTGGTCGCTTCGGCTGACAGCAGCGGCGACAATGACGTTCAATTGCCTGTTACGTTGAGTTGGACCTATTATCCCGGGTGCGGCAGTAGTAGCGGCCAAGCCAGATATACCCTGCAGATAGCGACCGATTCCGGTTTTACTTCACTGGTGGTGAATACCAGATCCTTCACCATCACTGGTGTTGCCGGTTATTGGTGGAACTACTCCTACACTACCGACAGTCTCAACAATGGTACAACCTATTATTGGAGAATAAGGCAGGGATCGGGCCAATGGTCATCCGTCAGGAGCTTCACGGTGATTATAAGCGGGACCAAGGAGATCGCCGCGGCGCTGAAGCAAATCAGTATCTATTCGCGAAACGAGGTCTTGTATTACCGGTTGACCGTTCCGGATATGGCGGAAATTTCACTCTACGATATAGCCGGGAGGAAAACCGTCCTGCTCAACCGCCTGCTGCCTGCGGGAACCTATTCCTTGTCGCTCCGGAATTCCGGGCTCGCGCATGGCCTGTATGTGCTGCATTTCAAGGCCGGGATACTGGATAGAAGGGTGAAATTTGTATTGAGTCAATGAGGCGGGGGATGAGGAATGCAAAAGTATTTTAAAAAGCAACAGGGAAAAGTCAATGCATTGAGGCTCAATCATTTTTCATGTGTTTTCTACCTAATAGGAGCGTTGCGGGGGTGCGCGGGCGCCTGCTGAGCGTAGCGAGGCGGGCATCGCCTCAAGGTTTGGACTTTTTAGCTTTTATAACACCTCTCACTTTAGGAGAGGTCGGCCGCTTTGGGCCGGGTGAGGTAAGGGGTGAGCCAAAGACCCCGCAGCCCGGCTTTNNGCTTTGCGGGCGCGGAGGCTTTAGGCCAGGGGGAACCTGCGAAGCGAGGTTCCCCCACCAAGGGAAGCTTGCATACCCGAAAAACCCCTATCAGTTAATCTTCCCGTTCTTCCTTGCCTTTTTCCTTCAAATATCTCTCCGCAGCCTCTATTACCGGTATTTTATCCGCTTTCGCCACCATTGCCAGATCGTCATTTTCTATCTTTACCCAGTAATGGCCCTTATAGGAGCAGCTTTTTTCGTTGACGCCGAACGCTGCGAACGTCCCTTGTTGTTCTTCGCGTTGTGCAACTACCCGCTGCATATGCTGTACACGCACGCCGAGGGTTCGCGTATTGAAAATGATTGAGTCGATAAGGTCCTGGGATTTGTCCGGTTTTGCAATGACCGAAAGGCGGTAACCCGGTCGGTTCTTCTTCATGAATATCGGCGTCCATGACACATCGAGCGCACCCTGCTCCATGAGAAGCGTTCCGACATTCCCCATGAGTTCGCCGGTGAGGTGGTCCATATCGGTTTCCAGGACATCGATCGCTTCTCCCGATATCGGGGAGGCCGTGCCTTGCCTTTCAATAAGGGTCGCGCGAAGGAAATTCGGATGGTTGTCAAACTCTTTTGTTCCGCATCCGTAGCCTGTTCTGGTAACTGTGCCTTCGGGCGAGGTAAGCGATTGGGTCCCGAGGGTGGTAAGGAGGGCTGCGCCGGTTGGCGTCAGCAGTTCGGAGGGCACGTCGAGCCGCGTAACATGGAAGCCAGCCATAAGGTTGGCCGTGGCCGGCGCGGGAACGGGCATCACGCCATGCTCGGTTTTAATGGTGCCCTTGCCTTCGGTAAGCGTTGAAAACATGATGGAGTCAAGTTTCAGATAATCGAGCGCCAGGCAGGTACCGACGATATCGATTATCGTATCCACAGCGCCGATCTCATGAAAATGGACTTCGCTCTTTGCAATGCCGTGAGCGGCGGCCTCAGCATCGGCGAGCCGATCGAGCACCGCTTCGCAACGTTTATAGATCGAGGCATTGAAGTTACCCTTCTTTATGATATCCAGGATATCGGGTAGGTGGCGATACCCCTTCGGCGTGGTCCAATGCATCGTCAAATGGCGGCAGTTTATGCCGCTGCGTTTCAATTGGATGGATTTAAGGACGAGCCCGGGAATGTCGAGCTTATCGAGCTCGCGGTTCAGAAACTCAACCGGAACGCCGAGATCCACAAGAGTTGCCAGGATCATATCACCGCTTGCGCCGCTGACAAGGTCGAAATAGAGTGTCGTCCCCATAAATCCTTTCAGGTGGTTTTGTAAAGCCCGAGGACGGAATATCTTCGGGCAGGCAAACCAACGCTCTATAAAATATATTGCTCAGGACTTCATTATTTATTTTTCCAGGCGGGCTGCGGACAAGGTGCCGGATCCGGGATCGCCATTCTGCGGTTCCGGACAAACCTGCGAGGGGAGACCGGGCGTGGAGAAAATATGATTATCCAGGGCCGCGTGATCGAGGAGCGGAAAAACTACTATCTCATTGACACCCCCGAGGGCCGCGTACGCGCCTCGACCAAGGGACTGCTCAAGAGAGACAAGGTGCGTGTGTGCGTCGGCGACATGGTCGATTGCGATGTGATCAACAGCGACACGCTCGAAGGCGTCATTACGGGGATTCATGACCGAAAAAGTTATCTCAACCGACCGGCACTCGCCAATCTCACCCGGGTAATCCTGGTGGCGACTTTCAGGGAACCGCCGCTCGACCTCGAAGCGATCGACCGGCTTCTTCTGAGTGTGGGCGCTTACGAATTGTCCGCGGTCATTGCGTTCAACAAAAGCGATCTCAAGGCGCCTGCCGGGAGCGATCAGGTCCGGCGCATTATCGCCGTCTTTGAGTCAATCGGGTATCCTGTCGTGGAAACATCGGCGACAACCGGAGAAAATATCGATATTCTCCTCGCGCACTGCGCAGGCCATGTCTCCGCCTTTGCCGGACCATCGGGAGTCGGCAAGAGCGCACTGCTGTCGCGGATCTTCCCGGACCGGGAATTCGTGCTCGGTGAAGTTTCGGGAGCAAACGGGCGCGGGACCCATACCACCACCCATGCTTCGCTCATCCCGCTCCCCCAGGGCGGGTATATCGCCGATACGCCGGGAATGTCCTTTGTCGATCTCCCGCTGGTTCCGGAGGAGGATGTGGCGACCTATTTCCCGGAGCTTGATCGCCTGATCGGCACCTGCAAATTCAATAACTGCATCCATGAGGATGAACCGGGGTGCAAGGTGCGGGAACTGGTGGAAAGCGGGGGGATTGCCGACTGGCGATATGAACATTACCGGAAAATTTATCGGGAGATGCGGGACCGGAGGAGGGAATACCGGAGCGACAGGGGATAACGGCGGGGCAATCGCCTTCCGGAGACCGCAGAGCCGCTGATGAAGGGATTCCTGCAAAACGATGGCAACAAAGTCTTCCGGCAGGTTTCAACTGCCACGGGAGCCGGGCAACGGTTGAAGCTCCCCGAAGCATGGTCCGGGGTTAGCACCCGATAATGCCTGTTCAGGCGGAAATTCCGGCGCTGCTGCTATTCACTTTCGGGATCGGGGTCCACGGCGGGCTTAGGTTCCGCTACCCGCTTCGGGGATTTACCGAGCGAGTCGATCTGGTGGTGTGCATTCTCAATTTTATGGTTGATACGCGCAAGAACGTCTGCATCGATCCGGGGAACGAGCGGTTCAACTTTCGGGTTGGTTTTTTTTTCTGGTTTCATTGCACGCTCTGAGTAAATAGTTTAACAAGGGGAGGCGAAATCCGCAGCCTCCCTCCCACATCGCCGGACGCCCCGGGAATAATCGAATGGTTATTTTTTCTTAGCCGTTTTCTTGGCAACGCTCTTTGCTGCGGCTGCCGGTTTCTTTGCCGGGCCGCCGATTGCTTCCTTCGCTGCTTTTGAGACCCTGAATTTCAGCACGGTCTTGGCCGGAATTTTGATGGTTTCACCCGTTGCCGGATTGCGGCCCATACGGGCTGCACGCTTCATCAAAACGAGCTTTCCGAGGCCCGGCAGCGTGAAACCATTTTTGGCTTCTTTGTAGGCGATGGCGGTAAGGGCATCGAGAAGACTCTTTACCTGGACCTTGGTGAGAGGTTCATTGTTTGCGGCGAGTTCGGCAATGAGTTGGGACTGGGTCAGAGACATGGGACTCCTTGGAAAAGGTGGACGGGAAATTATTCGGGAATATTTGCAAACGCAAGGCTTGACTTAACACTTGCAAATATGATCCCGGCAAAAAATATTTTGAAATCGACTGTTTTTGAAATTATTGCTTTCCCCGCTTTAAATAAAAGGCAGCACCGGCGATCCAAAACCTTGAAATTAAGCACGACAGGCAGCAGGACCACTTCATAAGAAAATTCACTCCTTGAAATAACCCGAAAGAAGTGTTGATGAAAAAACACTTTTTTCCAACCCGTACCCTGATACCCTGCGCCCTATATTCCTTGGTCGTGTCTTCAATTTCCTGATAAAATACTTCGGAATCATTGGAGATTCCTAAAAAATTTCCAAAAAAATAATTATCCCCATTTCCTGAAATCATACAATTTTTTGACCACCTTAGCTGCCGTGGAAAACCCCCGCCCTGATGCACGGAATATTAAATAACCCAGACATCTATTGCACAGAGAGCGGCCATTACCAGAAAGAAGGCCGCATAGACAATATCCCTTGGATTAATTTCCATAATTTTCCTTCCTCCCTTCCTCCTCGCGGGCCTCGTAGAGATTACGTCCAACGCGGCTGGAAAAGTTTGGAAACCACATGACGAAGGTGCACTATTGGCATTTGCAGATCCCGGACACGCATTTTTAAATGTTCAGCTCCACTACCGTTGGCAAAGACCAGCATACATGCTGCAATGACCAAAAACAGAGAGAGAGGCTACCATTGATTCGCAAGTTCACCGCTCAGGTTGCAATCCCGGCCATTATTTTGATAACATTCGGAATCGTTTCCGCAAAACCCCGCGCGCAAATCCCCGATCGGGTCGGATCACCGTACACCGGAGCTATAACGGTTGACGCGGCAAGCGGCAAGGTATTGTTTGAAGATCATGCCGATGCTCCCGGATACCCGGCCAGTGTGCAGAAAGTCATGACGTTGATGGTGGTTCTTGACAAGGCGAGTAAGGGGGCATTGAAGCTGGATGAAATGGTTCCGGTACCGGTTGAGGCTTCCAAAATGGGGGGTTCCCAGGTGTACCTGGATCCCCGGGAGAGTTTTCCGGTTGAGGAACTGCTCTATGCGCTTATAGTCGAATCGGCAAACGATGCAGCGGTCGCTCTCGCAATCCATGTGGGGGGATCGGTGGAAGGGTTTGTCGATTTGATGAATCAGAACGCGAAAGCCATCGGCATGACTCATACGGTATTCCATTCCGTGCACGGACTGCCTCCTTCCCAGGGCGCAGAGCCGGACGTAACCACGGCACGCGATCTGGCGCTTCTTGGCCGGGAGCTCATCCTGAAATATCCCCAGGCACTGAAATACACCAGTACCGTCAAGCGCGAATTTCGCAATGGTACCTTTATCATGAGAAACCATGATCACCTCCTCAATAGCTATCCCGGCTGCGATGGATTGAAGACCGGGTATTACAAACAGGCCGGTTATTCGATTATTGCAACTGCCGCTCGCAACAACGCACGCGTCATCACGGTGGTGCTCGGGGCGGATAAGAGCAAAAACCCGCGACACCCGAACTCCGCGCGTGACGAAAAGGCTGCAGAGCTGATGACCAAAGGATTTGCAGAGCTTGGCGCAATGGCATCACAGAAATAGTGGGCACTAAGCAATGGTAAGGTGGAAGAACCGAGCTTAAGTCAAAGGCCTTTGGTGGGGGAACCGCTTAGGCG
>PLTF01000040.1 GCA_003164335.1 Fibrobacterota bacterium
CGCGTCCCTCCGGCTACAACCCCATGAAGAAGCAGGGTGCCATCATTATGGGGATCGGCGGAGATAACAGCAACGGTGCCGTCGGAACCTTCTTCGAGGCGTGCATGACATCCGGCTATCCGGCGGATACGACCGATAATGCCATCCAGGCCAACATCGTCGCCGCAGGATACGGGAGCAGCGTTACAGCGATCCGGTATAGCACCAATGGCGAACCACCGGCATCTCCGTTCAACGTTCGCTATAATTCGTCCAACGTGGTCGTCAGCTGTTTCTTGCATGACGCCCGACGCGTGAGTATGAATATTGTTGATTTGCAGGGCAGGCAGATTGCTGCGATTTTTGACGGCGTCATTCCTGCGGGTTTGCACGAAGCGGTCTGGAATGCCCGGCAGGTCCCGGCCGGTGTCTATGTCTGGAGAATTGAAATTGACGGCAGGGATAGCTGGAGCGGAAAGATGGTACTGGGGAGATAATCGCCGCCGGTTGGAACCGCAACGCCGCACGACAGCCTCACAACGCTCACTAACCTTGCATTTTTGGGAGGAACACGTGCGGAACCTGATCCCGATAAAAATCTCTTGCTACTGCTTATGGAATAATCTATATGCATACTGACTATCCGGGCTCAAAAGGGAGGTTTGATTTATGAAAGACCGAATATCGGCAGTGATGTTATCCGTACCGGTGATACTTCTTCTTTTCAATACCTGTTTTGCGGACAATCCGATAGTGCAGACCTGTTTTACCGCCGATCCCGCTCCGATGGTGTACAACGACACGGTATTCCTCTATGCCAGCCATGACTCGACCATTTTCCCGGACCCGTCGGATGACTTTGTGATGTACAATTGGAAACTGTTTTCTTCGACGGATATGGCCAATTGGACGGACCGCGGGGTGCCGGCGTCTCTTTCTACATTCACGTGGGCGAAAGGCAGCGCATGGGCCGTCCAGTGCATCTACAGAAACGGCAAGTTTTATTTATATTGTCCTGTTTCGAACGGCAGCACGATGGAGGTCGGCGTCGCGGTTTCGAACACCCCGACCGGACCATTTACCGATGCAATCGGAAAACCGTTGGTATGCTGCAGCTACGACCCCACCGTCTTCATCGACTCCGCCAGCGGACAGGCTTACCTGTACTGGGGAGGGAACGGCCCCTGTTTTTATGTGAAGTTAAATACCGATATGATCTCTTACTCGGGCAAAATCGATACGGCAAAGGTATTGGATACCCTGACATCGAGGGACACCGTTATAAAACCTGGAATTGTCAATTACCAGGAAGGCCCATATTTTTTTAAACGGAATGGCCATTACTATCTGGCATATTCGGCCACCTGCTGTCCCGAAGGCATCGGGTATTGCATGAGCGACAGCCCTACGGGACCCTGGAGATATAAGGGTTATGTGATGAAACCGAACGCGGCCACGGCCGGGAACCAGGCTGGCATAATCGATTATAAAGGGAGTTCATACTTATTCTACTTTGATACGGCTCTGGGGCCGCCCGGAGGAAATGAAAGACGTTCGGTATGCCTGGAAAAATTCACCTATAATGCCGACGGCACAATTCCAACCATTGCAATGACCAAATCGGGCCCTCCCCAGGTCGGCAATTTCAATCCCTACGATACGGTACCGGCTGCAACGATCTGCTGGGAAAATCCGGCAAAGCCGGCTTCCGGCGTTTACACGCAGGTTTGCAGCGACACCGGCGGCGGAATAGATGTGGATTCGATTCGTAACGGCGATTGGATAAAGGTTAAAGGTGTTGATTTCGGTGCCGGCGCTTCATCCTTTATTGCGCGCGTGGCTTCGGCATTGAGCGGCGGGAATATCGGGCTTCACCTCGATTCTGCGGCCGGAACACTGGTGGGAACCTGCGCGGTTCCGGGTACCGGCGGCTGGCAGAAGTGGGTGACGCAAGCCTGTGCCGTCAGCGGCGCAGCCGGGGTGCATGACCTGTATCTGACCTTTACCGGAGGCAGCGGTACCGGTCTCCTGTTCAATTTCCACTGGTGGATGTTCAATTCCGCAACCGGGATAAAGCCGGATTCAAAAACTATCGGTGCGGGCGGAAACAGGATCGGAATCGAAACCAGGGCCGGAAAGATCGTAGCAATCCGGATGGATATCCCGGCCCCCCGGGGTGTGCTGAATGTCGGCCTGTTTGACCTGGATGGCCGTCTGGTAACCACCTTGTTTTCCGGGCAGTTGTCATCCGCGCACACTGTTTTTCCCGTAAATGCCGTGATCCGGCCCGGAATTTATATGGTACGGGCGATAGTGAATGATAAGAGCGTATTGATTGATAGTAAAGTGATTGTTAATTGACGTCGTGAGATATCTGCCGTACCGTACCGGCATCGGATTAAATAGAGTGCGGTCGGCAGGGTAAAATGCTGCCGATTCAAAATCGGGGCGCTGTTTCACCGGGAGTCATCATGGTACATCGGGCAGGATGGGGCGTGAGGGTTGCATCCGGCGGAACAAATAATGGGTTGAATATGTATTACTACACCGGCAGCGCATGGAATAATCTTGCACAGCCTAGCACCGGTAACCAGTTTATAAGAACCGGCTGGCAATATGTAACGGCGACCATCAATCCTGCAAACTCTGCGGAAAGCCTCTATGTTAATGGAGTCCTTGTCGCGGCAAGTACTTCCGGCCAGCCAATCAACTATACCGGTCAAGGCACCAATACCTATTTTGGAAAGGACGGGAATGGAAGCGCAAATTACGCCTTTGGCGGTGCGCTCGATGAGGTCCGCGTAGAAAATGTTGCCCGGAGCTCGGCCTGGACCAGGCTAAGTTACGAAAATCAGCGGCAGGATTCGATTACATCTCAGATTATGACATCAGTTGCCTTGAGCCCGGTATTCAATGGGACGCTTTCAAACATTCCCGGAGTTTTGAATAGCGGCAGTCCAACTATGAAGATCAATCATCAGGGTGATAATCCCTTTTACGACACTTTAAGCCATGCCATAATGCGGTTTGACCTTCGCCAGGCGGCGAAGCTTCAACGGCAGGGATCGGCTCTGCAAGCAGTCTCGCTCAGTCTTTATGCCGATAGCCTGAATACCCCGCTGCTCGAAGATTCGGCCTATTTCGGTATTTTCAGCAATAACAAGTTGCTGCCGTGTGCCAGGCAAGATGGTTCCAAACGCTGGACCGAAGATGCGATGCCCGATGGATCGGCACTGGTGGTTGGAGATTCGCTGTACCTGCATGGTTTTTCCGGCGAACCGGATTCAGATGGCACCATGGCCTGGATGGTGTATAACCTCCAGTCTGAAATTAAGCGACTTGGCTTTGTCCAGGTGGATTCGATGAAATGGATTATGGGAGGGGGGGCTGGAGATTTCGGTTGCTACGCAAAAATAAGCGGATCAGCGCAGGCACCGTCAGAAAACGCCTGGGAAAGCGATAGTAGCGGTATTACCATAATCGGGCAAATCTCCACCTACTCTGATAGCCAATACACAAAAGTGAAAATCGCTTCGGCGCAGCTTAATGCATCGACCTGGTTGTGGCTCGGAACCAATGGGATGCCATCGCAAGCAGCCTGGATTAATCCTGTCATTTATGGGAAAAGATATAAAAACGCTCAGTTGCAGGTCTTTCAGGTGCAGGATAGCGGTATCGATACCGCCGGACTCTCATTCACCGACAGAGGCCCTGATCTGGTCTGGAGGCATGAGGCCTTTGAGCAGGAGTCACCTTCAGTGAATGGCTATGCAACGGTTGGCATTGGTACCGAAGACCTTGAACCGGTTGTGCCCGGCCATTCACCGTTTTGGAGCCGTTATAAAGGGAAGTATCGCAGCCGCAGCCCGGTCGTTTCTTCGATTATCACCGTCCCAACGAATTCCGGCAACGATTCGACAGCGTATTATTTCGGTGTCACAAGCTACTCCCGGGTACTGCCGCTCGTTCAGGCAAACGGGTATTACCCCTTCAGGGAAAACCTGCGGGCCGACAGTAATGCTCTCTGGATGAACGATAGCATCTTTTCTACCGGAATTGGCGGTTCGGCGGCAGATACCGGCAACTTTGCTTATCTCGTTTACGATCTTCGGGGTGAGGCTCAGCGGCTCAATTTTGGCCCGGTTTGTGCTATTCGGGGAAGCATCGGCTACTGCGACGGCAGCGACAGCGTTGAGGTGTATGTCCAAACCTGTACGACTACGGTTCAGCCGAGTCAATCCAACTGGCTGGCAGGCGGAGGAGGCGTGAAAAAGCGGGCGTTGTTTACCTCATGGAGCGGGATGCACGATGTGAGCGTAAACCTCATCACCGATAGCTGTGGCGGGCCGGCTTCGAATATTAAGTGGGTCTGGCTTGCAGTCTTTTCAACGAAGAGCAAAACCGGGGCAACGAGTTTCGGAGCCTTTTCAAACTTATCTCTCGTAACCACGTCAAAGATCAACCTGCAAGTATCCCTGCAAAGTAAATTGCTGTCCCAGGCGGTGCAGAAAGCTATTTCCGATACCATGAGCCCGTTTGTGACTCTTCTCGGTGTGTGTAAGGACTCCGGAACATCCTTCCGGCTTGGAGCCATGGCCAGCCCCTATTCAAAACTGCGTCCGCAGCTTAACCTTACTTTTTCCAGCGGTCGCACGCTGCTCTCCTGGCAAGGTCGGGACAGCACGCTTGTCATGCCCTCTGCCGATACCATGCATCTTATTGGCGAGCCTTCCATCGGTTTTGGAAGATATGGCAAGGTTGTGCGTTTTAATTCTTCCGCCCAGTACGGGCAACTCGTCGACAGCAACCACATCAACTATTCGAAGGGCTCCATCTCTTTCCGGTATCAATACGATGGTGCCGGTTCAGGTAACCAGGCCGTGTTTTTTCAGAGAATAGGCGCTGGAAATATGCAATTCGAACTTAGGAATGATGAAGATAATCCACAGTTTGATTTCTTCTTTGGCGATCCGTCAAACGGTAATATGGCTTCATTCCCATATGCAAATGAATCCGCGCGTCAAACTTTTGCCGATCTATTTGACGGCAACCAGCACTTCTTCAATTTTACCTGGAATTCCTCGGCCCAAAGCGCATCACTGACCATCGATGGACGGTCGCTCGCTGCCGGCCAAACTCTCTCATCCTGGCCCAATCCTTCTTCATGGGCTTCTGCAGAATTGCGGATAGGACAAAATATCGACGGCAGCATGGAGAATCTCACTATTTGTTCTCAGGCCACGGTCCCGGCTCCCATCGCTGTTACGCAAACTCATATCGATAGCACCGGCTCCTGGTTGCCGGCCATTCAGGCGGGATTCAACGATACGGTCGATTGCATCGTCATAGCTCCATATGATAGTATGGGCTTGTTCAGGGAGGAGTGCGATAAGTATGCCTTGAGAAATATGTCCCTGGGGATCAGCACCGAGGTTGTCAATCTCAATCAAATCACCCAAATGTATTCCGGATCGGATATCCAGGACCGCCTCAGGAATTTCCTCAAATATGCCTACCTGCAATGGCATTCGAAATATCTCGTATTAGCGGGATCGACAAACCTGATTCCAGCGCGGAAAGTTGCCTTCCAATCGCAGTCCGGCCAACAGGTAACCACCGACCGGTATTATGCCTGCCTTGAAGGAAGCTGGAACGATAACGGGAATCAGTATTTTGGAGAGGCGGCCGACAGCCTCGATGTAACATCGGAGCTTATTGTGGGGCGGTTTCCTGCGGAAACATGGAACCAATTGCGAACCATGATGGACCGGAGCAACATGGGGTTCGGCTTGCCTCCTTACCGGGCGCAGTGCCTGGACAATGCCGATACGGTTATGCTTACCGGGATAAAAATGTTCGGCAATATCGGAACAATCAGCGATGGGCAGTTCTTCTGTAACGGGTTGCAGGGAATCCTGCAAGGCGGCGCCTATACCGGTGGGCTGCAATTCAAGAGCTATTATCCAAACGATGACCCAACAAATTTGGTAACCGATTCCATCAGCGAACGGTGGAATAAGTTCATGAGTAAGCTGAATGGGTTCCCTGGCTTGTGGATCCATTTCGGTCATGGTGAAACTGGAAATATCATCATTGACCGCGGAGCCAGCATAGTTGATTGGGTGGAATTGGATGAAAATGAGCTTGAAACGTATCCGCTTTTCAACAGGTTCCAGCGTATGGGCCATGTGCGGGTGGTGGGGTGCGAAGCGGCGTCCCAGGATTTTAATTCCGCCGGACGAACATTTTTATTGAAGCCTTATGGGGGTGCGCTTACGTATATTGGAACATCGGAGATATCCTACCCCACCATTGAATCGCAGCTCTTGCAGAACGAGTGTGCAAACATGGCCGACAGCAGCATCTTCACCTGGGGCGATATTTTCCGTAAGTCTGCCGACGACTTCCTTCTCAATAGCTCCTCATGGGACATCGGAAAGTGGGTCGTATTCTCCCGGAACTTCTTTGGCGACCCCCTCTTGCCGGTGCGAACGGTCCCGATCGGTTATACCGACACCATGAAAATTAAAGTCACCGGTACAATAGTGAACGGAAATAACTCAATTACGGTAAAGGTGACTCATAATAATGTTTATCCGGTAGAAGGGGCACTGGTGGGTTTGGTACCGAAACAGGTTTCGCAAGTGAACACAAATGGATGGGTTCCCTGGCCGGTGTCGAAAACATTCGCCGATGTAACCTTCAGCCGTTGTATTACGAACAAAAATGGTGTAGGGACGCTCTCCTTTAATTTGATTCCGGGAGATTCCGTCCTCTGCATAACCGCGTCGCATCCGGATTATCTTCCCACGAGGGTTGCTGCTAAAGTAAACGGTGCAGTTCTCAGTGGAACCCTTTGCAACTTAAATCAGGCGTACGATCTCGATACAATGTACTATCATGACGGCATGCTGCGGGCAGGGGATGATGCGGAATTCATTTATAACGTTTCAAATGGCCAAGTTCTTGATGATTCCGTGGAGGTAGCCTTCGATACGGCAGGAACAAAAATATCCGTCGAAACAAATGGCATTGACCTGGGGCCGGTGAGCAATTCTTCCGGCTATCCAATCGGTGATTCCACCGGCTCTAATTATATGTTGTATATGGTTTTCAGCGTGGATTCCTGCCCGCCCGGGGCTTCCACGCTCGGCTACACGATCTATTTTTTCAAAAATGGGACTAAATTCGACAGCGTCTATGAAAGCGTTCCGGTAATCGGGGCGAAAGTCGTGCCGGTTATATCTTATATCCAGGATAATTCCGGTAATTATACGCCCCAGGCAGGAGATAATATCCGAATGGGCATTCTGCTTGGAAATCGTTATGCGGCTTCGGCAAGCGGTGTACAATGCAAGCTGATTTCCAACTCCTCATCCGTTACAATAAATCCTGAGAATGATACTACCGCTACTTACGACTACATCGCCGCTGATTCGTCGGCTTTTGATTCAAACATCGTTTACCAGGTAAATGGCGGGTATTCTGAAATCAACAGCGGCATAATTCCTGCGCAAATAATCGTCACTGCGGAAAGCATGTATCCGGATACCATCAATATCTGCCTGAATCCGATGCATGATGTTTCTCTTCATATCGATACTACGGCGGTCTCCGTTGATTATCGGGGCGGGGTGACGCTGCAATGGAATGATTTGAAAATCGACAGCCTGAATAATCGGCATTCCAATTTTCTCGGGTACATAGTGATGCGGAAAACCAGGGGTGATGCTACTGATAACTACACGCTTCTCACGCCTACGGCCATTACTGCAGCGAACTATTATTATGATCTGCTTCCGCAAAACGCTGTGGACAGTTTTACCTATAGGGTTGCGGTGGTGGATTCCTCGTTTAACTGTTCTGCAGAAGACACCATCAATGTCCTGCGGCCGCTCACGGTAAAGCCGGGGTTCCCGGTGCTTACCAGCGAGCTTATGCAGGCGCCGACGATAGCGAATTATGACAAAGGCCTCCAGGGGCAGATATATACGGCATTCAACGACATCGTAACGAACGGCGCGGTAGTGGGGTTCCGGGCCGATGGATCGAAAGCAGTTCCCTATGCGGAAACCAACGGGAGTTTCTGCGATTCGACAGCCGCCCAGATCGCCTTTGCGGACCTGACCGGCAGCGGGTGCGACGATGCCATCTTTGTGACCAGCGGGTACGTGGTGGCCTGGGATATTCATAATGATAGCCTGTTATGGAGGTCACCGATTGCCGATGCACCGCACTTTGGCTCTCCCAATTGCTGGCGCAAGCCGGTGATTGCCGATATCAACGGCGACGGGAAACCGGAGATTATTGTTTTTACCTCGGATAATTCTTCGGATTGGTCAAATAACTTATCAGGAGTATCGACTCTCGATGTGTTCAGTTCAACCGGCATTCGCTTGTCGAGAAATCTATTTAATGCGCATAGTTATCCTCCTGCGATTTGCGTGGGATCTTTTGTTCCGGGAAAACCGGGTCTTCAGATCGCTCTTATTGCTTATAACTACTTTCAATCTCCCGATGTCTCGAATGATTCGGCTGTTTCTTTGCATTGGCAACAAAAGCTCTGGCTTCTCGGACCTCTCAGCGACACGGCCAATGTAAACGGGTTCAGTGCCTTGCCATTGATTGATGCCACGGATATATCGACTGTGCATAGCGGCTGGGGACGAATACCTTATGGCAGTATGTCGGCAGGCGAATTTGATGGTAATGGCAGCACCGAGATTGCTCTTTGCACTGGTGCGTGGGGTTCAGGAAGCGTTCCGGGGGGACCAACTATCACATCGGGCGGGCAGGATAGTTTACTTATTTATAAAATAGATAACGGTACCGGTGCGTTCAGCGAAGTTGCAAGTTATAAAATTGCATACAAATCGAGCGACATATTCGCCAGCGGGCCCGCAATTGCCGATATCGACGGTCATCCGGATATCGTACTTGCAACAGACGATTCGATTTATGTGTTGAATTTTGATGGAACCACCATAACCCCTGTTGTGCCGACCATTCCATTCGGCCGATTTTCTTCGACCAGAACCTCAAATAGCGATCCCACGCCGCAAGCCCTGGTGGCAAATATTAACGGTGAGAACGTTATCCTGGCGAACCACACGGACGGCAGCATCTGGGCGTTCAATATCGATAATTCCGGCGGATCATACCACACCACCCTGCGCGCCGGCTTTCCGCTCCAGGCACAAGGCACCATTTCCCAGGCATGCGCAATTTCTGCTCTCCAGGGGAATGGAATGCTCGATCTTGTAGCGGCCGACGATGCAGGATACATTTATGACTGGACCCTCGGGCGTGGGTCGATTTATAATCAGCCGTGGCCTGCCGCTTACGGCAACAACTGGAACACCGGCTACAATGGATATAAAGACGGCGGGGTGGTGGGATTTCTTAATGAGGATTGGCAGTCGCCAAAGCTCTATCCCGGCAGCAATTGTAATCCGTTTTCATGGATTGAATCAGATCCGCATAATGCCTGCGATACCGCAGGAAAAACGGGTTTAACGTATTTTGACGAGGGCAGTGGCGTTGTCACTACCTCAAGCTCAGGAAGCCGGAATTTGACCTACTGCGGCCCTGATACGCATAACTGGCAAAACTATACCGTTACCGGCAGTATTAAGTTCGATGATACAAATGCTCAGTTCGGGTTCGATGTTTATAGCAGTATGCCGGATTCGTGCAGGAAATATTCGGTAATCCGGAGGCCGGATGGGAAGATCGAGTGGAGATTTTATAATGGCCCACAGAGCGATTCGATATTGGATATTTCAGATGATGTCCTTGCTCCGAATGCAGGTACGTGGTATAACTTCAAAATTCAAATCAACAATTCACAACATAAAATCCAAGCGGAATGCTGGCAACAGGGTGTGCCCGATCCAACGCTTGACCCGGATTATATTTGGAGTATTCAGGATAATGACGCTTCCCTATCCAGTGGCCGAGTAGGCCTTGTCTCCGGCTCAGGTTCAGGAAATGTTTACTGGGGACCCGTTACTGTGGCGAGCAATTCAACGGTTGGAGGCATCATGGCAAACGAAACCTTCAAGCCGGATACCTTTGTTGATGTTAAACCCTACACCCCGGTGGACTGGCACCCGAATTACGGCAGTGTGGCGTTCGCTACTGGCAATGATACGACCGGGTTTGTACTGGACAAAACCGATACGTCGCTGATCTACCGGCCTAAAGCCGGTGTTACCTACCCGGTATCGTGCAGTGTTATTCCCTATACGAGTCTGCCGTGGCAGGATTATACGTTCAGTGGGAAGATTGTGAAGCCTGCGAATCCAGTTTATGACAGTATCGGAGTAGGAGTGGATGTTTATTCCGCTAATGGAAAACAGTATCGGGTGACATTTAATAAACTTTCGATGACTATATCTGGAGGCGGATTTCATGATGCAGTGAAAACCTATTCACCCTTACCTGCCTTTAGTCAAGGATACCCTCTCTATTTTAGCATAACGGTATCAACAGATAGCCTTGGAGGTATTGCGGATGGAAGTGTTTCACTAACAGTTAATCTAAGTTCCGATGGGCAGATCTGGTCCCAGAAATATCAAGAAGCCGACCAAACCAGTTCGCTGATTCCAGCTGGCGTACCCTCGTTTTTTGTCGATCTAACAGGGCACGAAAACAGTGCTTTAAGCGCTATCCGCATTCAAAATGCAATCGTTCAGAAAAACGGCATGTAGGAGGATTTATGCTAAAGATTAAAATTATTAAATTAGTGTTGCCGATTATATTTATTGGCATTGCCAGCAACGCCTCGGCATTGGTGTATAGTGGCGTGGCCACCATTAATACAATTAACAAACTGGGGTTTGATTTTGTAGACCAAGTTGCATGTACAACAAATGGTAGCTATAAAGGTTGCTATACAAATTTTTATATATTTGGAGGAGGAGTGCTCACCGATTTGCAATCTAACAACGGGTATGGGGTAAACATTGGCCAAGTCAATCTCGATTCCCTGAAAACTGCCCCGGCTGATAGTATTTTTGCAAAATCTCCTGGTTATGCCGACCAGATTCCCTTCGATTCCCTCCCTTTCCGTGTCGGCTGCAGCTACTGGATCAAAA
>PLTF01000036.1 GCA_003164335.1 Fibrobacterota bacterium
GTTCAGAAAAATAGATCCATCACAGGGGAAGAGATTAAAACCTGCTCGATCATTACGACTGAGGCCAATGAGTTCATGAAACCCATTCACCACCGGATGCCGGTTATTGTCCGGCGGGAAGATGAAGACGCCTGGCTGAACTCCCAGACCGATGAAAGTACGCTGCTGCAAATACTGAAGCCCTTCGAGGCTTCGCTGATGGACAGCCATGAAGTTTCTTCAGCGGTAAATTCCCCCTCCCATAATGCCGAAGATTGCATAAAGCCGACGTAGTTTTTTGATCTCCCGGCTTCCAGAATACTCCTTTCTACCCTCTATTGCTCTTTTGCCCCCATAGGTGTATATTTTCTAAAACATGCTCAAATGAACAGTATTCCTTTCGTAATCTATTGTAGAAGGAGAGGGGCGAACCCCTTCGCGGCTTCAATTTTGATGATAAAAGACGCCAGGATCGAGTATTCTCATGGATTTCGTACCCTTACACTGCCATTCCACCTTCTCATTTCATGCCGGGGTCTGCACGGTGGACGAGTTGGTGACGCGCGCCAAAGCACTCGGATTTCCAGCATTAGCCCTCACCGACACCGACCGCATGAGCGGTCTCATCCTCTTTTACTGCGCCTGCCGCAAGGCCGGAATCAAGCCGATCCTGGGTGTCGAACTTACCGACCCCTCTGCTGCCATTCCTTCCGACCGTGTAGTGCTCCTTGCCAGGGACGCGGTCGGGTACAGCGACCTGTGCGAGATCATTACGCGCCGCCAGACCGACGATGGGTTCTCGTTCGAAAGAGAGTTCGGGAAACCATGGCCGCATATCCTCTTTCTCACCGCTTCGCCCCGCCTCCTTGCCCAGTTGGCGGCAACACCGAACAGGCAGAGCCTCTACGGCGAACTCATCAATACTTCTGATGCCATGCGCGCCCGGAGCCGCAAGCTTGAAGAGGAAGCGGCGCGTTTGGGTATTCCCCTCATCGTATCGAACGACTCTTATTTTCTCGATAAAAACGATCATGAAACCCATAAGCTCCTGACCGCTATAGGCCATGTATCGACGCTTTCGCGCCTGAAAGAGGGCGAGTATGCGCCGTCCGGAGCGTTCTTACGCAGTGGCGCCGACATAGCGCGGCTGTTTCCTCGGCACCTTACTGCAATCGCCGATACCTGCCGCATCGCCGACCTCTGCAACGTGGAACTCGACCTTGGGAAATGGATAATGCCGCGGATAAATGTGCCCAATGGTTTTACGCCGGAATCATACCTGCGGAAGCTCGCCCACGAGGGGCTTGACGCCAACTACGGCGGGAAAGCCGCCTTCGAAAAGGCACGCCGCATCCAGGAGATGGAGCTCGACACCATCGAGAAGCTCGGCTACCCCTCGTATTTTCTCATTGTAAAAGATGTAGCCGATTGGGCCGCAGTGCGACTTGGCGGCGGCTACCGGCGACCGTCTGACACCACAATTCTGCGAGGCAGTGCCGCCAACTCGCTCACCTTCTATAACCTCGGCGTCAGCACACTCGACCCCATAAAAAACGACCTGTATTTCCAGCGCTTCCTGAACGAAGACCGCGCCTCTCCACCTGACGCGGACCTCGATTTCGGATGGGACGAACGGGAACAGGCGCTTGATTACATGGTGCAGCGATGGGGTCGGGAGCGGGTGGCCATCACCTGCACGATCAACCATTTCCGGGGCCGCGCTGCGCTGCGCGAGGTTGCCAAGGCCATGGGGTACAGCGAAGAACAGGTCACGGAGATCATCAAGTACCAGAAATCAAAAAGCAACAAGATTGATACCGGCGAGATTCGCCTGATTGCTGAACGCGCGGCCGCGATACGAGGCAAGCCGCGTTTTTTAGGCCAGCATCCCGGCGGCATCCTGGTTACCAACGACCCGATCTGGCGCCACACCGCCTGCGAATACACCGGCGGCCCCAAAGGCCGTCTCGTGACCCAAATAGACATGCATAGCGGCATCGACGAGCTGGGGCTCATCAAGTTCGATCTGCTTGGGAACGGTTCGCTCTCGGTGCTGCGCGATGCCTTGCGGCAACTCAAAGAGCAGGGGCTGCCCGATCCTGGAGTGTGGGATATCGATAAATGCTGCAACGACCCCGCGGTGCAGGTGATGGTGCGTGAAGGCCGGACGCGCGGCGTTTTCTATATAGAAAGCCCGGCGCAATCGCGGCTCAATACCAAAGCGCAGGCAAGCACCTTCGAGGAAATTACGATCACGTCGAGCCTCGTTCGGCCTGCAGGATCGCACTATACAGAGCTCTTCGTGGAACGTCACCGAAAGGCAAAACTGGGAATCGTGGACTGGAAATTTCTCCATCCGTCGCTTGAACCCATTCTTCGCGAGACACACGACGTATGTGCATTCCAGGAGGACATCACCAAAATCTGCCGCGAGGTGGCAGGTTTGACCTACAAGGAGTCGGATCGCATCCGCAAGATGATGAACAGCCTGCACGATGGCGAGCTTTCAAGTGACGAGCTGGCCCAGACCGCGACCCGCTTCGTGACAGGCTGCATGCAAAATCGCGACCTTTCGCAGATGCAGGCACTCGAACTGTGGGAACGGGTGGCGAGCTTTACCGGATTCTCGTTCTGCAAATCGCACAGCGCGAGTTACGCCCAGCTCTCGTTCAAGAACGCCTTTCTCAAGGCCTACTACCCGGCGCAGTTCCTGGCCGCGGTGATCAGCAACAACCACGGGTTCTACTCCCGCGACGTATATCTGAACGAGGCACGTAAGCTCGGGGTGCGTATCCTGCCGATCTCCATTAACGAATCAGAGATAGCTTATTTCGGGAAGCATGCGTGGATCAGGCCGGGTCTAATGCACATCCGGCAGGTGACCGGCCGGAGCCTGGAAACGATCATGAACGACAGGCGCGAAAACGGACGCTTCCGCAACCTCCAAGATTTTCTGCATCGCGTGCATCCAGGCCATATCGAGATCAGGCACCTCATCCTCGTGGGCGCGTTCGATGGCTTCGGCCTTACACGTCCCGAGCTCCTCTTTGCCCTTGATGGGATATACAACCGCACACAATCGGAGACACCATCACTCTTCGGGAGCAGCTTCGGCAGACCGGACCGCCAACTCCATCCGGGCCTTTCCGACTACTCCCTGGCGCAGAAGTGCCTCGATGAGCTCCAACTCCTCGGGTTCATGCTCTCGGGGGATATCCTCGATATTCTCGACCTGCACCCTGCCGCGCGTAATACCGTGGCCGCAGCGGATCTCAAAGGCTTTGCCGGCAGGCGGGTCAAGGTGTTCGGCTGGCCCATTACGCGGCGGCCGCACATGGTGGAGACCAGCGGAAGGTCGATGATGTTTATTACCCTCGACGACCGGACAGGTACCATCGACGTCATCCTGTGGCCCGATGTTTACGAGCGGTTTTTCGACACGATCAACGACAGTGGCCCCTTCGAAGTATGGGGCACGGTATCAGAAAGCTACGACACCTGGACGCTCGAAGCCGATACTCTCCGCTCAGTGGAGTGGTCGCCCGATAGAATTGACTTCGAACGTGCATCGCAACGACTGGCGAACTCCTATGCCCGCATCGCAATTCCGGATCTTGCCGCAGGGGCGGCATCTGCGGCGGCATGAGCCGCTGTTTCTTGCACTTTGCTTCGAGAACTTCGAGGCACAGGTAGTTGCCGCCTACGATGAGTCGTATCGCGGCAAACCGTTCGTGGTCGCAAGCAGGGGAAGCGAGGAAGACCTGGCTGTTGCTGTCGCAGTTTCGCCCTGGGTCAATACTTCCCGGCCGCTTGCAGGGATACCGCTCCATATACTGCGCCAGCGGTATCCGGATGTAGCAATTGTTGCCAGAGGTGAGGAGCTTGAAAAGGCGGCTGCGGCCGAGCTCTCCAAAATTTACGAGCATTACACGCCCGCGTATGAAATGGGCAATCATGCCGCTTCGCTTCTCGACCTCACGGCCACACCATCGCAGCGCCGTGAGTTGGACAGTGTAATCGAGGAGATTGGCCAAGCAATCCGGAACTTTGTCGGCCTGGAACAAATCGCGGCTGGAGCAGGCTCAAGCTCGCTTACCGCGCGGATCATGGCCCGGATAGTACGGCCGTGCGGCATTGTTATCTGTCCGGCAGGATGCGAGGCGGAAACACTTTCGCCCTTAAGCAGTTCTCTTCTGCCCGGTCTCTCGGGTTCCTGCAAGGAGCGGTTGCGGCAATACGGCCTGCTTACCATAGGACAGATACAAGCTGTGGGAGTGCCTGCGCTTGTGGAGCGCTTCGGCAGGGAAGGCGAGTTGCTCGCGGCACTGGTAAACGGCATCGACGCCAGGCAGCAAAAGGCTAAGACTGAAACGATCATGGTTGAGCAGCGACTTGAGGCCGATATCAACGACAGCGCGCTTCTCGTGCATACCATGCGGATAGTTGCGGATAAATTCAGCCATGAACTCCGGACGCGAAACCTGACCGCGCCAAAGGTGACGGCGGCAATCAAATACCGCGACGGAAAATCGGTTCAAAAGACCATGGTGCTCCCCTCCCCGGCCGACGATTTCGATACTATTGCGAAGGCGGCGGTTTGCGCGTTCGAAGCGCTGTACACACGTCGGGTCGGCGTGCGCACAATGTCGCTCAGGGTTAACTCGCCGACAACCCCCACCGGTCAGCTCAGCCTGTTTGAGACTCAAAAGGAGCGCCGGCAACGCCTGCTCGGCAATGCCATCGTCAAAGTACGGCGCCGGAATACCTTCGGTGTGCTAATCAGCGGCTCGGATGTAAGGGCGGCGAAAGGTCTATGAACACGAAAACCCCACCCTGGCAGCCCCTGGAACCGCCGCCCGACCTCGGCGCGAAGAAGGTGTATATCGGCACCTCGGGCTATTATTACGACGACTGGCTCGGTCTCTTCAATCCTCCACGCCGCCGGAGTACATTGACCATGCCTGAAGGTCCAGGCGACGACAGCCGTGACCGTCTGCGCTTTTACCAGCGATATTTTTCCTTTGTTGAAATCAACAGCACCTATTACCAGGTGCCCGAACTGGCGCATTTCGTCGATATTGAGAGCCGCAGCAAAAACACAATGCTATATGCGGTCAAAGTGCATAAGGACCTGTCGCATACGAACCGCTTCGATATAGGCCAAGGCCGGGAGCTCATGAAACGGCATATCGCCGCTGTGTCGCCTCTCGTCGAGACTGGCAGGTTCTATTCGTTTCTCATTCAGCTCGAAGACCATCTATACCGTTCGATGGAGCGGCTCGACTACCTCCTCGCTGTCGCCTCGGAAGCGGTTAAGATGCGAATTGATGTGCACATCGAGTTCCGGCACAAGAGCTGGCATACCAAGAACACACTCCAGGCGCTCAAGGATGCCGGCGTCGGCATCTGCAATACCGACCTGCCGCCCATCCCTCATGCCTTCCCATTACGCGCCTATGCCACGACTGATAAGGGGTATCTGCGCTACAACGGGCGAAACCTTGCCAACTGGTATCCCGCCGGTGCGCAGACGACCGCAAAGGAGAAAATCGCGGCACGGAATGCCCGCTATGACTACCTTTATTCGCCTGAAGAGATGGTGGAACTTCTCAAAGGGCAGCTGGAACTCATGACCAAAACGAGCGCGCTTGCGGTAGCATTCAACAACCATTTCCGAATCAAGGCGATCTTGAATGCGGTCGATAATTTGAAGTTGCTTGCCGGGGAGCTCTTTTGAGGGGCAATACTGAGCGCCCGCGGTGCTATTATGGCTGCCAGGAAGGCAGTGCTTCTGGGATCACCGAAAAATGCCTGAAGCTATCAGGGGCGAAACGAAACATGCAAAATTCTCGGCCTCAACTCATTCCAATACCTGGCGTTCTCGCTGAACTCCCAAAGCGTATGAACCATAACATCGATGACCTGCTGCCGTGGAACTGGAATCCTCAGCTATAAAATTATTCCTGCAAAAGAGGTACGTAATACACCATTGGCAGAGGGCTTACGTGTTTACGGCAAAATTTATCAAGAGGAACTTCCAGTCTTCGTTCCTGCTGCTTGAGCAGCAGGGTGTACTTGGCTTTAAGCCCTGCTTGGCGTCCCTTCATTACTTCCCTCCCGCGTTTTACGATATGTAATATCGTTCACGCGAAGAGGCTGCGAAAGACACCGTTGGCTAGGGGCTTACACCTAAACTGCTTCACCTGTAATTGCATTTTTTTTAGGTACCTGTCTCAGCATCATCATTAATTATAGGCTCAGGTTCAATTTCAGGTTCTTCTTTTACCTCAGGCTCAGTGTCATGAGTAATAACAGGCCTGGTTAACGGCTTCTTAGTCTTACCACGTTCTTCAATCTGCTCATGTGCCTTAGCTATTTTAGCATTGATACGCGCAAGAACGTCAGCATCAATAGTGGTGCTTGTTATTACTGGTTTGGGCTTGAAAATCTTTTTGAGTGCCATAATATTTATTGGCATAAAGATTCCTGAGTCATGAAACCCAAGCATCTTATTTTATTCGGCAATTACTTTTTCTTCGCAACCTTCTTCACGACCTTCTTCGCTGCCGGTGCTTTTTTCTTTGATGGACCATTGATGGCTTCTTTTGCAGCCTTTGATACTCTGAACTTTAATACAGTCTTAGCTGGAATCTTTATGGATTCACCGGTAGCAGGATTACGACCCATCCTTGCAGAACGTTTGACCACGACCAGTTTGCCTAAACCTGGGAGTGTGAATCCATTCTTGGCTTCTTTGTAAGCGATTTCAGTAATAGCATCGAGAATAGATTTGACCTGGACCTTGGTGAGAGGTTCGACTTTTTCTGCGAGCTCGGCGATGAGCTGTGACTGGGTAAGAGACATTGAAACTCCTTGGGTGAGGTGGAAAAAATATCTGGGATAAAATACAATCAGCCGACGGTGCATGCATCAAATCTTCGTTATTGTGCCGTATAGCTTAATTTATACCTACACTTTGGATAATTTGAACATCCATAAAACTTTCCATATGGGCCTTCCCTAATGAATAGGTTCCCACCACAACGAGGACAAACTAATGAATTTATCTTTTGTTGCCGGTTATAAACATGGTTCCGAACTTGTTTGTCACCATATTTAATAAACCTCCAAAGGAGCATCAGAATGGCAGAAAGAATAGGGATTGAAGAGCTATCGAAAAACATTTCAGACCATCACCTGCTTACGCGTCAGGAGTCGCGTGAGATCGTCAGAGAGCTGTTCGAGCAGATCCGACAGGCGATGGTCCAAGGAAAATCCGTTCAGCTGCAAAATTTTGGGATTTTTCGTACGGTAACTAAGCCAGCAGGAATGGTCATGGATCCCAGAACGGGAACGAAGATTCATCGAGACGAGAGAATTTCAGTATCCGTTCGGCTAACCC
>PLTF01000009.1 GCA_003164335.1 Fibrobacterota bacterium
AGTGGCAAACATCGCCGCCCACTTCCGCAGGATGGGGTGTGCCTGAAGACGCGCTTTGGCGGCTTCAGGCCAGGGGAAACCCGCATAGCGAGGTTTCCCCCTCACCGGCATTTGATTTAAGCTCGGTTTCCCCACCAAAGGCATTTAGATCGGTTCCCCCATGAAATGTTTACCAACTAAGCGTCACTCCCCCATAATACGATCGGGGATCGCCGGGGTGAAAAACCTGGGCACTCTGGGAGGCAGTGCCGCTATTCGCATAATCAGCGGAAATGGGATCGACCGAGGAGGCATACCGTTCATCCAGTAAATTCTTTGCCTCAACGAAAATCGAAATCCGCTTGCAAAGCTGCATGCCGGTTTTGAACCCGACCAGTGCAAAGGCCGGAGCAAAGAGGGTATTGGCATTATCGACGGGGTAGTGCGTTATGCTCCAGTGCAGATTCGGTCCCGCGTAGAAGCCGCTCCGGCTATCGTAGAGTAATTGCGCCTCATAATCGTTGACCGGGACCCCGGCGATGCGATTGTCGCTGTAGATGGGGTCGTTGTCGAAATGGAGATCGCTCAGGGTGTAATTCTGGCGCAGGGTGAGGCGGTCGCCGGAATGGGTCTTGTCATCATTAACGAAATTCGAGCCCAGCAACCTGATTTCCAGGCCGGCCTCGATGCCCTGATTGTATGACCGGGCAATGTTGACGCCGCCGATTTCCGCATCGGTCAGCGGGTTGTACCCATCCAGCAGTTCGTCATATACCCAGGAGTGGTAGAGGGATACTTCCCATTTAAAGCGGTTGTCCTCGCCGCGCGCACCGGCTTCCGCGGTCCAGGCCCTTTGCGGCTTAAGCGGCGTGAAGGTCTGGCTGGTGTTCGGGCCGTTGTCGAATGCGACCATGTCGTCAAACGAAGGCGGCTGCCAGCTCCGGCTGAAATTTGCAAAGGCCTGGTCTTTGTCGTTCAGTTCATGGAGCAGCCCGATCTTGGGACTCAGGGTGCGAAAAACCATGTTGTGCGACTGGTTGAGATCCTGCGGCGCCGGACTCTTGAACCCATCGTTGAAATTCCGATCCGCCCAGGCGGCCTGCAAGCCCGCGACCAGCGAAAGTTTGCCGGCCAGGTAGTGCTGGACTTGCGCGTAAAGGACCATGTTGAGCGACCACTCGATGTCCTGCCCGGTAGGCGCGCCCTGCCGTCCGCTGTCATTGGCATAGTAAGCGTCAACTTCCCGTTCGGCCGCGGGGGTAAATCCGGCGGTAACAATATTCCTGCCGCCTAAAAATTCGCCGTGCGTTGAACCGCTCACCGAGGCCCCGAAGTCGTCTGCATAAAAGGTTCCGATACCCTGATAATACACGTTCGGGATGTAGAGGTTCGGTTCACCGGCATTGCGATGCCACCAGTACGCGCCGGCATCGGCTTCCAGGCTGTCGGATGTATACGCAAGCTTGTCGGCAAAGCGGACGTATTGCCAGTCTTTCCGGAAATTCTCCGTAATAGCAACCGGCTCTGCCTGCTTTGGTGCGGAATCCATTTGCTGCAGGGACAAGGCTCCCGGAAGCTGGCGGTCGGTCTTATCGGCAATGAGATAGAGCCGGTTTTCAAGATTGCCGCTCATCTTATAGCCGAAATCGCCGAACAGCAGTTCGGTGCTCTCCTCGCTGTGGTCGCGGTACCCCTCGCGATAGCGCCCGGTGAGGGAGACATAGTAATCAAACGGCCCAACCACTCCGCCGGCAGTTGCCTGGCCCCGCATGAACCCGAAGCTGCCCGCTTCCAGACGGACCTGACAACCAGGGGCGTCATATCCGGTACAGGGCACAAAATTAATTGCGCCGCCGAGGCCGAGCGCGCCGTATTGCAGGGCAGAGCCGCCACGATAGACTTCAGAGTATTTGAAGGTGCTCATATCGAGGTCCTCGAGAATCATTTCGCCGTCAGCCTGATTCAGGGTCAATCCATCAATCAGGTATTGCACTCCGACCGGCTCGTCCTCGGAATACACTCCCGAGCCGCGAATGAAGACCTTGCTCACCTCCACCTCGTTTTCCGAGAGCATGACCAGGCCGGGAGCGTTCTGGAACAGGTCGTCCATGCCGGAGACTCGCCCCTGATGCATCGGACCGGCGTTCTGGAGGGTAAATCCACCGGGAACTTCTTTCTTCTTTTGGGCCGCTTGGCTCAGGGACGGCGAGGTCAGCGATCCTGCATGCCCGATGACGGTGATATTGTAGTCGGAAACAGGAGGGAGCGATATTGCGGTATCGGTGTCCTTAATGGCTGACGGAGGCGGATCGGCGGGTAACGCATACGTGCCGCCGAAAAAAAACAGCGCTGTAATTATTGATGTAGGAAGTTGAAAGGCTCGTGAAATCATTCGCGAAGGGGGCTCACCCCGGTTCCGATCCTCCCACTCATTCCAGAGCAGGGAGCGGGGAGAGGCGGGGAGACTTACGGTATGTCAGGTTGCATCCTGCTCCCGGCAATCGGCATAAAAAAACACTCCGGATGGCACATCTTCAAAGAAGGGGGAGCCCTACGGTTCAGGGGAGGGCTTGAGGGTTTTTTGAAGGGTACTCAGCCGGAGTGATGCAATTAATATAATTAAAATTTTCGAAAGATACAATCGGATATTATAATGTAGTCTCTGGTGGGGAAACCGCCTCAAGGCGGTTTCCCATTTTGCTCAAAAGGCAAAATGGACGGCGTATTAATATTTTTAATTGCACCAGCCCCTGGCCTGAAGCCGCGAAAGGCACGCGTCTTCAGGCACACCCCTTACCTCACCCCGGCCCAAAGCGGCCGGACCTCTCCAAACAGAGAGGTATAATAAAATCAAAAAATTCCAAACATTGGCAAACGCTCTCCCCCTCCCGCAACGCTCTCATTTTGTAGAAAGAACATAAAAGACTTTGTAGGGGCGACCCGCGGTCGCCCTATG
>PLTF01000022.1 GCA_003164335.1 Fibrobacterota bacterium
CTTCAGGGTGCCATCCGGAACGCCCGGAAGTTGACCTTGATTTTGAATTTGCCTTTGGATTCAGCCTCGGTCATCCAATTGATTTTGAGATTTCAAAAACCTTGCTTGAGCAATAACTCAACTTTATGGTTTTTCCGGATACCCCACCGTTTGCCCGAACAATATCCTCTGCTCAGCCCGCAATTGCAACTTTGCCGCCAATCCCGTCCTGTCGCAGTTATGGAACCACGCAGCAAGCCCTTCCGATGCGGCGAACAAATACACATTCCCCGCAATGAGCCCGGTATCGACATAATAATAGGATTTTTGAATTTCAGGATCCCTGAGTCCGGGTTCCCGGTACCCGGCGGTATGTATGAGTTTGTCCTGGTCCGCAACGAAAATGAGCCTGAGAGGAGCATTTGCGCCAAATGACGCCTGGCCGCGACCGATTGCGAGGCTGCGCAGGTCGCCTGAACAAACCGGATTCAGCCGGTGCACAACGGCATCATACACATAAACGCCTTCCTGCAAGGCAATATAGAGGTCGATCTCCTGCGAGTTGCTCGCCGAGGCGGCAGTTCTTCCCGGAATGCCGAAAGGGCCGACCGGACGATTGATGCCGTTAGCCGCCCAGAGCAGGTTTGAAAGCACCTGCAGCGGGAGTTCCCGGTCGCTTATCTCGCGGATGGTTTTTCTTTCCCGTAGCGCACTCGATACGGATTTCCCCTGGGAGAGTGCTGGTTTCGGCAGGTCGATGGGTGATAGTTTCAATAAAGATGAATTTTTCGGCTTTACTTTAGTTGACATTTTGATATTCCTTTTTGAAGCATACTATTCTTCTTTTTTTGTTACTGCCCAATCCGCCTCACCTCTTTATGTAGGGGTTCAACATGTTATAACGGCGCGTTTGGTTTGCTATTTTTACCGTTTTGGTTTGCTATTTTTACCTCGTTTTATGATTGTTTGAACCCGCTTTAAACCCGATTTTTTTATAATGAAGGGGAGCCCCTGGGGGCGGTCAAATGAGCGCGTTTCGCGCGACTGGGCGGGCTATAATATGCGGGTTAGATCACGGGCGGGGGATCGTAGGCGCCGACCCTGTCAGGGGGCGCCGGGAAGGCCCTGGCCGAGACGGTGATCCGCTGCCAGGAAGCGGCGACTAATAGGCTTTTTTTTCCCGGCGCGAAGTGTGCGAGCCGACCCTCGTGGAACCGGCGTTCCGCCGCCATCGGTATCACGAGCGAGGCGAAGACGCGCACCACGCAGCGCCCCTTCCAAAGTGTTGTTTTCCCGTGACTTACAGATAGCGAGGAATCCGCGAAGATGAAAGGCGCGGGTATAAAAGCGCATGCCCGTAAGGGCATAGGTGCTTTGCAACTTGGTTTGACGTGAAACCCTTGAGGGCAGGGTGATCGTAATAATCCGGTGATTTACATAATAGCATTATGCGATCACCGGAAAAGGCGCCTTCAGGCGCCGATGGTGTGCCGCTGCACGATGCAGAAAGCCTTGCGCATAATTTCTATTATGTAAAAGCCTGACCGCCTGGACGGCGGCGGGCGGCAACGGCTGCATGTTGCGGACGGCACAGTCGCGGGAGCGCCCAGGTGCGGCGGCTGCGCAGTTATGCGGTGCCCGCCGCGCCGGTCGGCATGGTCAGAGCAGAACCCTGCGCCGGCGTGGGTTTCCGCCGGTCGCGGGTGGAGCCCGATCGAGCAAACGAAGCTGGTCGGGTCGGCGGGAAAATAGCAAAGCATGTACACCGAGCCGGTTGTTTCGCGGCAGTACCGGTATTTTATAGCAAACCAAATTCATCTCTATTTTTTACTGCAAGGTTCTGGCTTTTATAGAGTTATCAAAGAGCGGCTAATGGTTTGCTATTCTCAAACTACCTGATAAAGCATACATGTTGAACCTCTACGGATTGGGCAACCATATAGGGTTGCCCCTACAAAATCTTTTATGTCTTTTCTACCCTAATAGAGGGCGTTGCGGGAGGGGGAAGGNNCATTTTTTAATGGTTCCCCCACCAGAGGCATTTGATTTAAGCTCGGTTCCCCCACCAGGGGCCTTAGCATTAAGCTCGGTTCCCCCGCCAAATCCTGCAACCCTTCCTGTTATTAATCCGACTTCTTCGCATTGAATATGAGCCCCAGCAGAACAGCAAGAGTCAACGTAAACGATCCGCCGTAACTCAAAAACGGCAGCGGGATGCCCACCACCGGCATCATGCCCAGTGCCATTGAGGCGTTGAAGAATACATGGATTGCAACGATAGAGGTACTTCCCACGATGAGGAGATTGTTGAACCGGTTGCGAACCGATTGCGTGAGGTAAAACCCGCGGGCAACAAGAAAAAAGAACAGGCAGATGACCAGCGTGCAGCCGAACAGCCCGAACTGTTCGCCAAGGACCGAGAATATAAAATCCGTCTGCTGCTCCGGCAGGAACGAAAGCGTAGTCTGGGTTCCGTGAAGATACCCTTTTCCGAATAAGAACCCCGATCCGATGGCCACCTTCGATTGGATTACCTGGTAGCCGGCGCCCGATGCATCCTTCTCCGGATCGACGAAACTTATGATCCGCATCTTCTGGTAGTCTTTCATGACCCGCCAGACGATGGTAAAAATGGTAGCGGTAAAGAGGTTGGCGAGGATGACCCCGACAAGGATGAAAAAACTGGGTCTGGCCAGATACAGCGCCAATATGAGCAGCAGGAAAAATACGCCCCACGGAATTGCCCCGGCAAAACCGATCTCTTTCCCATTGGCATAACTCATTATCAGGGGAACCGCCGAGAGCCCGAGCGAAATGATCGGCGATACGAGAAAGAGCACTTCGATAAGCGTCAGGCCGGCCCAGTAAAAAAGCGGAATCGCCATGGCCCCGGATACCAGTGCGGTACCGAGGTCGGGTTGCTTGAGCACCAGCAGGAACGGGATACCGATCAGCACGGCAGGCATGATGAAGGTCGAAATCTTTTCGAGGCTCAGGTCGTGGTCGGAGAGGTACCGGGCAAGGGCGAGCAAAAGCCCGATCTTGGCAAACTCCGAGGGTTGCAGCTTGAATCCGCCGATGGCGATCCATCGTTCCGCCCCCTTGGCCGATGATCCTTTGGCAAGTGCCAGCAGGAGCAGCATGATGGACAGGCCGAACAGGATGTATGCAAATGAAAAGAAGAAGCGTCCGGGAAGGGACGTGAGGGTGATGATGATGCAGATCGCCATGACGACCCACATGATCTGCTGCTTGTAGAGCCCTGCAAGGGGGCCGGTCTCGGCGGTATAGGTTGCGCTGTATACCATGAAAATCCCGATGAACCAGAGGGCCAGGGCGGTCCAGAATATCGGGAAATCGAATTTTATGAATTTGTTTTCTTCCATAGTGCCTGTCACCTTTGCTTCCCTGCCGATGCCGCCCACGCCTTCTCCTGCGCTATCCGGTTAATCGCTCCGCCCGGAGAATGCGGGTTTTTCCGCCTTGCCTGCCTCGGCAGCGGTTTTATACTTCGCCGCAATGGCCTTTCCCTCTTCGGTCTCCGTGAAAAAACAGCGCAGGATGTTGCCGGCCACCGGGGCGGCAACGCCGCCGCCATGGCCGCCGTTTTCGACGACAACCGCAACGGCAATGACCGGGTTGTCTATCGGCGCGCAGGCGATGAAAAGGGCGTGTGTTTTTGTTCCCTGGGGATTCTGGGCGCTGCCGGATTTCCCGCCGACCGGAATTCCGGGAACCGCGGCGAGTCCGCCGGTGCCGCCCGGTTCGATCACCTTGACCATTGCCTCATGCAGGGTCGCAATGGTGGAGGGCCTGAACCGGAGCGTATCCTTAACGACCGGTAAGTATTCCTTAACCACCGCGCCTTCCCGGTTCCGTTCCTCCTTGACAATGTGTGGCCGGTACAGCAGGCTTCCGTTTCCCAGGCCCCCCACGACCATGGCGAGCTGCAACGGGGTGAAGGTCTGGACCTGGCCGATAGCCATGTCAAGCAGCAGGCCGCGCGTCCAGACCCACCCTTTCGAGCGGTATCGCCGGTTATACAGGGCCTCTCCCGAGACCCAGCCATCCTTTTCATTAGGCAAATCGATCCCGGTTGCCGACCCGAGCCCCATCGCAACAGCGTACTTATTGATGGCGGCATCGCCGAGCATGAGGCCCACCTGGTAGAAATACACGTCGCAGGATTGCTGGATGGCGCCGAGCAGATCGAGGAAGCCGTGGCCCTTCTTTTCCCAGCAGTGCGCGATGCGCGATCCGAACCGATAGGCACCGGTGCAGGGGGAGGCCATCCTGCTGGAGGCCGAGAGCTCCCCGGTTTCAAGTCCGGCCAGGGCGGTGATCAGCTTGAAGGTGGAGCCGGGAGGATAGGCTCCGGAAATCGCCCGGTTATTGAGCGGGAGATTGGGATCGGTGGCAACGGCTGCCCAGGTTTTACTGCGGAGGGTTCCGGCCATTGAGAAAATATTCGGATCCACTCCCGGATGGCTGTACATGACCAGCACTTCGCCGTTTCGCGGGTCAAGCGCCACGACTGCGCCCTTCAGTGAATCCGGAAACGACTCCGCCGCTTTGCGCTGCAGCCTTGCATCGAGGGTCAGGTAGAGGTTATTTCCCGGGATCGGGTCTATCCGGGGAACATCCGGAACCGGTCCCTTATTCCTGCCATAGGCATCCACCTCGATGTACTCCTGGCCGCAGACGCCGCGCATTGATTTTTCGTACTCCCGTTCGAGTCCCGATTTTCCGATCAGGTCGCCGTAGTAGTAGCCGTTTTCCTTCAGGGAGTCGAATTCATCCTCGGGAATTTCACTCATGTACCCGAACGCATGGAAGGTTGACGCGCCGAGCGTGTATTCGCGCCTGGATTCCGATACGACAATGATGCCGGGCAGTTCCAGGGAGTGTTCCTCCACGATGCTCATGAGGTCGAGCGACACATCCTCCTTGAGCCGGGTCGGGTCGTAGCGTCGTCCGTTGGCTTTTTTAATGGTCGCTTCGAGTTCAACGGAATCGAAAACGATTGCCCCCGAGGAATCGCGTATCGAGCATAGCCTCGCAATGATTTCTTTCCGGTACTTCAGTTTTGAAGGTAGTTTCGAAGGTAGTACGCAGATGGAGTAGGAGGGACGGTTACGGGCGAGAATTTCGCCGTTGCGATCGTAGATACAGCCGCGCGGGGGCAGGATCACCCGCAGGCGCATGCTGTTTTCCTTTGAAAGACGGATATTGAGATCGGCCTGGATAATCTGGAGAAAGGCAAGCCTGGCAATAATGAGCAGAAAGAAGACGGCAACGGTGACTATGAGGAAGAGACTCTTCGCATTCCGTTCCCGCTGCTCATCTTGTAAATGTGTGGCAAACTGCATGAAGTTACAACCGTGGGGTGGAAGACCCGAAAAGGTGGTTCTTAAGGTACGGAATCAGCGCAAACAGCATCGAATACAGTGCCCTTGGCAGAGTGGCAATAATGCAATGCCGGGCGATATCCCCGCCTCCGCCCCCGGATTTAATCATTTGTACTGCTACGTAAACGAAATCATTAACCATGAAGGTGAGCACCAGGAGCACCATTTGAATGACCGTATCGATCCGCATCACCCGTTCGTTGAATATCCCGGCAAAGAAGCCCGCTATCGTTTTCGACAGGGTGTTCTGTCCGAGGATCGATGTCGAGTACAGGTCTCCGGACAGCCCGATAAAGAATCCGGCCCACAAGGAGGGCATCGGGCCGGTCCGGAAGCCGAGAAAGAAAAGAGCGATGAGCGGAAAATCCGGGTGGATTCCGGCAATTCCGATGAACGGCACGATCGTCGTTTGCAGCACGAAGCAGAGAATGAACAGGCCGAACCATTTCAGGGAGGCTGTTTTCATGATTTTGGCTTGCCAAGGGTCAGGGTATCGAGCTGCTGCTTGAATGCCGACCATTGCGGTTGAAGTTTGATGACAAAGAGTTCCTCGATGTGGTCGATATCAACGCAGAGCTTTATGCCCGCCCGCTTGAAGAGCGGATCCCGCTCGAAGGACACCTTGTTGATGATTCCCACCAGGAAACCACGCGGATAAATCCCGCCGAGTCCGGTGGTAATAACCGTGTCGCCGGGAAGAACATCCTCGTGCACCCGGAGATGGGTGAAGAAATCAACGCCATTCTCCGTTTCGAGAATGGACACGGTCCTGCTGCGGCGGACCATGATACTCACATGGTTGAGCGGATCCCGGATTAATTGGACAAGTGACAGGTCGGGCATTACCTGGACCACCTTGCCGACCACTCCCTGCCGGCTTGCAACCGGCATATACGGCACGACGCCCTTGTTTTTTCCCGCATCGATCACGACACTCTTGAAAATCGGGGAAGGATCGCGGGCGACGACCCGTGCCGGAATGAGTATAAGCGGCGTGGATTGCTCGAACCCGAGCATATCCCGTAACCGCGTATTTTCCGCCGCTTCCTCCCGCAGCTGCGCGACCTGGGAATTCAGGAGCGCAACATCGCTTTTCAGCCGCTCATTTTCGGCATAGATGTTTTTTGCCCGGATGACTTGATCGACGGTTATCTGGACGGGATAGAAGATACTGGTGGCCAGCAGGCGTTCGGTTTGCGCCTGTTGACGGGGTGGGCTGAAGATCATCAGGAAGGAGGCCGTACAGGCGACGATCATCGAGACCAGCAGACGATACTGTATTACAAGGTCAATTATCCAGCGCATGGAACCGATACACGGTGAAGATTGCCCGGCCGTTCATAGGTACCCGTCGATAACCGGTAGGGAGTGAAACGCTGCATCCCGAACTTCTATCTATTGCAAAGCTGCGTTTACAGTCAGCGGTTGCTGCGCCGTCCGGTCGGCATGAGCACCGGCCGGTACTGGTCGAGATTTTCGATGATTTTCAAGGCGCCTCGCGCAACGCAGGTGAGCGGTTCGTCGATGACATTGACCGGAAGATTCGTTTCCTGCCGGATCCGCTCGTCGAGGCCCCGGAGCTGTGAACTGCCGCCGGTCATGATGATGCCCTTATCGAGAATATCGGCCGAAAGTTCAGGAGGCGTCTGCTCCAGCGCCTGCTTGACGGCCTCTATGATTATGGATACCGGCTCATTCAGGGCATCGCGGATTTCGGTGGACGAAATGCGCAGCGTCTTGGGTATGCCTGCGACGAGATCCCGGCCTTTTACCTCCATTTCAAGCTCCTCCTGGAGCGGAAATGCCGACCCCACCTGGATTTTTATCTGTTCAGCCGTACTCTCGCCGATGAGAAGGTTGTAGGTTTTCTTGAGGTAAGAAATTACCGCCTCGTCCATTTCGTCGCCGCCTACCCGTACCGACATGTCGCAGACCGTTCCGTTGAGGGCGATCACGGCAATTTCCGCGGTACCGCCGCCGATATCGATGATCATGTTGCCCGACGGTTCATGGACCGGAATACCCATGCCGATGGCCGCCGACATCGGTTCGGCCACCAGGTACACTTCCCGCACCCCGGCGCTCTGCGCCGAATCGACCACCGCGCGTTTTTCCACCTC
>PLTF01000012.1 GCA_003164335.1 Fibrobacterota bacterium
CCGCAAATGCAACCTATTTCTGGCGGGCAAATGCTTCGAATGCGGACAGCACGAGTTTCTGGAGCGGCATCTGGAGTTTTACGACCCTTGGTCCGCCCAATGCGCCGGCGCTTTCTTTCCCGATCAATAACACCGCCGGTATCGGTCTTTCGCTCTCGCTGAGCTGGCAGGCCGTCGCAGCGGCGACAAGCTATGGGGTGCAGGTTTCAACCGTGTCGAGCTTTGCCACCACGGTTTTGAGTCGGAGCGGTCTGAATGCAGTCACGGCATCGGTAACCGGACTTGCCCATTACACGACGTATTACTGGGAGGCCAATGCCGTCAATGCAACGAGCGCCGGTTCCTGGTCGAATATCTGGAGCTTCACCACCGCCGAGAGTCTTTCAATTCCCCTTTCGAGCGGATGGTTTATGTACTCGCTCAATCTCCAGCCGACGGATTCGTCTACCCACGGGGTATTCGGCAAGCTGAAAGGTTTTATACTTGCAATGGACGGGAGCGACAACCTCTATTGGCCGGGCGCTTCTCTCGACGAAATCGGCACCGTTCATTCCGGTTCCGGCTACTGGATTCTCGACACTCTCAAAAACGATACCCTGAATCTGACCGGAAGTGCGGTCACTATCGCTTCAAATCCGATTTCTCTTTCGTCAGGGACCTGGAACCTGGTTTCCTACCTGCCGCAGGTGAGTATGCCGATTGCCACGGCACTCGCGTCCATAAGTTCCCAGCTGGTGCTGGCCATGGACGGCAGCGGTAATTTTTACTGGCCGGCCGCCTCCCTCAATGAGATCGGCACAATGACCGTCGGCAACGGATATTATATATTGACAAACGCACCTGCATCGCTTAAGTACCCGACTGCAGGCAGCAGTCCGGCAAAGCTTTCGGCTGCGGCCGGGAAGCGATTCTCCGATTCGCCGGCTCTGAAGCATTTTGTAAATCACGCAAATACGGGTAATTTCGCGGTGTTCCTGGCAGAACGGGTCGAATCCGGCAGCCGGACCGGCAATGCCGAAATAGGAGCATTCAATGCCGCGGGGAATCTGGTCGGAGCGGGAACCGTTGCCAACGGGCATACCGCCTTTGCGATCTGGGGCAGTGAAGCGATCACCGGCAAAAAGACCGGGTGCGAGCCGGGCGATGCGATCACCTTTGTGCTCTGGGATGGAAATCGGGAGTATCCGCTCGATTATCTGCCGGGCAACGGCGTTTTGCCGAAGTACGCCGCCCGAGCTGTCTATTATGGCTCCCTGTCGATTCCTGCGGGACTGCCGATTACGCGATTCAACCTCGCAGGAGCGTATCCGAACCCTTTCAAGAGCTGTATCCGGATAGCCTTCGACGTTCCTGTATTGGGCGGCGTGAATGCCCAAAAAATAGAACTGAATGTCTACGATATGAGGGGCAGCCTGGTGGATCATATATCGAGCGGCGCCCGCATGCCCGGGCATTATACGGTTGCCTGGAACCCGGGTGAAGAAGGCCTTGGTTCCGGCATATATATTGTCCGGATGATGGCGGAAAACTTTGACAAAAGATTGAGGGTAATCAAAGTTGAGTAAAATCATTAAAAAAGTTTTGCAAACGGTTGAGGAATAATTATTTTAATTTCATTGTCGGCGGTCGAGAGCTGAAATTCAAGAGGGAATCGTGGACACACCTGTGTTTCAAGAAAGGAGCTTTGCAATGCATCTTAAAGCTGCAAAACGATGGTGGGGAGCTTTGATTTTTCTTTTTTCTGCGACCACAGGATTATTCGCGACGACCGATTCGCTGGGGCCCTATAAATGGACCGTGAGCTCCACCAATGCAACGGTTTACGCCAGCTATAATTACAATAGCACCAACTACTCCAGCAATCCCACGGTTGGGGTTAACCCCCTGCCCTACGGCAGCATCATTGCCGCGGTCGATACCGCCGGCAATTGCATCGGCGCCCATGCGTACGAAAGCGGCACGGTGGGCATCGCGGTACAGGGTTGGGATTCAACCTACGACTCTACCCATCACACCCCGATTGTTACCCACGGGCTTAAGGCCGGGCAGAAATTCCGATTCCAAATATGGGATTCGGCGAACGGGCAGACCTATACAACGATCTATGCGCATTTTGCCGCGCATGGAACTATTAATGGCATAATCCCGAATGCCGACTCTACCTTTGTTTCTGGCGGGGGCTATGTCTCGATGCTCGACACCCTGCGGGCGACCACCAGCCCAGCTAATCCTCCGGTGATTTCTTCACCGTCCAACGGAGCAGCCAATCAGCCGATTTCACTCAGCCTGAACTGGAACTCTGTTTCAGGTGCAACCTCGTACGGCCTCAGGGTATCCACGAGCACAAGTTTCGGCAGCCTGGTCGTGAGCCTTACCGGCATTACGGGGCTCTCCTCGGGCGTGAGCGGACTCGCGTATTACACCACCTATTACTGCGAAGTCAATGCGACAAACGGCGGCGGTTCGAGCGCATGGTCGACATTGGATAGCTTCACCACCACGGCGAGCCTCGCCATTCCGCTTGCCAACGGATGGTCCATGTACTCGCTTAACCTCCAGCCGGCCGATTCATCGACTTCCGGAGTATTCGGCAAGCTCAAGGGTTTTATCCTTGCCATGGATGGAAATGATAACCTGTATTGGCCCGGGGCATCGCTGGACGAGATCGGTACTGTCCATACCGGTTCGGGGTATTGGATCCTCGATACTCTTGCAAACGACACGCTCAAGCTGACCGGAAATGCGGTCAACCTCACGGCAAATCCTATTTCCCTGCCGGCCTCGAACTGGAACCTGGTTTCCTACCTGCCGCAGGTGAGCATGCCCATAGCCACGGCTCTTAACTCCATCAGTTCCCAGCTCGTGCTGGTTATGGACGGCAGCAGTAACTTTTACTGGCCCGCAGCTTCGCTCGATGAGATCGGGAATATGGCCGTTGGGAAGGGGTACTATATCTTAACGAGTGCTACAGCATCGCTTGCCTATCCTACCGCCGGCAGCGGCCCGGCAAAGATGCTGTCCGCCGGGAAGGCGCTTACCGACCCGCCTGCGCTGAAGCATTTTGCGAAGCATACCAATACCGGTAACTTCGCCGTGTTCCTGGCGAAGCAGGTAGAGCTTGGAGGCAAGGCCGTATCCGGCAGCTGCGAAGTCGGCGCCTTCGACGCGAAGGGGAACCTCGTCGGTGCCGGAACCGTGGTCAACGGCGTGTCCGCCTTTGCAATCTGGGGGAAGAACTCGATGAACAAGAACAGCAACGGTTGTGGATCCTCGGATAAGATTTCCTTCAGGTTATGGAACGGCGAAAAAGAAATCGCGCTTAGCGTAACAGGCGGGAGCAATCCGGTATTTGCGTCCAAGTCCATCATAACGGCAACGCTCGCCGTACCCGCTCAGGAGATGCAGTCCTCCTTCAGCGCTCCGCGGGCTTATCCGAACCCGTTCCGGGGGAGCGTGAGCATCTCTTTCGAGGTTCCGGCGCTTTCCGGCGCTGCAAGCCAGGATGTGGAGATCGGTGTTTACGATATGCGGGGAAATCTTGTGCAGCGCCTGGCAAAGGGTAAATACGCTGCCGGCAGCTACGCGGTATCCTGGAATGGCAGAGCAGCGGGCAGCGATGTCGCCGGATCGGGCATCTACCTCGTCAGAGTGAAGGCCAACGGTGTTGAGAAGCAGATGAAGCTTATTGAAATTAAATAGCGTCGTTTGGGACGGCGTACCAGTCAAGCAGTACAACTTAATTGAATAAAAGAAAGAGGAGGCTCTTGTGATTAAATTATCGTTGAACCGTTGGTCGCCGGTAATGATTTTTCTAACAATGCTTGCAGGGAGTGCTTTTGCGCGGCATTTCATTCCCCTTGATAGCTCGACAGGGGCAACGCTGACGATATTCCTCGATACGGCGGCCCATCCTACCCTCAACGGGGCGCCGATCTCCTCAAGCAATAAGGGCGTGCCCGATGAGATCGGTGTGTTCGACTCCGTTGGCAACTGCTGGGGGTCGGGCTTTTGGCCGGCAGGCCCGGATTCATCCTTCAGGGTAGCGGGTTATAACAATACCGGGGTTGTCAAACTGGGATTCCTGGCAGGGGCAAAATTGCATTTCAGGTTGTGGGACTCAACGCTCGGTGAAATGCCGGCTACGGTTACCTATTATCCTACCTCCGCAGCGGTTCCGTTTCCGCCGAATATGACGCCGAACACCTGCTCGACATTCGTTGCGGGAAGCCCGGTGGCCTACTCGGTGCCCATGACTATTACCGGCCTGTCGGCTCCCGGCGCGCCGGCACTTTCCGCTCCTTCTGCAGGCGCTACGAATCAGCCTACCGCGCTCACTTTCAGCTGGACATCGACGAGCGGCGGAGCAGCGGCTTCCTATTCAATTCTTATTTCAACGCAAACGAGCTTTTCCAGCACGATTGCAGGCCAGATCGGGGTGGTGGGTACCTCAAAGGCATTTACCGGTCTTGCGAACAACACGACCTTCTACTGGAAAGTAAATGCCGTCAATACAACCGGCACGAGCGCCTGGTCGACCGTCTGGAGTTTCACGACGATTGTAGCCCCGCCGCCCGCACCTGTATTGTCTGCGCCGACAACAGGGTCAACCAATGAGCCGCTGAACCTGACTCTGAGCTGGGCAGCCGGAACCGGCGGAGCGGTGACGTCGTCCTATACTCTGCAGGTCTCTACCAGTTCGGGTTTTGGTACAACCGTATACTCCCAGGCAAGCATTACAGCTACCACCGCGGCGCCGGGTGGTCTTGCTAACGGAACCACCTGCTACTGGCATGTTAATGGAACCGGTACCGGCGGAACGGGCGGATGGTCGAGCATCTGGAGTTTCACGACTATTCCTGTGCCTCCCGCCGCTCCTTCACTTTCCGCGCCGACTAACGGAGCGACCGGCCAGTTGGCTGCGCTTACTCTGACCTGGGTTGCCGCATCTGGAGCTACCTCCTATTCCTACCAGGTTTCCACCAGTTCCAGCTTCGGATCTACCGTGATCAACGGGACTACCAGCGGTGCAGTAACCGCGGCGGTAAGCGGGCTTGCCTACGGTGGAAACACCTATTTCTGGCACGTCAGCGCGACCAATGCTGGCGGCACCAGTGCATATTCACCTGCATGGAGCTTTGTAACGCTCGTTGCCCCTGCGGCCCCGGCGCTGTCCGCTCCAACGAACGGCCAGTCTGGCGTGTCAACCACGGCGACGTTGAGCTGGACTGCTGTAACCGGAGCCACGAGCTATGCGGTTCAGGTTTCGACGGTCTCTACCTTTGCAGTTACAACCTATAATCTGGCCGGCACCGCTGCTCTGACTGCTGCGCCGACTGGTCTTGTCCAGGGTAAAAATGTCACCATTACCTATTATTGGCATGTGAATGCAATCAATGCTGCCGGAACCGCCTGGTCGAGTGTCTGGAGCTTTTCAACGGTGCCGACTTCCGTGCTTTCATCTCGTATTGGAGCAAATGCGTATAAGTTCTCCATGAAGCAGGGTGCGATTGCCTACTCTCTGCCCTCGGCGGCCAAGGTCGAACTTGCCGTGTATGATGTCCTCGGCAGGACCGCACTGACCCTTAACCGCCAGCAGGAAGCCGGTTCCTATGCAATCGATCTTAAGGGAAGCACGCTTGCTGCAGGGCAGTACCTTGTGCGCTTCAAGGCCGGAGCCTATGAGAAGCAGGCTTTCCTGCTGCTGACGAAGTAGACTTTCTGCCGTAAATAAGAATCGAGTTACAGGAAAAGGGGGCGTGTTCAGCCCCCTTTTCTTTTGGTGCGCCCGGCCGGGGTGGACCTGCGTAGGGGTTCAACATGTTGAACCCCTACGCAGGATTCGGATCGGGCCAAAAATGCCCGGCATAATTCCGGCAGCTTATTGGAAAAGCTCCTGCTGCCCGGAGAGAATGCGATCGAATCCGGTTCCAAGCCATTCGAGGACCGAGTCGGCGATCGGCTGAAGCTGGCTCTCGATGTAGTGCTCGCGGTCGAGGGGCGCGGTAAGGTTCTCGACCGGCTGGGGGCCGCTGGTCGTGATGCAGTACCGGATCAGCCTTCCCGGAGAGGGCAACAGCTTTGCGGCCTGGACGTGGGGCGGAAGGTGGTCGACATACTCGGCTATGGGTTTACGAAGTCTCTTTTTGTAAATTAACTTATCATCCGCCCTGCCCTGCCGGACCATCTCAACCGTTGACCGGATAAACTCTTCGATCGGCTTTCCGGTGAAGAAGCGCAGGAAGAGCTCGTGCTGGAACTCCTTTGCAAGGTCGGTCCAATCGGACCGCGCAGACTCCATCCCCTTGAAAAGCAGGGTCATCTCTCCCGAGGGGTCGACCATCGATCCGCAATAGTGTTTCTTGCTCCCTTCGGTCGATCCGCGCAGTGAGGGCAGGAAAAAATGGCGGAAATGCCGCTCGAATTGCAGCTCCAGGCCGCTCTTCACGCCGAATTGCTCCTTCAGACCGGCGGCAAGCCAGGAGGTCGCCTGGCGGGCGATTTCGGGACCGGTTGCCTCCGGGGACCGGTTATCGCCGCTACCCCTGCAGACAAAGAGCGAATCTGTGTCGCCATAGATGACTTCAAGCCCGGTGGACGACCGGAAGTACTCTATCATCTGCTTCAGGATATACTGACCGGTGCCGGTGATCGCCGACGCGATATCGGCGGAGAAGAACCGGCACCCCGGCGAGCCGAGCACCCCATAAAAACTGTTCATCAGGATTTTTATCGCCTGCGAAAGGTAGGGGTTCTGATCCTTCCGGGCCCTGTTGCGAGCCTCCATGAGATCAGCGATAATCGGCGGCAGAATGGTAGCATCGGCGGCAAATGAGGGTCCAACAGGGCCCTGCACCCGATTACCGGAGGGGGACATCCTTCCCAGCGGGTCGATGCAGAAGATAATGATTATTGAAGGGTAGAGGCTGCGAAAATCGAATACAAGGACGTTTTCATAGAGGCCCGGCCGGGGATCGACGATGAAGCCTCCGGCAAGGGGCCCTGCCGGAGGAACGACATCGGCAACGTCGATTGCCACATACCCCGCACGGTGAAGCCGGGGAAGGTAGAGGTAATCGAAAGCCGCGATGCTCCCTCCGTAATGATCGAGGAGATGGCCCGAGTTCCTCGAACGTTCGATGGCGCCGGGCAGGAGGTCGGCGCCATCGAAAATCTGCCGGGTCAGAACCGCATCACGCAGGTTGTACTCGGCCAATGAAAGCGGTTCTTCCCTGAAGCGGCGAATGATCTCGCGGATTTTTTCTGCGCCGGAGAGCCGGATCGATTTGCCCTCCCCGAGCATGGCAGTTGCAACGAAATCGAGCGAGTACTCCTCGAAGGTATGGAAATTGGCTCTGAGCATGGTGGGAACATCGATGACGGCCCGGCCGGGCAGGCGAACGGTTCTCCTGCCCCCCGGTTTCTCCGGAAGAATTCTGGCTCCGTCCACCCGTCCGGCATTGAAGGGAATCCGGAAAAAGTCGCAGCGGTCCTGGATGGTCTGCAGGTCGAAATCGATGACATTCCATCCTATGATAATATCCGGATCCTCTGCCCGGAGATGGTCGAAAAAGCAGGTGAGTACCTCCCGCTCATTGCCGCAGAAATGAACCGGCGGTGCCTCGGCGCCGCGGCCCTGTATGAAAACGGCCTGCCGCTTTCCGCTGCAGGCAATGCTCAGGATGGTTCCTTCGTCGGCATTGGTTTCGATATCGAACGACAGGATCGAAAGAACCGGCGTCATTGATGCTCCGCGAACAACCGGATTGCGGCAGCACCATAACGATCCCCGGCGGCTCCAGACCCCTTCCGCTTCGAATCCGCCTGCTACCCTGCGTTCCATGAGGTATCGCTCAACCGGGTGGATGTCCGATTCATAGACGGTTATACCGTGCTCCCGGAGATGTTTCCGGCAGGCGAGGAGGCCGCTGTAGGTCGAGAAATAGAGGCAATCGACCGGTACCCCGTGGGTCATGGAAAGAAGGGGCAATGGCCGCCGTTCGTCGGCCCGGACGGTTTCCTCGCGGGGAACCGAATGCGGAACAAAAAAGAGCGGGCGGAAGGAATCGACGGTAATCTTGACAGGAACGCTATCGCTTCCCGAGGCGTAGAGCTCCATCTCGAAACGATTGTTCCTGTCCCGGTAACTATAATTAATGAGGAAGCAGAGCCGGCGGGTTTTCTCGGGCATACCCGGAAAATACATGGAATTTGCAGGAAGACGGCACCGTTACGCAGGCTGGGGCGGCGGCATACTGCAAAAATGATTCGGGGCAGCAGGGTTCCAGATCATATTTTAACTCATAGGTTCAGTGCGGACCTTTCACCAGGGAGGTAGTATGGACACGATGTGGGAAAAGTTGAAAAAGGGATTGAAGGATGGCGCGGTCTATTCAATGGAAAAAATCGAAGAGTATTCGAAGATCGGCAAGCTTACCGTTGAGGAGATTGCGGCAAGGCGCAAAATCACGCGCAATTTCAACGATATCGGGGAGCGGGCATTTGACCTGATCGAAGCGGAAAAAGCAGGCCAGGTGGAGAACGATCTGGCTGTTAAAACATCGGTCGAAAATATCAAGGCCCTGCGGAAGGAAATAGTGGATATCCAGGAGAAAATTAAAGAGATCCAGGCGGCTTCAAAGAAGCACAGCCCCGAAGGCGACGTTGCCGAAGGAATATAAGGTTTTGATGTCCGAACCGCGGGGGCGAATATCTCAAGCCCCCGGCTCGGGTCTGCAGGGAGTGTTCGAAAGCCGCAATGAAGCACCGCAAGTCAATTGTTATTATTTCTGAAAAGGGAAAACCGGTTGTCTCATTGTCGGTAAGCCGTCCGGTGGCAATTATCGCCCTCTCTCTGGCGATTATCGGCATTGCCGCCTATTTCATCCCTTCCGAGACCTTCCATTTCTCATCGACCGATCTTCGCCGGCAGCAGGAGCTGGGCACGAGCAACGCCGAGCTTCGCGGGAAAGTCCAGGCTGCGGCACGGACGCTTAACCGGGCGATGGAACGCATCGATCTGCTGAATGCAAAGAAGCAGCGCGTTGCGAGCCAGGGCACCGCAGGAGCTTCTGTCAAGGCTGCCGCCCGGGTGGCGGATCCGCAGGGGAGAGGTGTTTCCACCGATGAGCTTGGCGCCCGTGTAACCCGCCTCGATTCGATCATCGGCCAGTGCGCCCTGAAACTCGGGGGATGGGACAACCTGTTCGACCGTATTCCCGTATGTAACCCTCTGCCCGGGGTTGCCGTGGTTTGCCGCCGATTCGATGCGGAGCAGGATCCTTTTTCGGGCCGGAAAAAGATGCATCGCGGGGTCGATATCGCCGCTGCTTTGGGGACGCCGGTCATTGCCGCCGCATCCGGCATTGTCTCAATATCCGAGGAAACCCCGGTATGGGGAAAAAGGGCGGCAATCGAGCATGGGAACGGTTTCCGCACGGTCTACGCGCATCTCGGATCGCTTACCGTGGTTCGCGGACAGAAAGTCAAGCGGGGCGCGGTAATCGGCACGGTAGGATGTACCGGGTTTGCAACCGGTCCGCATGTGCATTACGAGATCTGGCGAAACGGCGGGGCGGTGGATCCTGAACGCTATTTCTACCCCGGGAGCACCGAATCGGTGAAGATAATGCAATGAGGAACTTTCTGGTGCTGCGCCTGTCGTCGATGGGCGATGTGATCGTGACCGCCTCTCTTTTTTCCTATCTGAAGGCAAACACCCCGGAAGCCTCAATCACCCTGGTAACGCAGAACGGTTATGCTCCCCTCTTTGCCGACGATCCCCGGCTCGCCTGCGTCATCGGCATTGACCCGAAAGAGAAACTGCCTCCCGCCGTTCTCCATCAAAAATGGGACATCGTCGTCGATCTGCAGAACAGCCGCCGCAGCCGTACCCTTCTCGCGTCAATCGATGCGAAACGCGGATATTTCGATAAGCTGCATGGGAAGCGGCTGGCTCTGCTGCTCTTCCGGCTCGATACCTATGCCCGGTCGCCGACCGTTCCGGGCCGTTATATCGAAGCCGCAACCGGAAACCCTCCGGGCGAGATCCCGGTACCGCAACTTTTTTTCAGCGACTCCGGCAGGCAGACCGCGTTTGCAACCTGGCTTCCCGGTGATATTACGGAACACCGGTTACTTGCGCTCTTCCCCTTCAGCGCCTGGAAGAACAAGGAGTGGTTGGCAGAGAGCTATGCTGCAGTCGGAAGGCATTTCATGGCCGAAGGGTGGGTCCCGGTCATCATGGGCGGGAAAGGTGACGCCGCTGCGGCGCAGAAAATGCAGTCGGCTATCGGCGGCGGGTGCATTTCGCTTGCGGGCCGGCTTTCGCTGTACGAATGCGGGGCGCTGCTGACCGGTTTTTCACTCGCTCTGGGCAACGATACCGGGCTCGCCCATCTCTCCCGGGCCTGCGGAGTACGAACCGGGATTTTCTTCGGGCCGACCACGCGCCACTTCGGTTTTTTCCCCTTTGGGAGCCCGGCGTTCAGGATTTTCGAAGAGTCGCTCCTCTGCCGTCCCTGCCACGCCCACGGCGGCAACCGTTGCCTGCGCATCACCCATGACTGCATGCGGCGCATCGCGCCGGAAGTAGTGATCCGGCAGCTTGAGGAACTTACCGAAGCGGACGCACCCCTGGTTCGCTGACCGAATGCCCGGGCAGGGGCAGGTGGCAGCACTGCGGAATGGTCAGGAGCACCCTGTTAAACGGGACGGAAGGATGTATTTTTACCTTGGAACTTTGAACACCTCCGGCTCCGGGCTGACACCTTTATGAAAGCATCGATCCTGGTCATTCTCCTGGCAATGGGGGGCGGAGCCCTCGCGGCACCGACCGCGAAGCAGGCGCAGTTTTTTTCGGGAGTGTATCTCCTGCAGTCGCTTTCCGGGCTGCCGGTCGGTGAGAAGGTGCAGAAATTTCACGAACTCGAGCAATTGACCGGAATCGATGCCGGCAAAGCCGAATCGGTTCTTTCCTGGTACATCGCCCGACCGGCCGAATGGCGGAAGCTGTGCGATTCCATGATCCAGGTGATAAACGCCGCACAGGGGAAGAACCCTGCGTCGGCGATGCGGGGGAATGCTTCCCCGACTTCCGGAGTAAGGAGATAGCGATGGCTGATGGCGTGGTAGTCTTTAACGATGAAAATTTCTCCCAGGCGGCCCTGCAGAACCCGCTTCCGGTCCTTGTCGATTTCTGGGCAGAGTGGTGCGGGCCGTGCAGGATGCTTACCCCGATCGTCGATGAAATCGCGAAGGAGATGTCCGGTACCGTTGTCGTCGGCAAGGTCAACGTGGACGACAGCCCGAAAACCGCGGCGCGGTACGGGGTGACCAGCATCCCGACGCTGCTGTTTATCAAGAGCGGCGAGGTGGTGGACCAGCATACCGGACTCCTTGCCCAGAAACCCCTGCGCGACAAGGTGCGGCGCGTTTTCCAATTGGCGTAAGTAAGCTTCCATTACCGTAAAGGGATACTTGAATAATGCGCATTGTCGTGCTGAATCCTCCGTTCCTTCCTAAATTTTCGCGCGAGTCGCGTTCTCCTGCGGTGACAAAATCCGGAACGCTGTACTTTCCCATGTGGCTGGCGTATGCCGCCGGATACCTGGAAAAAAATCATCATGAAATCCTGATGATCGATGCGCCCGCCGCCGGGCTTTCCCTGGAGGAGGTGGAGCGCCGGGTAGTCGCCTTCGGCCCGGAAATGGCCATCCTCGATACCTCGACGCCCAGCATCTATAACGATGTCAAGGTCGCCGGTGCGCTGAAAGCCCGTATTCCCGCCCTTTTTACGGTATGCGTGGGGGTGCACGTTTCTGCGGTTCCCGAAGAAACGCTCCGGCTTGACGATGCGCTCGATGCGGTTGCGATCGGTGAGTACGACGCGACCGTGGTGGATCTTGCGGCGACTCTTGCGGCGGGAAACCGTGACGAAGAGGCTCTGCGCATGGTGCGGGGTATTGCCTTCCGCTCGGCCTCGCAGGAAATCATCGTCAATCCCCGGCGTCCGTATATTCACGACCTTGACGATATTCCCATGGTGTCGGAGGTCTATAAAAAGCACCTGGATATTTCCCCCTACTTTTACGGGCACAGCCGCTACCCGCTTATCGTCTTTGTGACCGGCCGCGGATGCCCGTTCAACTGCACCTATTGCGTCATTCCGCAGACGATGCAGGGACATGCCTACCGCAAGCGATCCGTCGCTTCGGTGATCGGGGAGTTCCGCTACATCCACGAAAATTTTCCCGGCGTCAAGGAAATCATGATTGAGGACGATACCTTGACAGCCGATCGGGCGCGGTGCCGGACCATCGCCGAAACCCTGATCAGGGAGCGATTGACCGGAATTCCCTGGTCGGCAAACTCGCGGTGCGACGTGGACTTCGAAACGATGAAGCTCATGAAAAAAGCGGGATGCCGTCTGTTTTGCGTCGGCATCGAGAGCGGCGACCAGGTGATTCTTGACAATATCCAAAAAGGGATAACGCTCGAAAAAATCCGGAACTTCCGGCGGGAGGCCAGGAAAGCGGGTATCCTGGTCCATGGGTGTTTCATGGTCGGCAACCGCGGCGAGACCCGGGAAACGCTCGGGAAAACCCTGCGCTTCGCCCTGGAGCTCACCCCGGATACCGCACAATTTTTTCCGATCATGGTTTACCCCGGTACGTCGGATTACGACTATTTCGGCAAGAAGGGCTGGATAACGACGACCGATTACAGCAAGTGGATAACTCCCGAGGGACTGCATTCGTCGGTGGTCTCCAATCCGGATTTGACCTATGAGGAACTGGTTGCGTTCTGCGATCGCGCACGCCGGGAGTTTTACCTGCGGCCTGGCTACCTCCTGGCAAAGGGGATCCAGGCACTCCGGCATCCCGGCGAGACGAAGCGGCTTCTCAAAGGCGGACGCACCCTTATCAAGTACCTCCTCCGGCCATCGCTTGCCGGAGGAGGAACCGGCACAGCGGGGCAGGGGAGCTAGGCTCTTCCGGCATTCTTCCGGGGATGACCGCTCCCTGTTGAGAAGATTTGTGTACGGAATTCAGAGGTCAGGGGAGGAATTATGCAGCACATCGAATATCTGTCTCTTATCGAACGGGCGATTCGGCAGATTGAAAACGGGGCGTTCCTGACCGTAAAGTCCGGGGACTCGGTCAATGTAATGACTATCGGGTGGGTGAGCATCGGCTTTATCTGGGGGCGTCCCATGGTAACGGTGCTGGTACGCAGGTCGCGGTATACCTTTGAACTCATCGAAAAGGCCGCGGATTTTTCGGTGAGCGTCCCGCTGGCCGACATGCGGAAAGAGCTGGAGATCTGCGGATCGCAGTCCGGACGAACGATCGACAAACTGAATAAGTGCCGGCTGGAGGTCTGTCCGGGCGAGAAAATTAAAACGCCGGTGCTCACCATTCCCGGTATTCACTTCGAGTGCACCATAGTGTACAAATCTCCGATAGATCCCGCTCTCCTTGCCGCGACGTATCGGCGTCTCTATCCCGATAAGGATTACCACACTCTGTATTACGGGGAGATTGCGCACTGTTTTTCCACCGAAACCGGGAAGCAGCACATTGATCCGGTTTGGCCCTGACCATGCACAATATCCTCTCGGTCGATCTGGAAGAGTCGTTCTGCGCCCATAACCTCGAATCGCTGGTGCCCCGCGGGAAATGGGAGAGCCAGACCCTGCGCATCGAGGCCAATGCGGTTAAATTACTCGACCTCTTCGATTCATTCAAGGTCGAAGCGACATTTTTCGTTCTCGGATGGATCGCCGCGCAGTTGCCGCACCTGGTGAAGGAAATCGCCGCCCGCGGGCACGAGATCGCGACCCACGGGTATGGCCACTCACTCATTACCTGCCAGACCCCTGCTGAGTTCGAGGCTGATCTGAAGCTCGCTCTGGAGGTCACCGCTCCACTGGTACCTTCACCGATCAGGGGCTACCGCGCTCCCTCTTTTACCATTACGCCGAAAACCACCTGGGCGTATCCCATTCTTGAGCGAAACGGCATTGCCTACGATTCATCGGTCTTTCCCATAAGGGGCCATCCCGACTACGGTTTTCCGGGAGCTGCGCTGTCGCCCTTTCCCGTTTCACCGCGACTCACTGAATTCCCGCTGTCCTGTGTCACTGTCGGCAACCTGAAAATTCCTGCCAGCGGGGGAGCGTACTTTCGCCTCCTGCCGTGGTTCGTGTCTCGCCTGCTCTTCAAACGGTGCCTGAAACAGGGTCGCTGCGTTGTATTTTACCTCCATCCGTGGGAGATCGATGCCGGACAGCCGCGCTATCCGCTCCCGTTTTTGCGACGGTTGCGCCAGTACTGCAACATCGGCACTACAGAGCAGAAGGTTCGCCGGATGCTCGGCGAGTTCTCATTTACTTCTTTCCGGAAAGCGCTTTCCCTATGAGTGAAGAATTACTCCGCCAGCGTGATTACTGGAACCGGGAGATCACGCAGTTCGAGGCCATTTACTCGCACAAAAAAAGTTCCTTGAGCGCCTGGCTGGACCGCATGTTCCGCCGGGATATGTACGACCGGTTCGTCTATACCCTCAAAAATACCGAGCCCGTAGCCGATCATACCGTGCTCGACGTGGGGTGCGGGACCGGCCGTTACATTATGGCACTGATGCAGCGGGGATGCCCGCACGCGACCGGCATCGATATTTCGGAGCAGATGATCGGGCACTGCCGTGCCCAGGCCCAGGCCGGCGGGTTTTCGGACAAAACCGAATTCATCAGGACCGACCTGCTCGATTATACGCCGCCAAGGGTCTTTGATGTGTGCATCGGGATCGGGCTGTTCGATTACATCACCGACCCGCTGCCCGTTCTCAGGAAAATGCGCGACTGTACCGGGGTACGCCTTATCGCAAGCTTCCCGCGGAAATGGACCTGGCGGGCGCCCATCAGGAAGGCGCGGCTCGCCCTGCGCGGCTGTAATGTCCGTTTTTTTACCAGAGCCCAGGTTCGGGATCTCCTCACCGCCGCGGGGTTCAAGAGTATCTCACTGTCAACGGTGGGGAAGCTGTTCTGCGTTACCGCGAGCGTCCGGTAGACTTGTCCGATGGATACTCCTTCCCGGTTTTCATTTCCGGAAACGGTTGTGGCCGCGCTCTTCTGGCTCTCCCTGTTCGAAGTCGCCTACTCGTACGTGCTGTACCCCTGGCTGCTCCGCATTCTCGCCGGTTGGTTCGGGCGCGCCTCCCGATCTTCGGATGATTATTTCCCGTCGGTAGCGGTCGTCATTCCGGCGCACAATGAGGAGAAGGTTATTGCCGGGAAACTGCGTAATATCTTTGCTTCCGATTACCCTCCCGACAAGCTGACGGTCTGGATAGGATCCGACCTGTCGACCGACCGTACGGAGGAGATCGCGCGGCAGTTTAGCGATGCGCGCGTGAAGGTGTGGCGACCGCCGGAGCGCTGCGGCAAGTCTGGCATCCTCAACCGGCTGATACCGATTGCCGAAGCCGAGATCGTGCTCCTGACCGATGCGGACATCATGCTCGATGCCGGAAGCATCAGGATGCTGACGCGCCACTTCGCCGACCCGGAAGTCGGCGGGGTGGGCGGGATCACGCTGCAGCGCAGCGCCGCCGCGGCGGGCGGCGGACCGGGCGCAAACGAGGAGACCTTCTACCGGGATTACGAGGCTGCGCAGAAAACCCTCGAAAGCCGGCTGCACAGCACCATTTCCGCATTCGGCTCCTTCTATGCGATCCGCAGGCGGCTGTTCGTTCCGCTGCCACGGAACACCTATTCCAACGATGATGTCATGACGCCCATGAATATCATCCGCCAGGGGTATCGCATGTATTTCGAGCCTGCGGCGCTTTCCTATGAAGAGATCGTTCCGGCAATGACCATAGAGTTTAAGCGGCGCGTCCGCATTGGCGCAGGGAACTACCAGGCCTTCTTCCGGCTTCTCGATTTCCTGAACCCGCTGCGCGGCTGGCCCTTTTTCTGCTATGTCTCCCACAAGGTAACCCGCTGGTTCTCCCCCATGTTCATCGTCCTGGCGGGGTTCAGCTGCATAGCCCTGTCCTGCCTCTCCGGCAGCCCGGTCTACTGTACGCTGTCGGTTCTCGGGATTGCCGCCGTCCTCGCCGGACTTCTGCATAAAGCTATCCCGTTCAGGGCGGCTCGACGCCTCTATTATTTCATGGCAATGAATGTTGCCCTGTTGTGCGGTTTTTTCCGGTTCCTCGGAGGGATACGGTCGGCGACCTGGTCTCGCACCATGCGCCCCGGCGACTGAGGCATTCCGTCATTATCGATGTGCGAAGTAGACCCCGATGAAGTGCGACAGGGCGTCGGTAAGCCCTGCCGGGACCGGGGTATCCTCACGGTTCTTGATCGTTGCCAGAGACCCCTGAAACGCGGTCAGTTGACCGCAGAGCGCCCTGCAGGCCGCCCGGAGAGAAGCGGCGCTGTCCGGCAGAAAACCCCAGGCCGCGACCCGGGAATCGGTTTTCGGTGAGGATAGCGAGACGTCGAACTCCTTTTCCGGAGCACGGCAGGCGCGCGGCAGTTCGTGAAGCGAATTCCGGGCTGCGGAGAGCAGGTAGTACCAGCCGCTTAAAAAGTGGGGAAAATAGGAGTCGAAGTAGCGGCAGCGGCTCCAGTTCCTCTCCCCGAGCAGGTTGTCGAGGGTGTCAAGCGCCGCACAGAACCGGGTATCCACCTGCCCGATGATGGCTGCATCGAATGCCGAGAACCGGTCCTCCCTGCCGGGAAGCTTGCGGTACAGGGTCCTCTCAAGACCGTGGGCGGTCGTTTTAATCGAATAATTTTCGCCCAGGCCGATGATCGCCCGATCCGGGGAGTCCGGGAACACGACGCCGACCCCGCTGAACTCGCCGGTTTCATTGTCGTTTTGCAGGGTAAGCTGCGGAAGGGAAAGCGCGAACGAGTCGCGCGGGAGAATCGCTGCGGTTGCCGAAGAATCTTCGGGCCCGGCAGGCAGGGGAGAGGCGAACAGCGGCAGAAAAACGATCCCGGCAAAGCAGATAAGACCGCGACCCTGCACGTTACGTCCTCCTATGCCGTCTCCTCGGCGATGAGCAGGATATGCGGATCGAGCCGCAGGTGCAGGTCGGTCGGGGGAACCAGTTCGTGATCTTTGACAAGAGAAAGGTGAATGTAGGTTTCGTACGGCTTGAGCGCGATGAGCACGGAAATGGACGGCAGGAACGGTACGAGGATATCCGGGACATTGGAGTCCTTCGCCTGCGTCGCATCCTTCCGGATAGAGGCGCTGAACCAGAGTTCGATCTGCGCCTCTTCGGCAAAGGTCTTGAACCCGGCGAGCTCCTCGGGCGTAGACTTCTGGAAATCGTATCCATCAACGATCACGACATCGGCGCTGAAGTTGCCGTCCTTTATCATGGAGCGAATGCTGCGCTGCACCTGCGGACCGGATATCGTGTCCTGCCGGAAGTTGAGGATCACGCGGTTCCTGATGATTTCGTCGTGCACGTCCATCGACCCGTCGAGGCCGTACCGCCGGCTGATCTCCTCGAAGATATCCTCGTACCAGGAGATGATGTGCGTGGTCTCGGTTGCAAACGAGACATGGATGACGTGTTTGCCTTCGAGCAATTGATCGGTTGCAATATGCACCAGGCAGGCGGTTTTTCCCACGCCCTTCCTGGCCGAGATGACGCCGATGTTGCCCTTGCCGAGCCCGCCGTGCATCGATTGTTCGAGGATCCGGAGGGGGCTCCTCTTCACGAGTTCGTTTCGTATCATCGAGGGTCTGTCCTTTTATAGTTCAAAATATTTTCCGATTCGGTTCAATCCAACAAAAAAAATGCCTCAGGCAGCCGCCTATGACGATTTCTTTTTTTCCAGGAATTCCTTCCTGAGTTTTTCCGCGAGCGACATGGGTACCTTGCCGTATTTAAGGAACTCCATGGTGAACTCCGCCTTGCCCTGGGTACAGGAGCGCAGGGCGGTGGAGTAGCCGAACATCTCGCTAAGCGGGACCTCGGCATCCACCCGGCAGAAGCTTGTTTCCTCGGTGGAACTGACGATGACGCCGCGCCGCTGGTTGACGGTAGAAAGGATGTTGCCCTGGTACTCGGTGGGCCCTTCGACCGAAACCTTCATGATGGGTTCGAGAATTTCGGCCTTCGCCTTTTCATAGGCCTGCCAGAACCCGCCAATGGCGGCGAGCTGGAAGGCGATATCCGACGAGTCGACCGGATGGGAGTTTCCGTCGTTGATCGTGCATTTTACCCCCACGATCGGAAATCCGATGAGCCTGCCCTTGACCAGGCATGCCTTGAAGCCCTTGTCGCAGGCCGGGATGTATTCGATCGGGATCGCGCCGCCCTTGATCTGGTCGACGAATTCGTAGTTGCTCTCCGCATTGGGTTCCAGAATTCCGGCGACGCGCGCATACTGGCCGGCACCGCCGGTCTGCTTCTTGTGCGTGTAGTCGAACTGGACGCTCTGGGTAATGGTTTCGCGATAGGCCACCTGCGGCATGCCGGTTTCGAGATCGACGCCGTATTCACGCTTCATACGCTCGATGTAGATCTCGAGGTGCAGCTCGCCCATGCCCTTGATGATGGTCTCGCTCGACTCCTGGTCCACGAAGGTCCTGAAGGTCGGGTCTTCCTTGGTGAAACGGTTGAGCGCCTTGCCGAGCGAATCGGCCGATTTCCGGTCGCGCGGCTTGATCGCAAGCGATATGACCGGCTCGGGCACGTGCATCGAAGTCATGGCAAGGTGCAGGTCGTTCTCGGTGAACGTGTCGCCCGAAGCGCAGTCGACCCCGAAGAGCGCGATGATGTCGCCGCAGTTCGCTTCGACGATATCTTCCATGGAGCTGGCATGCATGCGGATGAGGCGTCCGACCTTGAACCGCCGGTTGCTGCGCGTATTGAAGAGTTCCATTCCCTTGCGGATGGAGCCCTGATAAATGCGTATATAGGTAAGCTGGCCGTACTGCCCGTCTTCGAGCTTGAACGCGAGGCTGACGTGCGGAAGGGTCGGATCGGCCTTGAGTACAACCGGTGCCTCGTCATTGTCGAGGTCCACTGCCTGGTTCTCCCGGTCGGTCGGCGCCGCCAGATAGCTCACCACCCCGTCGAGGAGCGGCTGGATACCTTTATTTTTGTAAGCTGACCCGAGAAAGACCGGTGTCATCTTGAGGGAGAGAGTGCCTGCACGGATGGCAGCCCGCACCTGCTCCACGGTCTCCCGGCCTTCGAGGAAGGCCTCGGCGAGTTCGTCGGAATAGAGCGTGGCCGAGTCCATCAGAAGCTCGCGCTTTGCTGCCGCATCCGCCTTGTACTCCTCGGGAATCTCCTCTTCGCGAACGGTTTCGCCGTTCTTGCCGTCGAAATAAAGCGCCTTCATGGTGACCAGATCGATAATGCCGGCAAATTTATCGGCAACGCCCATGGGAATCTGCACCAGCACCGCATGGTGGCCGAGCTTTTCACAGAGCTGCTGCTGCACGCGGTAGGGGTCGGCGCCGGACCGGTCGGTCTTATTGATAAACGCGACGCGGGGCACATTGTAGCGCTTGAGCTGGCGGTCCACGGTGATCGACTGGGACTGCACGCCGCCAACAGCGCACAGCACGAGTATGGCGCCGTCGAGCACCCGCAGCGCGCGCTCCACCTCGATGGTGAAATCCACGTGTCCCGGGGTATCGATGATATTGAAAGAGTGGTCGAGCCAGTCGACATTGGTCGCCGCGGACTGGATGGTGATGCCGCGCTCGCGTTCGAGGTCCATGGAGTCCATGGTGGCGCCGACGCCGTCCTTGCCTTTCACCTCATGGATGGCGTGAATTTTATTGGCATAAAAAAGTATGCGCTCGGTGAGCGTCGTTTTACCTGAATCGATGTGCGCGCTGATCCCGATGTTTCGCATGCGGCTAAGTGAGTCGGCTGCATTCATGAAATCTTACAACTCCTCTTCTTAAAGAAAATTCGACAACCGGTCCGCCCGAATTGTCGTCGTCGGCCTGTCGTACCCCGGGCCGGTCGGGCAAAAATTCGCCCCCGGGCTCTTGAACATTTCCACAGCCGCTGAGCACTCCAGGAAGGCCTGCAAAACCGGGATACTCCTGCAAAACAGCAGAGGGCCATCACAATAGTATGTCATACATACTGCCTAATACGTATAATGCGGAGGTTGCCCGGGACTAAAATAGTATAAGTCAAAGGCTGAGGGCAAGAGATTGTGCTAAGTGCGGGGGAATTTCCAAGATTCAAGGCCTCTGGTGGGGGAACCTCGCTTCGCGGGTTACCCTTGGGCTGAAGCCGCGTCTTCAACCACACCCCCGCAATGCCCCCATTAGGTAGAAAAAACATGAAAGACTAAAGCAAAAGATTTTTTCCTGAAGCCTGATGAGGATTATTCATGGTATGAGTATGCTTTACCACTCAGTTCGTAAATATGATCAAAGAAAAGCCGCCGTTCGCCCTGAGCCCGTCGAAGGGTGAGCTGTAGATTCGCGCCCTTCATGGTTCGACGGGCTCACCGTGAACGGCTGGATGAAATTCTTCTTTTGAACTGTTTAGTAAATGACACGACGATACAAGTCTTCGACCTCATTCCTCACCTGGTTCCCGGTAACGCCGTGTCCAAAAAAGAACACCCTGTTTTCAAGGCAATTCCGCAGTTTTTTCGACCCATTCATTGAAAAGTTCGATCGACTTTTCTTTGGATGTCAGCGCCCGGCGCAGACGAGGGCGCTTCAAAAATAAAAGATCAAAGGTGATCGTTAACCCTGTCGCTATCCCAAACAGCAGAAATAAATTTAACGCTTTCACGGTAAGCCTCCCTCGTTCATAACGTGTTATTCGATACAAGCCGCAAAATGCATGCCGTAAAATAGGGATCAGCGTTTAGTATAATCGTTTTTCGGTGACTGCTGCACAGGATTTAATAAATTCCTCCATACAGGACAAGCGGCGTCATTACCGCGGTATAAGCCAGATAGTTCGTTTCTCTCAAAATTGACCGGGCGGCCGCGACCGCGAGCGCGCCGATAATCAGCACTCATACCCCCGCCGTCCAAGACCTTCTGCAGCAGCCGCAATTCCGGCTTCAGTAGCCACACTGGTAATGAAACTATTCCACACCACGCTGGTAAATGGCTCGCATGGTTGTTTTAGCGTTCATATGGGCCGAAAGCTAAAAGAACCGGCTCCTGTGTCTTATCCTACGATGGCCTCGATGGCACAAATGAGCGCCGTCATTAAGAACAGCGTTACATAGGCTATTTCTTTGAAATTGATATCCATGGGATCCTCCTCATCATGACTTTTCCCGGAACCCTCGCCATTCGAATAAACGTAACTTTTGTCGCCCTCGCTCGCCGCAGGTAATGGCGGGACAGCTAATAATAAAATCAACGGGCGAAGACTCTGCATACACGCGCCTTCGCGGTAATTTCAAACTGCACCTGCATAGAAAATACGGTTATATGGAGATAATTATGGTCGGAATGTAAGCCTCCTGCCAACGGTGCGTTTCATGGTTTCTTCGCGTGAACGATATTGCATATAGTAAATCACAGGAGGAACGGGATGGCAGGGAGTATACTTCAAACGCTGCGGTGGTTTTTTTTTACTTTTGAAGGGGGAGCCATGAATAGGTTCATCACGCATATTGGCGTTGGTATTTTCATGTTTTTGTACACCGTTGCAACTGCCGGAACCAATGTCAGCGGGACTATCGGTTCAAATACGACGTGGACCGCTTCCGGCAGTCCATATATCGTAACGGGCGGCAACCTGCTGGTGGATACCCTCACGACCCTGACCATCCAGCCGGGCGTTACCGTAATGCTTGACTCGGCAAGGTGCATTCTGGTCAAGGGTTTCCTGAATGCCGCCGGAACGGCCACCGATTCCATCATCTTCACCAGAAGCGGTACCGCCTCCTGGGCCAGGATCTGGCTGCAGGCGGGAATAAGCAGGTTTACCTATTGCAGAATTGAATATGCAAACAGTTCAGCCATATACAACCAGCATGCCGATTCACTCTATGTCCGCTACTGTACTATTTCCAATAACTCCGCCGTCGCAAGCGGCGGCAACGGTGGCGGCATCTGTAATTTGACATATGCCTCGATCGGCAACTCGACCATCTCCAATAACATTGCCGCCTACGAAAGCGAGGGCGGGGGGATTTACAATAATGGAACGGCAGTGATAAACGGAAATACCATTGCCGATAACTCCGCCCTGTCCGGCGGTGGCGGCGGCGGCGGGATAGCCAATTATTTGCAGGGCACGGTGACCATCACCAATAATAGTATTACTGGCAACACCGCCCAGGATGGCGGCGGCATCCTTAACATCGGTGATGTCGGCGGATCGACCGCAATTATTACCGGCAACACCATAGCGAACAACATCGCCCAAGCCGGCGGCGGCATCGACGGATCTGGAATTTTATCAATAATCGGGAATACGATCACCGGTAATTCCATCAGTTACGGCGTCTCCTATGAAATCATAGATGGCGGCGGCGGTCTTGAAATTTCGCCCTATGACGGGAGCATAATCCGCTTCAACACGATAACCGAAACCGACACGTTCGCGGCGGTCAGCCTGATCTACGGTCCAGGGCTCTACTTCCGAACCAATAACATTGCTGCCGCCCATCGCGTTTTCGACGACGTCGGTTCAATGAATTTTGATGTGCGGTACAATTATTGGAACAGTGTGAACACCGATACCCTCAATGCGAAGATCCATGACTACTTCGATGACTACAACCGGGGCATTGCCAATTACCAGCCCTTTCTCAAGGCTCCGTTCAGCGATACGACAGCCCCCGCCAAGCCGCTCAACCTGGCCGCAAATGGTTCCAATCCCTCACACGGGGCCTCTGATTCCACCTTTATTATCACGTGGAACAATCCTCCGGATCCAAGCGGGATAGCAGAGTATTACTATAAGCTGTATACCCCTCCGACCTCGGTGTTCGACACGACTGCCGTCTTTCACCATGCCTCACCGGATACCCTGAAATCGCAGGGAGGCCCCTTATACGTATGGCTGGTCGACAGCAGCGGCAATATGGATTATCACAATGACGACTCTGTGCTGCTGAATGTCTCAGCGGTACGGGAACAGGAAAAAATCGCTGCCCGCCCGGTGTTCTCCCTTGCAATCAGGTCATATTCAAACGGCACGATGATTACTTATGGAATACCGGAAAGGACCGCCGTGAGTCTGACGCTCTATGCTGTTTCCGGAAAACTCGTTAAAAGCATTTATACCGGCGTCAGGGAGAAGGGCTATTTCACCGTGGATTTGAAAAGAAATGGGTTTACCGCCGGAACCTATTTACTACGGATGAAGGCCGGCAGCCGAACCACTGCAACGAGACTGATGCTTAATTGATATACTCAATTCCGGTTTCATAGTCCGAAATCCGGCTCGCCGTAAGCCCCCTGCCAACGGTGTATTGCCTACCCAATTTGCGGGAATAATATTATAGCTGGGGTTTCCAGTTCCACGGCAGCAGGTCATCGATGTTGCGATCCATTCGCCTCGGCATCTCCGAGAGGACATATGCCAGATACTTGAAAGAATTTATGCCGAGGAGTTTGCACGTTCCGATGATGGTGAGGATAATGCCCATTTTGCGTGCCGCTTCCGGATTTCCGGCGAATATCCGTTTTTTTCTGCCGATTGCGAGAGGCCGGATGCAATTTTCAACAAGGTTTTTGCTTACTTCGATCCTGCCGTCTTCGAGAAATGCAGAGCTTCGGCAGCTCGCCGCAGACAACGGTACGTTCGCCATGAAGGTCTCCCCCCAAACACCGGCCGAACGTATTTGTTTACAGAGTATTNNCGTCCTTCGACAAGCTCAGGACGAATGGTAATCCTGTAAAATTGAAGAAAAAGGCCGTTCGTGGTGAGCCCGTCGAACCATGAACGGTATTTTTAGAGGTCCCCATCAGCGAGTCGTTATTTCCAGTGGTAATACGTCCGGAGAGAAATCACGTGCCGGCAGCAAAATCTATCAAGATGGAACTTCCGGGTTTCGTTCCCGCTGCTTCTGTAGCCGGGTGTACTTCGCTCGAAGAAATGCCTGACGTCCTTCCATCTTGGTCCTCCCGCGTTTTCGATAGGTAATATCGTTCAGGCGAAGAGGCGGCGAAAGACAGTGTTGGCGGGGGGCTTACTTATCTGCCAGGAATAAGGTGGTAACTGTGGGACAGCAGCCGGGCAAAATGAGAATATATCTGTACTGGGGTATTGGAAAAATGATCGAAAAATGGCGAAATCAAGCTGGAATTACAGTTGACTCAGGATATAGGGGATGGGTGTGAATCGATTTAACATTACGATGTGTTTTAATGGCGATTGCTATAAGAATTCAAAGCTTACGCAACGTCAAAAAAGTAGAAGCGTAGATGGGTAGAAGCGTTGATGCGGGAAAGATTTTAATCCTTTGATTTTACGCATATACGGTGCGCCAGTCGAA
>PLTF01000094.1:0-2267 GCA_003164335.1 Fibrobacterota bacterium
ACACCGTTGGCGGGGGGCTTACGGACGCCCTGCTCGAAGATATCTACGCGATTGAAGGAGCGGTGAAGGGGGTCAGCCCGGTCCATCCCATAAAGGGCATGCTCGATCAGTACAACGCGCGACCGGAAAAGATAAAGATGAACTTCTGCTCCTTTGGATGGCTAATCTTTATCCTCGCCATTGCGGCCTTTATAGCAGCTACGGCATTGGATACCGATAAGCAGGGTCCGGAAGTTAGCGTAGCATTCGGCGGGATTGCGGCGGGCTTTATCCTGATGATCGTCCGTCATGTGCAGAAAAGAAGATTTAAGAAGAACGCGAAGCAGGCAAAAGAGACCTTGCTCGGAGAGATAAAGAAGAAGGCGATAGTCTGCACGCTTTATTAAAGGAGGGGCCAGGGATGGCCCTCCTTTTTTGTTTTCGGCCTACCCCCTGTTTTGAAATAGTCTTTATCCCGGAAATATCGAACGCCAGCAACCGGCCAAAACCGCTTAGCGAAATAGCTTGGTCTTCAGCCTGCCGCAATGCTTCCGGCTCAAGCACTCGGTAATATCACCGCAAAATCGCTCAACGATGGATCCTCAAAATAGTGCCTTTGAATAGCCGCCTGGGAAACCAAGTCGGCAATATGCTTTTCATTGTGCTTGAGAATCGGGATAGCTGAAGCGATATCCAGCAAGGATATAAAATACCTATGCCTCATAGTCTTTCAATTACCCGATGAAGAATAGCCTATTGATAGATGATTTAAATATGCACTGCAAATCAAATCACTGCAAAACCGCTATTTCAGCCTAAAATAGAGGGTAATGGGGGGTCAAAAGTATACCCCCTATGATTGGAGAACGATGGGTGGTGCCCCGCGATAAATTTTTTCGGAATTTCAGATTCCGGATGTTGGAAGACTGTCGGAACCTCAATCGGCTTCACCCTGTTTGTTGGGGCAATTAAAAACTGCCCGTTAGAGATTATGTAGCCTCCGGAATCCTCCTTTACCTTTCCCCTCTCCATTGCGTATTTTATTTGAGACTAAACACATAGGATACGCCTTCATGCCTCTTCCCGCCGCCCTCAATGACCTGGTAAAGCGATTCCAGGATAACCGCGACTCCTACACCGCCCAAGGCTACAACGAAACGCAGCTGAGGCGGGAATTCCTCGATCCGTTTTTCGATTCTCTTGGCTGGGACGTTGCCAATAAGCAGGGGTATGCCGAAGCGTACAAGGAAGTCATTCACGAGGATGCCGTGAAGGTGGGCACCGCGACCAAAGCGCCGGATTACTCCTTCCGCCTCGGCGGCGGCGTTCGTAAGTTTTTCGTTGAGGCAAAGAAGCCCTCGGTTTCAATCAAGGACGATCCGAGCCCCGCGTTTCAGCTCAGGCGCTATGCCTGGTCGGCAAACCTGCCGCTCTCGATCCTTTCAAACTTCCTTGAGTTCGCGGTCTACGACTGCCGGCAGAAGCCGAATAAAAACGACAAGGCCGGAGTCGGCCGCATTCTCTATATCACCTGCGATGAGTACGAAAAACGATGGGAAGAGATCGCCTCGCTCTTCACCAGGGAAGCGATACTCAAAGGTTCCTTCGATAAATTCGCCACGGGCGCGCGGCGCGGCAAAGGGACCGCCGAAGTCGATACCGCCTTCCTTGCCGATATAGAAGAGTGGCGCAAGGTCCTCGCGCAAAACATCTCACGCCGTAACCTGAGCCTGAATCAGCGGCAAATCAATTTCGCGGTGCAGCGCACCATCGACCGGCTCATCTTCCTGCGCATCTGCGAAGACCGCGGCATCGAGGACTACGGCAGGCTGCAAGCGAACCTGAACGGAGAGCGCGTCTACGAACGCCTCTGCACCGTCTTCCGCGAGGCGGACGACCGGTACAACTCCGGCCTGTTTCATTTCAAGGACGAGAAGGACCGGGGCGAATCGCCAGATACCGTCACGCTGACGCTTTCGATTGACGACAAGATTCTCCGGGAGATCGTCGGCGGGCTCTACTACCCGGAAAGCCCCTATGAGTTCTCGGTGCTCCCGGCTGATATCCTGGGCCAGGTCTACGAACAGTTCCTTGGCAAGGTGATCCGGCTAACGGCAGGGCACCAGGCAAAAGTAGAGGACAAGCCCGAGGTCCGCAAGGCGGGCGGGGTATTCTACACGCCGACATACATAGTTGACTACATAGTCAAGAACACCGTCGGGAAGCTCATAGATGGCAAAGCACCGAAGGATGCAGCGAAGTTCCGTATCCTCGATCCGGCTTGCGGG
>PLTF01000094.1:2332-2558 GCA_003164335.1 Fibrobacterota bacterium
TCCTTGAAGGAGAGACCGAGCAGACTATTGCCCAGCAATACAGGCTTTTCCACACGCGAGCCTTGCCGGACCTCGGGAACAATATAAAGTGCGGGAATTCGCTCATTGGGACCGACTTCTATGAGGGAACGCAAGAAAGCCTGAGCCTCTTTGAAGATGAGGAAGAAAAGTACCGGATCAATGCTTTTGATTGGGATGGGCAGGATGGGTTCCCGGAAATTATGAA
>PLTF01000137.1 GCA_003164335.1 Fibrobacterota bacterium
GCTTTGCCGCCGGGGTGAGGTCAAAGGCATGCAAATCACTACATCTTGGGTCGAAGATCAAAGCAATCCCTGCAAAATCCTTCATTTACTTTATACCTATTATTATAAAGGCCGCCATACTTTCGTATGACGGCCTTTTATCATGCATCAATCCAAACTTACTTATTAATAATCCTCCATACCCCCCATACCGCCCATGCCGCCCATACCACCGCCACCGCCGCCGCCCGCCGGGGCCTTGTCCTTCTTCTCCGGCTTTTCGGCGATGATGCACTCGGTGGTAAGAATGAGCCCGGCAATTGACGAAGAGTTCTCAAGCGCGGAACGCACGACCTTGGTGGGGTCCATGACGCCTGCCAGCATGAGATCTTCGTAGGAGTCGGAGTAGGCATTGTACCCGAAAGAGCCCTTGTTCTTCTTCACTTCGTTGCAGACCACGGAGGCTTCCTGGCCGGCATTGGAAGAGATCATGCGCAGGGGCTCCTCAATCGCACGACGGATAATATCCACACCGAGTTTTTCATCCCCGGTAAGGGTCAGGCTGTCCAGGGCACTCGCCGCGCGGATCAGCGCAACGCCGCCGCCCGGCACGACACCCTCTTCGACCGCGGCGCGGGTAGCATGAAGTGCATCCTCGACGCGCGCCTTCTTCTCCTTCATCTCGGTTTCGGTAGCGGCACCGATCTTGAGCACCGCAACGCCGCCCGCGAGTTTTGCCAGACGTTCCTGGAGCTTTTCACGGTCGTAATCCGAGGTGGTTTCATCGATCTGCTTACGGATCTGATTGACACGACCCTTGATGTCGGCCGACTTGCCCGAGCCCTCGATGATCGTGGTGTTTTCCTTGTCGATAACCACGCGCTTGGCTTTCCCGAGCGAATCCACCGTGGTGTTTTCGAGCTTGAAACCGGCTTCCTCGGAGATGAGGATGCCGCCGGTGAGGACCGCGATATCTTCGAGCATCGCCTTGCGGCGGTCTCCGAAACCGGGCGCTTTGACGGCAGCGATTTTAAGCGAGCCGCGCAGCTTGTTGACAACAAGCGTCGCGAGCGCCTCGCCTTCCACTTCTTCGGCGATGATGAGCAGGCTCTTGCCCATCTGGACCACTTTTTCGAGAAGCGGCAGGAGATCCTTCATGGCGCCGATCTTCTTGTCGTGGATCAGGATCAGCGGCTCTTCGAGGATGCTCTCCATGGTGTCGGGATTGGTGACGAAGTACGGTGAAAGATACCCGCGGTCGAACTGCATGCCTTCGACGACATCGAGCGTGGTATCGGTGCTCTTGGCCTCTTCAACCGTGATGACCCCGTCTTTGCCGACCTTTTCCATGGCATCGGCAAGCAGGTCGCCGATGGTAGGATCGTTATTCGCCGAAATTGCGCCGACCTGCGCTATTTCTTTGCGTCCGGTAACCGGGCGTGAATCTTTCTTGAGCTGTCCGACGATGGCCTTGACCGCCAGGTCGATGCCGCGTTTGAGCGCCATGGGATCGGATCCGGCAGTCACGTTCTTGATGCCGAGGTGGGCGATCATCTGCGCCAGCACCGTTGCGGTTGTCGTACCGTCGCCGGCAATGTCCGAGGTCTTGGATGCAACTTCCTTGACCATTTTTGCGCCCATATTCTCGAACTTATCCTCGAGCTCGATCTCTTTGGCGACCGAGACGCCGTCCTTGGTGACGGTCGGCGATCCCCAGCTTTTTTCCAGCACCACATTTCTTCCGCGCGGGCCCAGGGTTACCTTGACTGCATTGGCAAGAGTGTCGATGCCCTTGAGCAGCTTTTCCCTTGCCGAAACGTCGAATGCCAGCATTTTTGCTGCCATATGTTAAAATCTCCTTTCAATCCGATTGAACATTGAGTATTTAAAAAAGGGGGGCAAATAAGTAATTAAATGATTGCCAGCACATCGCTCTCGCGGACGATGAGGTATTCCTGGCCTTCGATCGTTATTTCGGTTCCGGAGTATTTGCCGTAAAGAACCTTATCGCCTTTTTTAAGCGACATTTCGATTTTCTGACCATTATCGTTTGTCTTGCCAGGTCCAACCGCAACGACTTCACCCTTCTGGGGCTTTTCTTTGGCATTGTCGGGGATAATGATGCCTCCCGCGGTCTTCTGCTCTGCCTCCATGGGCTTCAGAAGAATGCGGTCTTCCATCGGCTTAACATTCATAGGACCTCCTATTAGAAGTTGAAATTGGGTGATACGGCGAAAAATCGAAATAAGAGCCTGCACCCCAGAAGGAAGCAATACCTATGCCGGACATTATCCCGGTAGATTGGCCCACATTTAAGGTCCTCAATGGCAAAGCGGCGTTCTAAAATGAACTGCGTTTAAATATGAAACGGTTCAGACGACCGGTTAGCCCGGCTCGATCAATGGATCATCCCCGGATAATTTGAGGTTTTCAGGTCCTTGAAATCACCGGGAGCGAAATCGGACGGTTCCTGCATTTCCGCAAAAAGATAATTGCTTTTGCCTCTTCCTCTTACGATAACTATATTTATATTTTGCCGGACAAGGGGAGGGGAGAAGATTTGCACGGGATTTCCCCGCCGGAAATGCGGCTCTTAGAGATCGGGATTTCCGGCAAATTATAATATTCACCAATATTCCAGGGGAGAGGCGCTATGACCTTGATGAAAAGAGGGATTTTGGCATTGTCGATAGGTATTCTTGCGGTTGGATCCGTGTCCTTTGTCCGTGCAGATGACAGTCAGAGTTGGAAAATTGAAACGGACAACGGCGGCCTGATCACCAGGATGAACTATCCCGACCCCAAAACGCCGCTTGGGATTGAAAAGGATCTCATCATCAATATTTCCCCGTCGGGAAAGGCTTTGAGCGGCAAGGTCGATTTCGTCAAAAGCTACTATTACGGTGTTGTGACACGCGACCTGACGCCGGGTGAGGTGTCAACCTACTTCGAAATGTTTTCCGGGCCCAAGGCGGAGTGGGATTACTACCAGGCACAGGATAAGCTGGTCACTGTTACGCCGGATGGAAAGATCCCGGCGGAATGGCTTGGCAAGCAGGCAAGAATCATTACCAACACCGGCAAACACATCATCGGAAAGCTTGAACAGAGCGGGGCCGAAGGGGAGTGGCAGCTCGAGGTCGAGGGAGCCTGCTGCGGCGCCATTCGTTTCACCATGGCAGGGGTCAAGCAGGTCCAGGAGCTGAAGGTTACGCACTAATACGGAATTATCATCCGGAACGTAATTATTAAAGGGCGGTCTTCGGATCGTCTTTTTTTTGCCCAACCGCTGCTGCATTTTATTGGCGGGGAGGTCCGATGTTCACGGGTAGGACCGGCAAACCGTCCTCATGACCGGTCGGGCCGGTCTCTCAGCAGGAATCCGGCCGGTAAAAGAGTTATTTTATGCAGTGACCGATGGAACAACCGGGATAACCGCCGGGTGCGGTCATATCCCTCCCCTGTGAACGGATGCACTGTAACAAGGAGGCAGAGATGGTTAAAGGCTTCACGAGATTCTTATGGATTGCAGTACCCCTCATGGTCGTCGGCTGCGCAACCAAGGTGACCAGGGTTCAGAGCGATTCGACGATCGACCTCTCCGGCCGGTGGAACGACGCCGATTCCCGTATGGTGGCCGATGCGATGATCAAGGATTGCCTCTCGCAGGGATGGCTCAATAAGTGGGATACGAAGAACAAGCAGCCGACTGTTGTGGTCGGTAAAATTACCAATAAGAGCCACGAGCATTTGAGCACCGAGACCTTTGCAGAGGATGTCGAGCGGGCACTGCTCAATTCCGGCAGGGTCGGGTTCGTGGCCGGAAAGGCCGAGCGGGACCAGGTCCGCGACGAGAAGGACGACCAGCAATCCAACTCCTCGGCGCAGACGGCCAGCTCCCTTCACGAGGAGACCGGCGCCGATCTCATGATGATCGGGGATGTCAACTCCATCGTGGACCAGGAAGGCAATAAGGCGGTCATTTACTACCAGGTTTCCATGAAGCTCGTCGAGGTCGAGAGCAACCGGACCGTATGGATCGGGGAGAAGAAGATTAAGAAGTACGTCGAGCGGTCGGAAGCGAAATTTTAAAGGCGCTCCCGGCTTCCTGTTCCCCTTTTCCATGGATGGACGATGCACCGACTCATGCACTTATCATTGCGCCGTTTGAACCGATCGCGATTCGTGCGCTGGGGTGTTCCCGTTGTCCTCAGCGCAGCCTTGCTCGGTTCCTGTACCGGCGGGGCTGCGCTCCGCTTCAACAGCCTTTGCGGCTATACGGAACGCAATGACTTCGGCAACGCAATCGCGTCGATAAAGAAGAACGAAGGTGCGTGGTACGGATCCGCCAACCATTTTCTTTACTATATGGATATCGGTGCCCTGTACCACTATTCGGGAAACTACGATTCAAGCTCCCGGTACCTCCAGCAGGCCGCCGCCACCTACGACGACCTCTATGCCAGGTCAATCACCAACGAGGCGGCGTCGCTGCTCATCAACGACAATGTCCGGCCCTACCGCAGCCGCCCCTACGAGCTCGTGATGCTCCATGAGCTCAATGCGCTCAATTACCGGTTTGCCGGCAACAACGACGAGGCGCTCGTGGAAAGCCGCGCGGTACAGCTTCTTTTCAACGAGTGGGAGCGCAACAATCCGCATGACCAGAAGTACGCCGACGACGCGATGTTCCACTACCTTTCGTCTATTTTCTACGATGCCGCGGGCAGCTACGACGACGCGATGATTTCGCTCTTCAAGGCGGTGGAGACCTTTGAAAAGGGGCCGCTGACCCTGCCGCCCGCGCTCAGGAACTATGCCTATTATATGTTGCGGCTGAATGGCCGAGACCAGGATACCGGACTGCTGCAAATTTCCGCCGATATGCCCGGCGACAAGCCGACGGGCATAAAAAACGGCGAAACGGAAATCGTCATCATCGGCTATGCAGGACGGGGACCGGAACTCGTCGAGGACAAATGGTGGGGCACCTATATCCGGGGCGGGCTCCTGGCGGTGGACCATTATGACGACCGCGGCACGATCGAAGCATTTTCAATGCCGGCGCCGTTTCTCCCCGACAAGGAGTACGAAAAGGCGGCTGAAGGGCAGAAAAACGATATCGGTACCACCTTCCATGTGAGTTTTTCGCTGCCGAAAATGCGCACCGTAAGATCCTGGACCAGTTATTTTACCGCGAAAATAGCCCCCGACGCGGCCCCGGTCCAAAGCATCGTGATCAATGATCTCGAAGAGCAACTTGCCAAAAATCTCGATGACACGAAAACGGCTACTATGGCTCGCACGGTCATCCGGACCGTTCTGCGCACCATCGCGGCCCAGACGGCAAAATCCAAAATGGAGACGTCGAGCCCGCTTGCCAACCTGCTCCTCAATGTCGGGACCGATGCGCTCGCGGACCAGCTTGAGCATGCGGATACCCGGAACTGCTTTCTCCTGCCTAAAACGGTCCAGATAGCGCGGATCCCGGTAGCGCCCGGCACCTATACGGTTCAGGCCGAGGCGCACAATGCGGACGGCGGGGTTATCGGAACTAGAACCTTTGAAAATATCGACGTGAAGCCGGGCCAGAAGAAGTTCCTGATGTATTGTTCGTTCAAATAAGGAAGCAGCCATTTTGCAGGTTCTCAAGCCCGGCTGAACTCAGATATTGCCTATGTGGGGGAACCATAAAAATGGTTCCNNCCCTTGGTCGGAGCCGCGCAAAGCCGCGTCTCCGACGCACCCCTTCCTGCGGAAGGGGGAGGCGATGTTTGCCTCTGGCAAACGCCCTCCCCCTCCCGCAACGCTCTCTTTTAGGTAGAAAACACTTTACTACAAAAACAGGCTTAATAAATAGCTGCATTTCCGACACGAATCCCCCCGCCTTCGGCGCCCCCCTTTTAAAGGGGGGATTTTAAAAGGCAATATATAGAGATCATTTTGGTATTATTTCCTGAAGCATGAAGGCTTTTTTTGCGATTTTCAAGTGTTTTTTTTACCAAATGGGAGCGTTGCGGGGGTGCGAGAGCGCCTGCGGAGCGTAAGCGAGGCAGGCATCGCCTCGCACCTCCACTGGGAAAGGGTGTGCCTGAAGACGCGCTTT
>PLTF01000127.1 GCA_003164335.1 Fibrobacterota bacterium
ATATCGACCATCTCGGCAACCGGCGGGTACGTTCGGTGGGCGAACTCCTTTCGGCGCAGTTTACCGTCGGTCTTACCCGCATGGTGCGTACCATCAAGGAGCGGCTCAGCCTTCGGGACAATGAAAATGTAACGCCGCAGGACCTTATTAATGCCCGAACCGTTTCTACGGTCATCCAGGCATTTTTCGGATCGAGCCAGCTCTCGCAGTTTCTCGACCAGACCAATCCGCTTTCCGAGCTTACGCATAAACGCCGCGTATCCGCGCTCGGGCCCGGGGGACTCACCCGCGAGCGTGCCGGTTTCGAAGTGCGCGACGTGCATCACACCCATTACGGTCGTCTCTGTCCCATCGAAACGCCTGAAGGACCGAATATCGGTCTCATCGCCTCGCTTTCGACATTTGCTCGTGTCAACGATTTCGGATTCATCGAAACGCCCTATCAGAAGGTGGAAAACGGGGTCGCTACCGGAGTCATCGGCTATTTGACCGCCGACCAGGAAGACAATTACATCATTGCGCAGGCCAATACGCCGCTTGACGAAAAGGGTAAAATCAAGGAGGCCGAGGTATTCGCCCGCTACCGTGGGGACTTTCCCGTTGTGTCGCCGCAGGAAATTACCTATATGGATATTTCGCCGATGCAGCTGGTTTCCATTGCCGCCGGTCTGATTCCCTTCCTTGAACACGATGATGCCAACCGCGCTCTCATGGGATCCAACATGCAGCGGCAGGCGGTTCCCCTCATGCGGACCGAAGCGCCGCTTATCGGTACCGGCGTTGAAGCACGCGCCGCCTTCGATTCCGGTTGCATGATTGTCGCCAAGAATGCCGGGGTCGTCGAGAAGGTTGATGCGAATAAAATCACGGTAAGGAAGCAGAAGGAAAAGAGCGTCGACGACATCCTCGGGCTTACCGAGTTCGATACCTACGAGCTTATCAAGTACGAGCGCTCCAACCAGGATACCTGCATCAATCAGCTGGTCCGGGTACATGCGGGCGATAAGGTAAAAGTCGGGGATGTGCTTGCCGACGGTCATGCGACGAGCCAGGGCGAGCTTGCCCTCGGCAGAAACGTCATGGCGGCCTTCATGCCGTGGCGCGGGTATAACTTTGAAGACGCCATCATTGTCTCGGAACGCCTTGTGGCAGAGGATGTTTACACGTCGGTCCATATTGAAGTGTTCGAAACCGAAGTGCGCGATACCAAACGCGGGCCGGAAGAATTGACGAGAGAAATTCCCAACGTTTCCGAGGATGCGCTGCGCAATCTCGACGAAACGGGCGTCATCAGGGTCGGTACCGAGGTCGAAGCCGGAGATATCCTGGTGGGCAAAGTCACGCCCAAGGGAGAAACCGAACTTTCGCCCGAAGAACGCCTGCTCAGGGCGATATTCGGTGAAAAGGCCGGGGATGTGCGGGACTCGTCGCTCAAAGCCCCTCCGGGCCTCAAGGGTGTGGTGATCGATACCCGTATCTATTCCCGCAAGGAACGCGACAAACGTTCCAAGAAAAAAGACAAGAAGCGTATCGATGAGGTCAAGGATGAGATTACCAACCAGATCGCCGAAGTCACGAAGGTGCGGCTCGAACGCATCGCGGAGGCGCTCGTCGATACCACGACCTGCGAAGTGACCAATCTCCATACCGGGGAAATCGTGGTCGTTGCCGGAAAGAAGTGGAGCCGGGCGACGGTCCAGAAGCTCGATTTCAGCGCCCTTGCCTTCCAGAACGGGCTGTGCACCGACGCGAAGCGTAGCAAGCGCGCCGAAGAGGTGCTCTTCTATGCGAACGATCTGATTACCAAGCTCGAGGACAAGCTCGACAAGGAAATCGACAAGGTTGTCCGCGGCGACGAGCTGAAACCCGGAGTACTGCAGCTTGTTAAGGTATACGTAGCCAAGAAACGCAAACTTTCGGTCGGCGACAAGANNGTCACGGCAACAAGGGTGTCATCTCAAAGGTGCTGCCTGCGGAAGAGATGCCGTTTCTTCCCGACGGCACGCCGGTCGATGTTATCCTGAACCCGCTCGGTGTTCCGTCCCGGATGAATTTCGGACAGATTCTCGAAACGCATATGGGTTGGGCAGCCGAAAAACTCGGGCTCCGGATAGCGACGCCGGTATTCGACGGCGCATCCTACGACGATGTCCTGAAGCTTCTGGCCGAGGCAAATCTGCCGGCAAGCGGGAAGATCACCCTGCGGGACGGCAGGAGCGGCCAGCCTTTCGATCATGAGGTGACGGTCGGACCAATTTACATGATGAAGCTCTGCCNNCAGTTCGGCGGCCAGCGCTTCGGCGAAATGGAAGTCTGGGCGCTCGAAGCGTACGGCGCCGCCTATACGCTTCAGCAGATCCTGACGGTAAAGAGCGACGATATCGCCGGACGTTCGAAGATTTACGAAGCAATTGTAAAGGGAGAAAACACGCCGCAGCCGAATATTCCCGAATCCTTCAAGGTGCTGGTAAGGGAGATAAAATCGCTCGGTCTGGACATGGACGTGCTTTCTGAAGAGGAACAAGCAGCAAGAGCGCAATAGGAGCGATTGCGGGAACATTTGATCCGCCTATCGCTAATCCCACAACAGGGGGGTAGTACCGTGCCGGAATTATTTTACCAGATGGAAAGAAAACTTCAGGAGGTTGCGGGCGTCACGATCCGGCTTGCATCTCCGGATACAATCCGTAACTGGTCGTTCGGCGAGGTGACCAAGCCGGAAACGATCAACTACCGGTCTTTCAAGCCCGAGCGGGACGGCCTGTTCTGCGAGAAGATTTTCGGTCCGGTCCGTAACTGGGAGTGCAATTGCGGCAAGTACAAGCGCATCCGCTATCGCGGGGTGGTCTGCGACCGTTGCGGCGTCGAAGTGACGCATTCCAAGGTCCGGCGCGAGCGCATGGGACACATCGAGCTGGCAGTACCGATCGTTCATATCTGGTTTCTTAAAACCGTTCCTTCCCATATCGGCTATCTTCTGGGTCTTCCCAATTCGGTACTCGAACGGATCGTTTACTACGAATCGTATGTCATGATCGATCCGGGCAATACCAACATCCGCAAGGGGATGCTGCTTTCCGAAGACGAATACATCGAGCTCGAAGGCCAGGGCAAGCAGTTCGTCGCGAAGATGGGCGGCGAAGCGGTGCTTGAAATGCTGGCGACTCTTGACATAGAAGAACTTTCCATCGATCTTCGTTCGAAAATCAAGCTGGAATCCTCGGAGCAGCGGCGCCAGGAGCATTTGAAGCGTCTCCGCATTGTCGAGGCTTTCCTGCGTTCCGGAAACAAGCCCGAGCACATGGTGCTGCGCGTACTGCCGGTCCTGCCGCCCGATCTGCGGCCGCTCGTTCCTCTCGAAGGCGGACGGTTTGCAACCTCGGACCTCAATGATCTGTACCGGAGGGTGATCAACCGCAACAACCGTCTCAAGAAACTTATTGAGATCAAGGCGCCGGACGTCATCCTTCGCAACGAAATGCGCATGCTGCAGGAATCGGCGGACACGCTCTTCGACAACGGGCGACGTACCTTTTCCGTCAAGGGTGAAGGCAAGCGACCGCTAAAATCGCTGTCGGATCTCCTCAAAGGAAAGCAGGGCCGGTTCCGCCAGAATCTTCTCGGCAAGCGCGTCGACTATTCTGGCCGCAGTGTGATCGTCGTGGGTCCCGAACTCAAGATTCACCAGTGCGGCCTTCCGAAGATGATGGCGCTCGAACTGTTCAAGCCCTTTGTCATCCAGAAACTCGAAGAGCGCGGCTATGTCCAGACCGTCAAGTCGGCGAAAAAATTCGTCGAAAAAGAGCGCCCCGAGGTCTGGGACATTCTCGAAGCGGTCATCAAGGATCACCCGGTTCTCCTGAACCGTGCACCGACGCTGCATCGTCTCGGCATACAGGCCTTTTTCCCGGTGCTCATCGAAGGCAAGGCGATCCGCCTGCATCCGCTGGTCTGCACGGCGTTTAACGCCGACTTCGACGGCGACCAGATGGCCGTTCACGTACCGCTCTCCTTTGAGTCGCAGCTTGAATGCCGTTTTCTCATGCTTTCGGCGAATAACCTGCTGTCACCCGCTTCGGGCCAGCCGGTCATGACGCCGACGCAGGACATCGTGCTGGGTCTCTACTACCTGACCAAGATGGCAGTCGGGAGAAGGGGCGAGGGCCGCCGTTTTTCCAATCCCGAGGAAGTGTTCCTCGCCATGTCCGACAAGCAGATCGATATTCATGCAAAAATCAAGGTCCGAATCCGCGGCAAACTTATCGAAACGACGGCCGGCCGGGTCATTTTCAATGACGCATTCCCGGAAGGAATCAATTTCTGCAACGAGCTCATGAATAAAAAACGCATCCAGGGGATGGTCCTCGAGGTATACAAGCAGAAGGGGACCCTGGTGACCTGCGCGTTTCTTGACAATATCAAGTCCCTCGGATACGAGTACGCCACCTTGGCGGGAATTACCTTCGGCGCCGAAGATCTCGTGGTGCCCGACGAAAAGGCGGCGATTATCGGCAAAACGGTCGAGGAGGTTGCTCGCATCCGCAAACAGTACGACCGCGGCGTCATTACCGAAGGCGAACGCTACAATAAGCTCATCGACCTCTGGACGCATACCACCAACACGGTCGCCGATCTCATGCACGAACACCTTTCGCGTGATAAGGACGGTTTTAACCCGGTCTATATCATGATGGACTCCCAGGCGCGCGGATCCAAAGACCAGATCAAGCAGCTTGCCGGTATGCGCGGTCTGATGCAGAAGCCGCAGAAGAAGATCACGGGTGCGGTCGGTGAAATCATCGAGAACCCGATTATTTCGAATTTCAAAGACGGCCTGTCGGTGCTCGAGTACTTTATTTCGACGCACGGCGCCCGGAAGGGTCTTGCCGATACCGCTCTCAAAACGGCCGATGCCGGATATCTCACGCGCCGGCTTGTCGATGTCGTGCAGGATGTCGTTATTTCCGAGGAAGATTGCGGTACGTCAAAAGGGATTGAAATCGCCGCGCTTTCCGAAGGCGACGAGGTCATGGAGCAGCTCTGGACCCGTCTGCTCGGCAGAACGACCCAGGAAGATGTTTACGATCCTGTTTCCGATGAACTTATTGCACCCATCAATACGCTTATCGATGAAGAGCTTTCCAAGAAGATTGAAGCGGCGGGAATCGAAGCGGTGCTTATCCGGTCGGTTCTTACCTGCGATTCCATGGCGGGTGTCTGCCGGCGCTGTTACGGCCGCAATCTTGCCACCGGCAAACGCGTCGACATCGGTGAAGCGGTCGGTATCGTTGCCGCGCAGAGTATCGGCGAGCCCGGTACGCAGCTGACCCTGCGGACGTTCCATATCGGCGGCACCGCGTCACGTCTTATCGCGCAGTCCAAAGAGTCGGCAAAGATCGACGGTATCGTCCATCTCGAACATATGGAGACCGCCGAACACCAGACCGGCATCGTGGCCATGAACCGCGCCGGCGAGCTGATAATCGTTGACGAGGATGAACGCGAGCGCTACCGCTATAATGTGCCGTACGGCTCGCTCCTCAAGGTGAAGGAAGGCCAGAAGGTTGCCAAGGGGCAGGTCCTGCTCGAATGGGACCCTTACAATAATGTAATTTTGACGCCCAAGACCGGTACCATCGGCTTTGCCGACCTGGTCGAGGGAGAAACCTATCGTGAGGTTCTTGACGAGCGTTCCGGTATCAAGAATCTTGTCGTGGTGGAACATCGTGAGCGTAAGTTGCATCCGCACCTTCAGATCCTTGATGAAGCGGGTAAACGTCTGGCCAATATCGCGGTGCCGACCGGCTGCTTTCTGCAGATTCGATCCGGCGATGCGGTGAAAGAGGGCGACATCCTCGTTAAAATTCCGCGCGAATCGGCAAAGAGCCGTGACATTACCGGCGGTCTGCCGCGCGTTGCTGAAATTTTTGAGGCGCGGCGTCCCCGGGACATAGCCGTGGTTTCCGAAATCGACGGTGTCGTCGGCTACGGTGATACCGAGCGCGGAAGCCGGCGAATCGCAGTCAGGGACGAACAGGGCGAATCGCGCGAGTACCTGATTCCGCTGAGTAAGCATCTGCGTGTACATGAGGGCGACCGCGTCAAAGCGGGCGACCGCCTGAGCGAAGGATCCATCGATCCGCACGATATTTTGCGTATCATGGGGGAGAATGCCGTGCAGCGCTACCTCCTCGACGAAATCCAGGCGGTATACCGCCTGCAGGGGGTGACGATCAACGATAAGCATGTCGAGGTGATCGTGGCCCAGATGCTCCGCAAGGTGCGCATCCAGAGGTCCGGGGACACGGCGTTTCTCGAAGGGGATGAGGTCGATAAGCGTAAGCTTCGTGAGGCCAACGATCGCGTCATTGCAGAGGGCGGTGAGCCGGCGACATTCAAGCCGCTCCTGCTGGGCATCACCCGTGCATCGCTGACAACCGAATCGTTCCTTTCGGCAGCATCTTTCCAGGAAACGACCAAGGTGCTCGCCAAGGCAGCGGTTGAAGGCAAAACCGATAACCTGAACGGCCTCAAGGAGAACCTGATCATGGGGAACCTGATCCCGGCGGGTACCGGTGTTCGCATGTATCGGGATCTGCGGGTGAAGGATCTGGATACCGAAGCGGCACCGGCGGCGGTGCCTGAATCACCCGAGGATTTCATCGAACTCGGGGAAGGAATGTAATTTTTTCACGGCTCGCCGAAATCATTTGATTCCGGGCGTGCGATATATTATTTTAAGAAATTGTCTTTTTTTTTCGGAGGAATACGAGTGCCGACAATTAGTCAATTAATTCGAAAAGGGCGACACCAGATCGAAAACCGGAGTAAAGCCGGAGCCCTGCAATCGTGTCCCCAACGTCGCGGGGTCTGTACCCGGGTCTTTACCACAACCCCGAAAAAGCCTAATTCCGCCTTGCGAAAAGTCGCGCGCGTACGACTGACCAATCACCTGGAGGTTAATGCCTATATTCCGGGTGAGGGCCATAACCTGCAGGAGCATTCAATAGTCCTGATCAGGGGCGGCAGGGTCAAGGACGTACCCGGCGTACGGTACCACATTATTCGCGGAGCGCTTGATACCCAGGGAGTCACCGATCGTAAGCAGGGACGATCCAAATACGGCGTTAAGAAGCCCAAGAAGTAGGGAGTGCTATGTCGAGAAGAAGAAAAGCAATAAAGAAAGATTTTGCTCCGGATCCGAAATTCAAGAGCCCGCTGGTCACGCAATTTATCAATAACGTCGTGCGGCGAGGAAAGAAGCGTCTCTGCGAGCGTCTGTTTTACGATGCGATCGACATCATCGCCGAGCGTTCGGGAACTCCCGATGCCATCGGCGTCTTCAAGAAGGCGGTTGATAACGTCAAACCGGTTCTTGAGGTGAAATCGAGACGTATCGGCGGCGCAAACTATCAGGTACCGATCGAAGTGACACCGGACCGGCGCGTATCGCTTGCCATCCGATGGCTCATATCATACTCTAAGGATCGTTCGGAGAAGAGTATGGCCGAAAAGCTTGCCAATGAGTTCATGCAGGCTGCCAAAAATGAAGGCGGAGCGATTCGCAAGAAAATCGATACGCATAAAATGGCGGAAGCGAACAAGGCGTTCGCTCACTTCCGCTGGTAGTACTCTTTGATAATGAAGCGGTACCGATCGACGGGAGCCCCTTATCGGTATGAGTAAGGATGCGACAGAGGGGGTCGAGGTCGTTGACCTTGATCACGTCAGGAATATCGGTATCATGGCCCACATCGATGCGGGCAAGACAACCACAACCGAACGGGTTCTTTATTACGCCGGGGTGGTGCATCGGATGGGGGAGGTTCATGACGGCAATACGGTTATGGACTGGATGGTCCAGGAGCGCGAACGCGGAATAACGATTACCTCCGCCGCCATCTCCTGCATGTGGAAGGATTATCGCATCAACATCATCGATACACCGGGTCATGTTGATTTTACGATAGAAGTAGAGCGTTCTTTGAGAGTCCTGGATGGCGCAATCGCCATATTTGATTCGGTGGGAGGCGTAGAACCTCAGTCGGAAACCGTTTGGCGGCAGGCCGACAAATATCACGTTCCCCGAATGGCTTTTGTCAATAAAATGGATCGCGTCGGCGCCGATTTTTATGGCGCGCTGGCGATGATGGAGAAACGGCTTTCCATGAAGCCGGTCGTGGTGCAGCTCCCGATCGGCAAGGAAGAGACGTTTGAAGGCGTCGTCGATCTGGTGCACATGCGGGCGTTTCGCTACGATGAAGAGGCGCTGGGTGCCAATGTCGTTGAAGGAGATATACCTCCGGGGATGCTTCAGGAAGCGCAGGACCGGCGAACCGAGCTTCTGGAACAGGTGGTCGACTTCAATGACGACCTCATGGGGCAGATGCTGGCAGAGGAACCTGTCAGCGCTCCGGCGGTGGAGAAGGCGATACGGGCAGGGGTACTTGCCTTGAAGATTTACCCGGTGCTCTGCGGATCGGCTTTTAAGAACAAGGGGATTCAGCAACTTCTCGACTGCGTAGCAGCGTATCTTCCCTCTCCCCTCGACAGGGGGACGGTGGTGGGAAGGGATCCTGCAGGCAATGAAGAGCGCGAGCGAAAACCTGATGAAAAAGAGCCTTTTTCCGCGCTTGTTTTCAAGATTGCCTCGGATGCGCATGTCGGACGGCTGGCGTATGTGCGGGTTTACTCCGGCGTCGGGGGGTTCAAGGATCACTTCTATAATCCCCGGACCAAGGCAAAGGAACGGGTGACCCGGATTTTCCGGATGCATGCAAACAAGCGGCATGCCGAACAGAAGATGCACGCCGGTGAAATTTACGGACTGGTTGGTCTTAAGGAGACCTCGACCGGCGATACCCTGTGCGATCCCGATTTTCCGATTGTGTATGAGCGGATGGAGTTTCCGCAACCGGTAATTTCAAGAGCGATAGAGCCCAAAAGTACGGGCGATGAAGAGAAACTGGCCGTTGCCCTGGCGCGGCTCTGCGATGAGGATCCGACCTGTCGGGTCGCAATCGATCCCGAAACCGGGCAACGATTGATTTCCGGAATGGGCGAGTTGCATGTCGAGATCCTTGTGGATCGGCTCATTCGCGAGTTCAATGTCGGTGTCCACGTGGGTAACCAGCAGGTTTCCTACCGCGAATCGGTATCGTCGGCGGCGACTGAGGATTTCGAGTATTCGCAACTTATCGGCGGCAAAAGTCATTATGCCCGGGTCCGGCTGACCGTCGAACCGATAGAGCCGTCTTCCGGCATAGTTTTTGTGAGCGAGATCAGGGAGGTTGCCTTTCCTCCGCAGTTTATCAAGGCAGTCGAGCAGGGCGTTATGGAAGCATCGGGGGGAGGGGTTCTTTCAGGGTATCCGCTGGCAGGTATTCGGGCGGTGCTCAGGAGTGCGGTCTTCCGTACCGACGATTCGACGGAGATGGGATTCAAGATTGCGTCAACCATGGCCTTCAAGCAGGCGTGTACGAAGGCAGGACCGGTTCTTCTGGAGCCGGTCATGACGATAGAGGTGGTGGTTCCGGCCGACTATGTCGGGCCGGTAATGAGCGACCTCACCGGGCGACGGGGAAAGATTCTGGGCATATCAGTGCGGCGCGAGGCGCAGCACATCGATGCCGAGGCGCCGCTTGCGGAGATGTTCGGATATGCAACGCAACTGCGTTCGTTGACACAAGGCCGTGCGATGCATACGATGCAGCTGAGTCGGTACGAGCCGACAACGCCGGGAATACAGGAAGCACTGTTGCGGAGGATCGGTAGGTTGTTCTGATCCCCGTGCGCGAATAATTAGAGAGAGGCGGGAGTTAATAATGCCAGGCGAAAAGATACGAATTCGATTGAAGTCGTTCGATCATAACATTCTCGACAAGTCGGCCTCCGATATCGTGAGGACCGCCAAGGGTACGGGTGCCCGGATTTCCGGTCCCATTCCCCTTCCTACGGAGAGAACGATTTATACGGTCCTGCGGGCGGTGCATGCCGATAAGAAGTCGCGCGAGCAATTTGAAACGCGAATTCATAAACGGCTGATCGATATTCTTGAATCGACGCCGCAGACGGTAGACGCGCTTATGAAGCTGGATCTTCCGGCGGGCGTGGATGTTGAAATCAAGGTATAACCGGGTGCCCCTTAGTCGGTCGGCAACAGTGCTGCTTCGAGCGGTGGAAGGCAGGAATCTATGCAGGGTTTGATAGGAAAAAAAATCGGGATGACCCGGCTTTTTGAAAAGGAAACCGGCAGGTCGGTTGCGGTGACCGTGATCCAGGTCGGTAATAACGTCGTTCATCAGGTCAAGACGACGGCGGTTGACGGCTACTCGGCGGTGCAGCTCGGCTTTGGGGCCGTTGCCGAAAGCAAAGTAACGAAAGCCGTTGCCGGTCATTGCAAGAAGCAGGGGTCGACGCCGACCCGCGTCATCAGGGAGTTTGCACTGGACAGCGCGGACGAAGCGGTGCAGCCCGGAGCGAATGTGGGGCCCGAATTGTTCGAAAACGTAAAGCTTGTCGATGTGATCGGCGTTTCGAAGGGCCGTGGTTTCGCCGGGGTTATCAAGCGGCACCATTTCATGCGCGGTCGTGAAAGTCACGGAAATACCAACGTGCGTGAACACGGGTCCATCGGATCGAACACCTATCCGGCGCATGTTTTCAAGGGCCTGCGGATGTCCGGCCATCTCGGGAATGCCCGGGTGACGACCAAAAACGTGGGAATATTCGGTATCGATAAAGAGGCAGGGCTGGTATTTATAAAGGGAGCGGTGCCCGGGGCAAACCGCGGTATCGTTATGATCAGGAAGTGTAAACAAGAAAAAGCCGATAGAGGTGATCGTTCATGAAGAGTAAACTGTACCAACAGGATGGAAACGTGAAGGGTGACATCGATCTGCCCGATTCCGTTTTCGCCGTAGAAGTCAGGGAACATCTGCTCTATCAGGTGATCAAGGGATATCGTGCGAATCAGCGTCAGGGAACGGCGAATGCCAAAGGGCGTGCCGAGGTGTCGGGAGGCGGTCGCAAGCCGTGGCGCCAGAAGGGAACCGGTCGTGCACGTGCCGGATCCAATACTTCGCCGGTCTGGTCGCGCGGAGGCAAGGCACACGGTCCTGAGCCCCGCGATCATACGACGCATATTCCGCGCCAGCTCCGCAAGGCAGCGCTCGCGGCAGCGCTCTCCGCCCGCGCGCAGGAAGATAAAATCATGGTGATCGATGCCATTGCGTTCGAGCCGCCTAAAACGAAGGCAATGCTCATGTTCCTCAAGGCGCTTCCGCTTTCCGGAACGCGAAGCCTTCTCATTACCGAGGGAAATAACCGTCCCGCCTATCTGGCCGGCCGGAATATCCCCAATCTGGAAATTAAACCGCTTTCCGAAATCAATGCCTGGGATATACTTGACAGTGACAATATTATCTTCGGCAGCGAGCAGTGCATAGGAAAGCTTGAAGAGGCGGTGCTAGCATGAGCACGTTTCATTCGGTCATCAGGTATCCGAGCATTACCGAAAAGAATACGCTGCTGCGTACGACGCAGAACAAGTACGTTTTTGAAGTAGCGAGCAAGGCAACCAAGCCGCAGATCAAGAAGGCCGTCGAAAAGCTGTTCGGGGTCACGGTTGAATCTGTCAATACCTTGGTGGTCAAGGGCAAGGAAAAGCGGACCGGCCGGTTTGCCGGGTACCGGTCCGACTGGAAAAAAGCAATTGTCAAGATTGAAAAAGGTCAGACGATCGCCAAATTCGGCGAAGTATAACCGCGGCAGAGAATTGCATTCAGGAAGAGACGGGGTTTAATCATGGGAATGAAATCGTACCGGCCGCTGACGCCGGTGCAAAGGTACAAGACTACCAATACGTTCGAGCAGCTGACAACCGATAAGCCGTATAAGCCGCTCCTGGTCAGCAAGAAGCGATCGAGCGGTCGCAACAGTAACGGCAGGATCACGGTGCGCCATCATGGGGGCGGAGCCCGTCGGTTCATCCGGATTCTCGATTACCTTCGTGACAAGAAGAATATTTCGGGAACCGTTGAAACGATCGAATACGATCCTAACCGCAGCGCCTTCATCGCCCTGATAAAGTATATTGACGGCGAACGGCGGTATATCTTGGCCACGGCGACCATGAAGGCCGGCCAGAAAATCATAGCAGGTGATAATCCGGAGATTCTCGAAGGCAACTGCATGCCGCTCAAGAATATTCCGCTCGGGACCCAGGTGCACAACATCGAAGTTCTCGAAGGAAAGGGCGGGCAGATAGCCCGGAGCGCCGGTGCGTATGCGGAAATTATCGCAAAAGAGAATAAGATGGTGCAGTTGAAGTTCCCGTCCAGCGAAGTACGCAATGTCCGGGAAAATTGCATGGCCACCATCGGTGTGGTTTCCAACGGGGACCATGAAAAGATGGTGATCGGTTCGGCGGGGCGAAAGCGTCATATGGGATTCCGGCCGACCGTGCGCGGTGTGGTCATGAATCCGGTCGACCATCCAATGGGTGGAGGCGAGGGAAAATCAAAAGGCGGCGGCGGCTGGCATCATCCGGTCTCGCCGTGGGGTCAGAAGGCCAAAGGGCTCAAGACCAGAAAAAAACGAAAACTGTCGAGTAAGTATATTGTGCGACGCAGAACGAAGTAGCGAAAGCCAGAGGGAACAAATTCTATGTCTCGGTCAATAAAAAAAGGTCCGTTTGTTGATCTGCATCTGCAGAAAAAAGTTGATGATGCAAACCGAACCGGCCAGAAGAAGGTTATTAAAACCTGGTCGCGTCGTTCCACCATTCTTCCGGAGTTTGTAGGGCATACGTTTGCCGTCAATAACGGGAACAAGTTTATTCCCGTCTACGTCACCGAGAATATGGTTGGCCACAAGATCGGCGAATTTTCCCCGACGCGGACGTTTCGCGTTCACAGCGGCTCAGGAAAAACCGACAGGACTGCCTCATCCGGCGGTATTCCGTCATCCGGAGCCTCGGCTGCTGCATCTGCGGCGCCTGCTGCTCCGTCGGCAGCGAAGTAATATTAAGGAGGAATGGTGGAAGCAACGGCAAAAATCAAATATCTGCGGTCGACTCCGCGCAAAGCTCGCCTGGTAGTCGATGCGGTACGGGGCAAGAATGTCAGCGCGGCTCTCGGGCTGCTGGAAATGACCATGCCGCAGAAAGCGGCTGTGGATGTAGCCAAGCTCTTGAAATCGGCCGTGGCAAATATGCAGAGCAAGCATAACGAGGCGGCCATCGATGTGGATGAGCTGCGCATTGCGGAGATCAAGGTTGAAGAGGGACCGGTGCTCAAGAGATTCCGGCCCTGCGCTCACGGCAGAGCGGCCCGCATTATCAAGCACATGTGCCATATTTCGGTAACCATCAGTAATTAACAGGAGGACTCGTGGGTCAGAAAACTAATCCGGTCGGCTTACGTCTGGGGATCACCCGAACCTGGAGTTCGAATTGGTTCGCCAAGGAGAAGTTTCCGGATTATCTCTATGAAGATATGCTTATCCGGAATTATCTTAAAAAGCGTCTGGAGCACGGCGGCATATCGCTGATCGTTATCGAGCGCACCGCGAAAAGGGTAACCGTCAGTATTCATACCTCACGCCCGGGCATTGTCATCGGCAAGAAGGGCGAGGAGGTCGAGCGGCTCAAAGGTGAGTTGCAGCACCTGACCCAGAAAGACATCCAGATAAATATTCGTGAAGTAAAGAAGAGCGAAATGGATTCCCAGCTTGTAGCCGACAATATTGCCCGGCAGGTGGAAAAACGGGTTTCCTATAAGAAAGCTTCAAAGAAGGCGATTCAGACTGCCATGCGCATGGGCGCGGAAGGCACTAAAATTACGGTCGCAGGCCGGCTCAACGGGGCTGAAATTGCCCGCACCGAGACGTTCAAGGAGGGCCGGGTGCCGCTGCATACGCTTCGTGCGGATATCGATTATGCCACAGCGACCGCCCACACGACTTACGGGACTGTCGGCGTGAAGGTATGGATTTGTAAAGGTGAAGTAATTACGAGGGCCGAAAAAACACCCGTGAAAACGGGCGAGCCCGTGGCTGCATAGGAGAAAATAGATGCTTGCACCGAAGAAGGTTAAGTGGAGAAAAACGCAGCGCGGACGCATGAACGGCCTGGCGACGCGATGCAATAAGGTTGATTTCGGAGAATTCGGCCTTCAGTCGCTGCAGCCGGGATGGATAGACAGCAGGCATATCGAGGCAGCGCGTATCGCGATGACCCGGTTCATCAAACGCGGGGGCAAGATCTGGATCCGGATTTTCCCGGATAAACCCTATACCAAACATCCTGCGGAATCGCGTATGGGTAAAGGGAAGGGAACACCGGAAGGCTGGGTAGCGGTGGTACGGCCCGGGACCGTCATGTTTGAAATGTCCGGGGTAAAACCGGAGGTGGCCAGGGAAGCACTCGAACTTGCGGCCCAGAAGCTGCCGATCAAGGCCCGATTCATAGAAACTGAACGATAAGGATTTTTTATCATGCGTAAAACTCAGGAGCTTAGAGGCAATTCGCCGGAGGAGCTCGAAAAAAAAGTGCTTGATCTCGAGGAGGAGCTTTTTAACCTCCGGTTTCAGGCGAAGATGGGTCAGCTTGCCAACGCGCTGCAGTTGCGCGTGGTGCGGCGCGCCATCGGGCGGACGAAGACCATCCTGGCCGAAAAGAAAGCCGAAGCGGCGGCCTCCGCTGCGACAAAATAGTTGTGTAACTTGCACATGAGGGCATGGAATGACTGAACGAGGACAGCGAAAAGAAAGAGTGGGAACGGTCGTCAGCGATAAAATGGATAAGACCGTCGTGGTGAGCGTAGAACGGAATTTCGTTCACGCGACCTATGGGCGCATTGTCCGTGACACGACGAAATATGTTGCACACGACGAGAAGGACGAGTGCCGCATCGGCGACCGGGTGAAGATCGTGGAAACGCGGCCCCTGTCGAAAACGAAGCGGTGGCGGGTCGCGACGATCGTCGAACGCGCCAAGTAAAATTCACTTGCGAGATAAGGTAACACTACTATGATTCAAGTTCAAACGCATCTCAACGTTGCCGATAATTCCGGTGCGAAGCGGGTTATGTGCATCCGGGTTCTCGGCGGGACGCGGAGGCGGTATGCGCGCATAGGGGACATCATTGTTGTATCGGTCAAAGATGCCCTGCCGACGAGCGCCGTAAAAAAGGGTACCGTCCTCAGGGCGGTTATTGTACGAACCGCCAAGGAGTACGGACGCAAGGACGGGACGTATATCCGGTTCAGCGATAATGCGGCCGTCCTGATAAGCGATACGGGGGAACCGAGGGGTACCCGTATTTTCGGCCCGGTAGCCCGGGAGCTGCGAGAAAAAAAATTCATGCGCATTGTATCGCTCGCGCCTGAGGTGCTGTAACCGGTGAGGAGGATGTAAATGTCGTTCCGATTAAGAAAAAACGATTCCGTACAGGTCATTACTGGCGAGTTCAAGGGGAAAACCGGGAAAATCATCAAAGTGTTTCCGGAGAAGAACCGGGCGCTCGTTGAAGGGTTGAATATTGTCAAGCGGCACACGAAGCCGAACCGGACGAACCAGCAGGGCGGCATCGTGCAGAAAGAGGCCCCTCTCCAGCTTTCGAACCTGATGCTTATGTGTCCCAAAACCGGGAAGCCGACGAAGACCGGGGTCAGCATCCTCGAAGGCGGCAAACGGGTGCGCTTTTCGAAGAGAGCGAAGGAGACGATCTAGTGGCTAAGACCAAGGAAAAGAAGAAGGAAACGATCGAAGCGGTCAATGAGCCGCGGCTTACTCCGCGTATGCGGATTCGCTTCCGGGAGAAAGTTGTACCGGCGCTTAAGGAGCGTCTCGGCTGCACCAACGTCATGCAGGTGCCGACGCTTGAGAAGATCGCCATCAATATGGGTGTGGGCGATGCCATTACCGAAGCAAAGCTGATTGACGAAGCAGTCGCTTGTCTGCGTGACATTTCCGGACAGAAACCCATGGTAACGCGTGCCCGGAAGGCTATTTCAAATTTCAAACTGCGGGAAAACCAGCCCATCGGCTGTAAGGTAACGCTCCGCGGCGACAAAATGTGGGAGTTTTTCGATCGGCTGGTAGCGGTTGCGATTCCGCGAATCCGGGATTTCCGCGGTCTCTCGCGAAAATCCTTCGACGGGCAGGGGAACTATACCCTTGGCGTAAAGGAACAGATCGTATTCTTGGAAATCGACCGCGACAAGGTGTCGCGTATCAGCGGCATGGACATAACTATTTGCACCACCGCAAAAAACAATGAAGAGTGCCTTGCCCTTCTCGAAGAGATGGGCATGCCGTTCCGCAAACAGTAGTCGCAAGGAGATTTGACGTGGCACGAAAAGCAATGATCAATAAATGCAGGGAGAAGCCGAAATTTTCGACCCGCCGGTATAACCGATGCAGACGATGCGGACGAGCCCGTGGATTTTACCGGGATTTCGGACTCTGCAGGATTTGTTTCCGTCAGCTGGCGCTCAAGGGGGAAATACCCGGGATCGTCAAGGCGAGCTGGTAGGGTGCGTTCACCGTATATCATTTTGATCAAGGGGCAGCAAAGCAAATGTTGACAGATCAGATATCCGACATGTTCACGCGGATCAGGAATGCGATCAAGGCACGGAAGCGTACCGTAGATATTCCCGCAACGAATATCAAGAAGGAAATCACGCGGATTCTCTTTGAGAATCATTTCATCAGCAAATATGCGTTTGTCGACGACGGCAGGCAGGGCGTGATTAAAATATTGCTCAAGTACGACGAGGAGCAGCAGAACGCAATTCAAGGTCTGAAGAAAATCAGTGTGCCCGGTAGAAAGGTCTACCGCGGTGTCCAATCGGTCCCCAAAGTGCTCGGGGGTCTCGGCATTGCCATCGTTTCGACCTCGCGCGGATTATTGACCGACCGTCAGGCTCGTGAACAGCATGTCGGCGGTGAAGTCATCGGCATGATCTGGTAGATTCGTTTCGTCGAATAGGAAAAAAAGGAGCTATCTTGTCGCGATTAGGAAAAATCCCGGTTGACATTCCTTCGGGAGTGCAGGTCAAGCTTGATGGACAGCGGCTCGAAATCAAGGGCGCCAAAGGTACTGTCAGTCGCGTGCTGCCGCCCGAAATAAAGGCGGAAGTGAAGGACGGCAGGATCCATTTTACCCCTGCCGCCGAAGGCGATACGGTAAAGGCCCTGTGGGGGCTCAACCGCATGCTGGTATTCAATATCATCATCGGCGTGAGTAAGGGGTACCGCCGGGAACTCGAAATTCACGGAGTCGGCTTTAAGGCCGAGGTCAAGGGCAAGGACCTGCAGGTTGCTGCAGGGTATTCCAGCACCCGCCTTTTCAAGGCACCCCAGGGGATAACCTTCACTGTTGAGAATCAGACGAGGGTCGTTATTGACGGGATCGATAAGGAACTCGTCGGTCAAACGGCCTCCGAAATAAGGAAAATCCGGAAACCGGAACCCTATAAGGGCAAAGGAATCAGATACCTCGGAGAGCATGTCCGCAGGAAAGCTGGAAAAATAGCCGGTAAATAATGGTTTAATGGAGCGATAGTCATGAATGGTTCAAAGAGTTCGAGTTTAAGCCGTCATCGCCGTGCCGCCCGGGTTCGTAAAAAGATTTTCGGGACAACGGAGAGGCCGCGGTTGTGCGTTCGTCGAAGCCTCAATCACATCTATGCCCAGCTGGTTGACGATGCTAAGGGTACAACCATCGTTCAGGTCGGCAGTGTCGGCAAGGAGTTCTCTGCCAGGATTGCCGGGCTGGAGGCGAAGAATAAAAGCGCGATTTCCAAGGTCGTAGGCGAACTTCTCGCGGAAAAAGCCAGGGAGAAGGGCGTGGAAAAAGTGGTTTTCGATAGAAAAGGGTATCTCTATCATGGCCGGGTGAAAATTCTGGCCGATGCCGCGCGCAGCAAGGGGCTCGTTTTTTAAGCAGCGAAAGGGGTTTTCGGGTTGAATAAAGAAGCAATTAAAACAAACGAAGGTGAATCGCAGCTGGTCGACCGCCTTGTAGCGGTCAATCGAGTCGCCAAAGTCGTCAAAGGCGGCCGGCGGTTTGGATTTAACGCCCTCGTTGCGGTCGGTGACAGCAATGCGCATGTCGGTATCGGCATGGGCAAGGCGAACGACGTCAGCGAAGCAATCCGGAAAGCCGTAGAAAATGCAAAAAAGAACGTTGTAACGGTGAGCATTGTCAACGCCACCATCCCCCATGAGATCATCGGCCACTTCGGTGCAGCCCGGATAATTCTCAAGCCGGCGGCGCCCGGAACCGGGGTCATAGCAGGGGGAGCGGCCCGCGCGGTACTCGAACTGGCGGGAATCCACGACGTTCTTACGAAATGTTTAAAAACAACCAATCCGCATAACGTCGTCAAGGCGACGCTCGACGGTCTGGTTCGTCTAAAAACCAGGGACCAGATTCGGAAGTTGCGCCAGATCGCTTCCGAGGACAAATAGGGCGGGGAGATCGTCGTACCATGGATAAAATGCTGAAAATTACGCAGATCCGAAGCGGGATCGGCAAACTCATAGCACAGAAGCGGACCATTAAGGCGCTCGGGCTGAAGAAAATGCATGCATCGGTCATCCATCCGGATTCGCCGGTCCTGCGCGGCATGATCGGGGCGGTTCAACACCTGGTCAAGGTCGAAGAGGTTATTGCCGGGGAAGCTGATATCCGTAAAGCTACGGTCGGAAAACCTGCCGCAGCTGAAGCTGTCACCGAAAAACCTGCAGTTGAAGAGGCCAAAGCCGGTGATAATGTCGTCGAGGATGCCACCGTTGCAGATAACCGGGCTCCGGAAACTACGGTCGAATAAGTTTAGGAAGTCAAGGAGAGAGGCAGCAACCAATGAAATTGAATGAACTTGTACCGGCCGCAGGGTCCAACAGGCAGAAACGAAGAATCGGTCGCGGTACCGGCAGCGGCAGGGGCAGCACGGCAGGGAAGGGTCTCAACGGCGATCGCCAGCGGAGCGGGAACAAGAAAAAGCCGTACTTCGAGGGAGGCCAGACGCCTTTGACACGCCGCCTTCCGAAACGGGGCTTTAACAGCCCGTCGACGGTCAAATTCCAAATTCTCAATGTGGGTGATCTCGCTGATTTCGAATTTGAAGGAAGCGAAATTACGCCGGAACTGCTGTATGAGAGCGGAATCATCAATGATCTTGATCGACCGGTTAAAATTCTCGGCAATGGCGAAATTGCCAAAGCGCTGATCATCAAGGTCCAGGCTTGTTCAAAGGGTGCGAAGGAAAAAATCGAAAAAGCCAAAGGTAAAGTCGAGGTCACGGGCCGTGGTTGAAAACCTGAAGACGTTTTTAGAAACCTTTCAGAATGTATTTCGGATTCCCGAACTACGGAAGCGTGTTCTATTTACTCTGGGAATAGTGTTCGTTTACCGTGTGGGCGGACATGTTCCGACGCCGGGTATCGATCCGCGCGTGCTTGCGGATTTTTTCTCGCAGAACGCGAATTCGCTGTTCGGCTTATACGATATGTTCGTGGGGGGCGCCTTTAAGCGGGTGACGGTGTTTGCTCTCGGGATTATGCCGTACATCAGCGCTTCCATTATTTTGCAGCTCATGGGATCGGTCTTTCCGACTATCCATAAATTGCAGAAGGAAGGGGCCGAAGGCCGCAAGAAGATTACGCAATATACCCGCTACGGTACCGTGCTGCTTGCCATCATCCAGGCGCTCGGGATCAGCGTTTTCCTGCAAAGCATCGTCTCTCCTTCCACCGGCCTGCATGCGGTTTCGCCGGCGCTCATGGGGATCAAGTTTACCATTATTACCGCGATAAGTCTTACGACCGGAACTATTCTCATCATGTGGCTCGGGGAACAGATTACCAATCGCGGCATCGGAAACGGGATTTCGCTTATTATCTTCATAGGCATTGTTGCACGCCTGCCCGATGCGGTTATCGCCGAGGTGCAGCAGCTTTTTGCCGGCAGCAGAAATGTGTTTGTCGAACTCCTCCTTCTGGTGGTGGTCGTCGCCATGACCGGCTTTATCGTTCTCATGACCCAGGCAATGCGCAGGATACCGATCCAGACGCCAAAGAAGGTCGTCGGTATCAAGATGTATGCGGGTCAGAATACCGTGCTGCCCTTGCGACTCAATATGGCCGGCGTTATTCCTATTATTTTCGCCTCTTCGATCATCACCTTTCCCAGCATGATACGCAGTTTTTTTCCGGATTCCGAAGCTGCGGACGAGATGATGCGCCTTTTTTCGGCAACCGGTCCGCTGTATAATGGAATCTATGCACTTCTGATCGTGTTTTTCACGTATTTTTACACGGCTATTGTTTTCAACCCGATCGATATTGCGGATAACCTTAAGCGTTCGGGCGGCTTTATCCCGGGGATCAGGCCGGGGAAAAATACCGCCCAATATCTCGACAATGTTCTGACGAGAATTACGTTGCCGGGATCGATTTTTCTCGCGTTCATTTCGATCGTGCCCTTCTTGATTATGGGTGGGTTCAAGGTCAATTTTTATTTCGGTGGTACGAGCGTGCTCATCGTTGTCGGGGTTGCGCTCGATACCCTGGTGCAGCTGGAGTCACACCTCCAGATGCGTAACTATGAGGGTTTTATGAAGAAAGGCCGTTTACGAAGCAGGAGATTCGGGTACTGACCTCCTGGTCGAAAGCTATGGCAAAACAGGATTCGATACAGGTTGAGGGCAGTATACTCGAAACATTGCCTAATGCGAGTTTCCGGGTAATGCTGGAAGGCAAGCATGAGATCATGGCGCATATTTCCGGAAAAATGAGAATGAATTACATCCGGATTCTGCCCGGAGACAAAGTCCTGGTGGAGCTCTCTCCCTACGACTTGACGCGGGGAAGAATCGTTTATCGTTACAAATAGCAAGGGGATACAGCGTGAAGGTTCGTGCATCGGTAAAAAAATTATGTAATGGGTGTAAGGTCATCCGGCGCAGGGGCATTGTCCGGGTTATTTGTGCAAAGAATCCCAAGCACAAGCAGCGGCAGGGATAGGGGTCTTGAGGACCCTTACGACGGTTACTTATTAAGGAGGCAGTATATGGCCCGCGTGGCAGGCGTCGAAATACCGAACAATAAGCGAAGCGAAATAGCACTTACCTATGTTTTCGGCATTGGAAGATCATCGGCTCAGGCGATTCTCACCAAGGCGAAAATCGATTTCAATACAAAGGTAAAAGACCTTTCGGAAGAAGATCTCGATCATATCCGTCGCATTATCGATAGCGAGTATCAGACGGAAGGCGCCCTGCGAAGCGCCGTCCGCATGAATATCAAGCGGTTGATGGATATCGGCTGTTATCGTGGGATCCGGCATCGCAAAAGTCTGCCGGTCCGCGGACAGCGGACGCGAACCAATGCGCGAACGCGCAAGGGTCCCCGGAAGACCATTGCAAACAAGAAAAAAGCACCGTCCAAAGGGTAAATAAAAGGTAACCATACAAGAGGCACGAATGGAAAAAGAAACACAACCAAAGGAAACTGCTGCGGCAACCGACACGGCTGCCGCAGCTGCAGCACCGACGGCAAAGAAGCCGAAGAAGAGGGCTGCCAGTGAAGGTATCGCGCATATTCGGGCGACCTTTAACAATACCCTCATTAATATTACCGACACAAAGGGTAATATCATTGCCTGGCATACGCCGGGAAAGGCTGGATTCAAAGGGTCGCGCAAAAGCACACCCTATGCGGCCGGCATTGCGGCTGAAGTGGTCGGAAAGCTCGCTTACGACGCCGGTGTCCGGCGTGTCGAAGTACATCTCAAGGGAGCGGGTAACGGTCGCGAGGGCGCAATCAGGTCGCTTGCAGCGGCAGGGATAAAAGTATCGGCTATCAAGGATTTTACGGCGATTCCGCATAACGGTTGCAGGCCCCCGAAGCGGCGGAGAGTGTAACGGGTCGAACATGCCTCCCTGCGAGGCGAATCCGGATATGAAATATCCGACAGAGCAAGTATCGAAAGGTTTGAGGAGAGCACATGGCTGTTTATCATGGACCACGTTGTAAATTATGCCGCCGCGAAGGGGTAAAGCTCGTGCTGCGGGGAGAGCGATGCAATTCCGAGAAATGCGCCATGGACCGTCGGCCGTTTCCGCCAGGACTTCGTACTACCAAGCGTCGCCGCAGTTCGACTGAATATAACGCCCAGCTCCGCGAAAAGCAGAAGATCCGTCGCATTTACGGAGTAATGGAGCGCCAGTTTGCCCGTTATTTCTCATCGGCCAGCAAGGCCGAAGGTGTAACCGGCGAGCGGTTGCTGCAGATTCTTGAACTGCGGCTCGATAATATCATTTACCGTCTTGGGTTTGCACCCTCCCGGTCATGTGCGAGGTTACTCGTGCGTCATGGGCACTTCCTTGTGGCCGGCAAGAAGGTATCGCTGCCGACCTTTCAGGCCAAGGCGGGCGATGTTATCGCGGTGCGGGAAAAGAGCCGGAATATCCAGACGATCCATAGTGCATTGAAGAATGCCAAGGATATTCCCGATTGGTTGTCTGTGGATAAAGTGAAGCTTGAAGGAACCGTTATCAGAGTGCCGGAACGGTCGTCCATGGCTGTTAATGTACAGGAACAGCTCGTCGTGGAACTCTATTCACGGTAAGGGAGATAGGCGATACAATGAAATGGAAAAGTTTGATGATGCCGAAAGGCATCCAGATCGAGAATCCTGAGGCTCTCCCGAATTTCGGGCGCATCATCGTGGAACCGCTTGAACGCGGATGGGGTCATACGATCGGTAATGCCTTGCGGAGGATAATGCTGTCTTCGCTGCAGGGAGCTGCAGTCGTATCGGTCCGGATCGAGGGTGTCCAGCACGAATATTCCACCATCGACGGCGTCGTTGAAGATGTGGTCGATATAATCCTGAATATCAAGCAGATCCGCCTGTCCCTCCTTGCCGAAGAAGAAACAACGCTCCGGCTCGAAGTGAGCGGCGAGGGAGAGGTGAAGGCGTCGGATATCGAGAAGAATCCCGATGTCGTTATCCTGAACCCCGATCTGCATATTGCGACCATCAATGCCGATGCGAAACTGAAAATTGAAATGCGGGTAACGGCGGGTCGCGGCTATGTGGCCGCTGAGCAGAACCGCCGTGAAGAAGATCCGGTGGGCTCCATTCCCATCGACGCCATTTTCTCGCCGGTAACTAAAATCAACTATGTCGTTGAAAATACGCGAATCGGCCAGCGAACCGACCTCGATAAAATAATCATGAACGTCTGGACCGATGGAAGCATATCCGTGGAAGATGCGCTTGGGTACGCGGCGAAGCTGCTGCACGACCATGTCGAAATATTCATCAATTTCGAAGGCGATCTCGAACCGGTTGAATTGATCGTTCGCGATGAACGGGTTGAAAAGCAGCGTCAGCTTCTTAAGATGCGGGTTGATGAGCTGGAACTTTCGGTTCGCTCTGCCAACTGCCTGCGTGCAGCGAACATTCATACTCTGGCCGACCTGATTCGTAATCAGGAAGCCGATATGCTGAAATACAAAAATTTCGGCAGGAAATCCCTTGTGGAACTCAATCAGGTCCTGGGTAATCTGGGGCTCTCCTTCGGCATGGATGTCGACGGTATCATGGGTCGGGAAAGTTCCCTGTAAAACTGGTCTGAAACAGCAGCATAGAAGCTCTCCGCAGCAAGCTGCGGGGAATCTTCATAGGTAAGGAAATATTTGTAATGCGCTCGCTAACCCCGGAGAAAACTCCGGGGAATGCGCTCGCTAGGCCTGTTCATAGAGAAGGTAGAAACAATGCGTCATTTATCGACTGGACGGCAACTCAGCAGGACTTCAAGCCATCGCAAAGCCATGCTCTCCAACCTGGCGGTTTCCATTCTTGATAAGGAACGGGTTGAAACGACGGTTCCTAAGGCAAAAGAGGTCAGGAGCGTTGTCGAGCGGCTTATCACGTATGCTAAAAAGGGAGACCTCGCATCGCGGCGCATGGCGGCGAGACGGGTCAACGATGAAACGGTGCTTCGTAAATTATTCGTTGAAATCGGTCCTTCTTTCAAGGATCGCAGTGGCGGATATACCCGTATTTTGAAGACACGGATACGGAAGGGCGACAATGCGCCCATGGCGATCATCGAGCTCGTCGGCATCGGCGGTGCAGAAACCGTGCGACGCCGCCGTAAGCAGAAAAAGGGATCCGCCGGCCCTGTGGTTGACTCCAAGGCCCCTGAATTGGATAATAAGAGTAGTGCCGCTGCCGAAGGCCAGCAGTAAACAGTATATCTCTCCTGCCTCCTTCGGGATCACTTCAAAAGCTTCCGGAACCAGCAGATTTCAACGCCTTGGTTCCGGAACATTGCAAAACGTCACATTGGCACCTCTGAAATTTCCGTTCATAGTCCGGATGCCCGCCATGAATGGCGGTTTTAATCAATTTGAGAAGCCTCAGGTACCATTTCGATATACGAACTACAGCGAAAGGATGGATTATGGCAGTCAGCTACAAGGACCTCGGATTTGTCAACACCCGTGAAATGTTCAAGAAGGCAGTTGCGGGCGGCTATGCAATTCCCGCCTATAACTTCAACAACATGGAACAGCTTCAGTCGATCATGACCGCCTGCGGCAAGTCCAATTCACCGGTTATCATTCAGGTATCAAGCGGCGCACGCAAGTACGCCAATGCAACGCTGCTCCGGTACATGGGGCAGGGAGCAGTTCAAATGGCCAGGGATGCGGGATGGAATATTCCGGTCACCCTCCATCTGGATCATGGCGATACTTTTGAACTGTGCGTTTCCTGCATCGAGAGCGGTTTCTCGTCGGTCATGATCGACGGTTCGGCGCACCCTTACGATAAAAACGTCGAGCTGACCAAAAAGGTCGTCGAATACGCCCATAAGTACGACGTAACGGTCGAGGGCGAACTCGGCGTCCTGGCCGGCATCGAAGATGACGTTGTCGCGGCTAAGGGCATCTATACGCAGCCCGAGCAGGTCGAAGATTTCGTCAAGAAGACCGGCGTCGACTCGCTTGCCATTTCCATCGGAACCTCGCATGGCGCCTACAAATTCAAACCGGAGCAGTGCACCAAGGATCCCGTCACCGGTATTCTCGTGCCGCCGCCGCTGCGCTTCGACATTCTCGAAGAGATCGAACACCGCATTCCCGGCTTCCCCATTGTGCTCCACGGTTCAAGCTCGGTATTGCCCGAATATGTCAATATCATCAACACCTTCGGCGGCAAGATGAAGGCAGCCGTCGGTATCCCGGCCGAGCAGCTGCGCCGTGCGGCAAAGTCGGCGGTCTGCAAGATCAACATCGATTCCGACGGGCGCCTGGTTCTTACCGCCATCGTTCGTAAGGTGCTTGCGGAAAAGCCGGAAGAATTCGATCCGCGGAAGTACCTCGGGCCGGCGCGCGATGAACTGGTCAAAATGATGATTGATAAGAACGAGCATGTGCTCGGGAGTGCGGGTAAGGCGTAATTAGTAAGTCATAGGATACTGCTTTTGGTGGGGGAACCGCTCAGGCGGTTCCCCCTGGCCTAAAGCCTCCGCGCCCGCAAAGCAGGGCTTGAGGGGTCTTTGGCACACCCCTTACCTCACTCCGGCCCAAAGCTGCCGGACCTCTCCTGAAGTGAGAGGTGTTATAAAAGCAAAAAAGTCCAAACCTTGCGGCGATGCCTGCCTCGCTTACGCTTAGCAGGCGCCCTCGTACTCCCGCAACGCTCACATTAGGTAGAAAACACGCAAAAGAAATTGTAGGGGCGACCTGCGGTCGCCCTTTGGTTTTGATGTTGATGCTGAATTAAAATCTTTCTTCATCCTTCCGCCTTTATCCTTCATCCTTTCTTCAAAACCGGGTGGCCTCGGTCTCCGACCCAGGTGCTTTTGAACAGGCACAGCGAGCGCATGGCAGGCTGCTTCGGGGAGCTTCAATTTGCATGCTTTTGACCTCACCCCGGCCCAAAGCGNNAAGCGGCCGGACCTCTCCGCCCGGAGAGGTGAATTTTCAGTTAAAGCTTTTCTGCTGAAATCAACCCTCTCATTGCGACATTGATGGATTCAAATTCTTTTCGCAGAGGGCTTGTGGGTCCCCCGCCTGACCTCACCCCCTGGCCCCCTCTCCCACGAGGAGAGGGGGAATCCGCCATGGAATCCTGCAGCAATGCCATAGAATGGTTAATGCTTCTATTTGGCAATAGAGTTTACGCTATGTCTATCCCCTCTCCTTTCGGGNNGGTGACCCGGCTCAGCCATCCAGAAGAATTTGAATTTTCTTATGTTTTTGGAAACAGGCTCAGCCATCCGTTCGTGGTGAGCTTGTCGAACCATGAACGGCTTGCCATTATTGCTCACCCTTCGACAGGTTCAGGGCGAACGGTTTGTTGCCGGAGAACTTACTTATGACTTGATTAGTATTCCGAACCATCAATTGATCTCTATCTTATTACTCTTTCACCGCTTTATCGAGTTACTCCGGAAACCACAATTTCATCGTCAGGGTTATCTCATCATTTGCCGATGCGGCGAACTCTTTAATATCGATCCCATACGACTGGGGCACGATATCCTCCGGAGAAACCTCAATTTCACTTTCACCGCTGTCGCCGAGGTCCTGCTGGATGCAGATGGCATTCGCTGCTGCAACGATTTTGGCAAGGGTGGCGTATTCGGCGAGATTTTCCGGGATGCCGGCGAGATTGTGGTGGAATTCGATGCCGGTTATGAGCGGCTCGGGGAGGCCCCATCGCCGGGCGAGCCAGGCACCGGTTGCCGCATGGTCGAACCCGATGATATCGACCTCGGCTTGTCGCAGCGAGCAACCGGTGGCATGGGCGCGTTCCGATGCGGCGATGAACTCATGGTGCAGAAACTGCACGAAGACCAGCCTGCCGATGTCATGGGTCAACCCGCACACGAAGCTCGTACCGGGTTGATCATAGGTATAATAATCCGAAAGATTTCTTGCGAGAAGAGCACAGGCCATGCAGTGCTGCCAGAAAAGGTCGGGATCGAACCAGCGGCTCCTGCCGATGCGAAACGATCGTATGACGCTCAGGCCGAGAATGATATTGTACATCGTATTGACCCCGAGCATGACCACGGCGTGATTGACGGACGTTACCTGGGTGGAAAGCCCGTAGTATGCGGAGTTGGCGAGCCGGATAACCCGGAGCGTCAGCGCCGGATCGTTCATGATCGCCTTGGAGATCTCCTTGAGATCGATGTCCCGGTCTTTCATGAGCGCCATGACGCGGGTCGCGACAATGGGCAACGAGGGAATTTCATCGATTCCGCCTATTTTCTCTTGAATCAGTGCATCCATAATATGGCCCTCCGCGTCGTGCCTTATTGAACCCGGGGAAAACTGTGACCGGGAAATCGGTCGGTTCCTCTGAGCACCTATTATAACATTCAACCCGGAAACTGTCGAACCGTAGTTTCGCGGCTTCTGCCGATATGGTGTTCAGGATGCTTCGTGGCTTGCCTGGCCCGATTCAGCGATACCCGGATGCGTACTTGAAATGGTGTTTGGCGGAAAGTACGATTACTAATAGTGGCAAAGTTTCGTGCCTCAGAGCGGGAAGCGATAAAGAATCCATCCAACCGGAGTCCCAAAAAAGGAGAAAAGCTGAGGCTCGTAAAAAGTAATAATTGATGGGGAATGAATTATATTAAAATTATTTAGATTTTCATGATGCACGCTTTGCCGCGGCTCCGTCGGTTCCTGGAGATCCTGCAGCTCCGCTTCCGGATGCCGGAGAACCCACGCGGTAAAACGGGAAGGGGTGAAAAATTTTCGTATGCACCTGTCTGGCGCCATTATGAGCGAACACCAAATCCAATCCGAGGGTGTTGCCTCCCCCTCCTCCCCTGGAAAACCCGGGGAAGATATTCGCGCGAGCATCGAGGCGGAAATCCGGGAAATGGAGAAATACAAATGGTACCTGGGAATTCAGCTCCAGCACGACCCGCTCCAGGACCGCTCCCTGAATGATATCTACTGCGAATGGATCGATAAATACGCAGCCGATTTCAGGAAATTCTGGGAAGGAAACAACAACGACATCCGGCTGAGCGGACGGTAAATTCCCGAGGCGCAATTCCCTTTGTCAGTGATCCTCACCCCGGCTTCCCACCCTGAGCCCTCTACGTGATGTATTTTAGGGACGATTCCATCATCGAGAGGTGAATAATCATGCTTCCAGCGGTTCTCCTATGGGCTGCCCCCTTTCTTATTATTCCCGTTTCCTTCCTTTTCTTTCGATTTCTCCCGCTTCGGAAGGTTCGTTACCTGAGCTATGCGGTGATTCTCGTTGCAGCATTCTTCCTGAACCTTTTCAGGTTTACTTTTCACAATGATGTGTTCGATACTCTATTGAGCTTGGTGATTAATTTCATTGCTGCGGAATTCTTCTGGAATCTCCTTCGCCTTAAGAAAACGAAAGTGTTCATTCCGCTGCTTATCCTCGCCCTCGGGCTTTACGGCTTACAATTTAAGCGCTGGATGGTGTCCGGTCCTGGTCATGGCTATGAGCTGTGGAAGGACGCTGTCGCCACGACCTATCGGGCAAAATCTGCAGTATATTCCCTCAAGGAACGTAACCTCTTTGAAGCCCGGCACCCCGGACGTCTTCTTATATTGTCAAAGCAAATCGGCGCCTCGCCCTTTGAACGGGAGGTCAGCCGCTATCGAACGCCGCTTGGATTCAAGGAAACTGATTTTCTTTATGTATGGAGTACGACGCCCCAGGGCGTTCGTCTCGATCTGCACGTTCCCGGCTTCGACCGGCAGATCTGGACAATGGGAGAGGGATTCTAAAAAGTGTAGAAGCGTAAAATCAAAAGAATTAAATTCTTTCCCGCATTTACGCTTCTACCGAATCTTACCCGATCGCCTCGTTGCCCCGTTCGCCGGTGCGGATCCTGACGCAATCCGCAAGGTCCAGAACAAATATCTTCCCGTCGCCGATCTTCCCGCTCTGCGCTGCATTTCGTATTGCCGCGACGGTCTGATCGAGAAAATTGTCGTTTACCGCGATTTCAAGACGGACCTTTTTGATCAGGTTTCCAACCTCACGCACGCCCCGGTATACCTCCGATATGCCCTTCTGCCTTCCGCACCCGAGCACCGTGCTTACGGTTTTCAGGTATATTTCTTTCTCGTCAAGGGCATGCATGACGGCATCGAGCTTGTGCGGCTGAATAATCGCAATGACTAATTTCATAGGTTTCTCCCGAATGAAGGTTCTCGTTTGATTTCCGTCCGATCCATGGGTACGGGTCGCTGTCAGCTTAATCGAGCAGCGTATAGGCGCTCTCGCGATGCTGGGTATGGTCGAGTCCTATGACCTCATCCTCATCATTGACGCGAAGCCCGCAGAGCAGGTCGACCAGCTTGAGAAGAATGAACGTGGCCCCAACCGAGTAAATGATGACGACGCCGACTGCCAGGGCCTGCTGCCCGAAAAATGCGAAATTTCCGGTCAGGAGGCCGTCGTTCCCCGCAGGATTGATGAATTTCCGGGCGAATATTCCTGTTGCGAGCATGCCGACCATTCCTCCGACGCCATGGACACCGAAGGCATCGAGGCTGTCGTCATAAGTAAACTTTTGTTTGACGAAGACAACGGCCGCATAGCAGATGAGTGCCGCAAGAATGCCGATTGCCATTGCCGATGCAACCGAGACATAGCCCGAGGCGGGGGTGATGGTGGCGAGACCGGCAACCGCTCCGGTGGCGGCGCCGAGCACCGTCGGCTTTCCTGCTGAAAACCACTCGAGGGCAAGCCAGGTGAGTCCGGCGACGGCAGCTGCGGTATTGGTGACGAGAAATGCAGAAACGGCGATCTCATTGGCCCCGAGAGCGCTCCCCGCATTGAAGCCAAACCAGCCGAACCAGAGGAGCGAAGCCCCGAGAAGCACATAGGTCATATTGTGCGGCGGGATATGCGCAGCAGGGAACCCTCTTCTTTTGCCAAGCATGACGGCCGCGGCCAGTGCCGATACGCCGGAGGTGATATGCACGACGGAGCCGCCGGCAAAATCAATCACGCCGCGCAGCTTGAGCCAGCCGCCGGCCCCCCAGACCCAGTGACAGACCGGATCGTATACAAAGGTTGCCCAGAGCAGGCTGAACAGGGCAAAGGAGAGAAACTTCATCCGCTCCGCAAAGGCACCGGTAATGAGCGCAGGCGTAATGACCGCAAACATCATCTGAAATGTTACAAAGAGCAGGTGCGGAATGGTAGCCGCATAGTCGGGATTCGGCGCCATGGTAACGCCCTGCAGCCCGATCCAGGCGAGGCTGCCGATGACGTGATGGATATCGGGTCCGAAGGCGAGCGAGTAGCCGACCAATACCCATTGGACACTGAGCAGGCAGAGAAGGAAAAAAGATTGCATCATGGTCGAGAGCACATTTTTTCGTCGAACGAGCCCGCCATAAAAAAAGGCGAGTCCGGGCGCGGTCATAAGCATGACGAGCGCCGAGGAAATGAGGACAAACCCGGTATCGCTGCCGTTGATCATGAAAATTACCCTTTCGGACCTGGAGGTGAAATGCGGAAAAAATGGTTTCAACTAAAATAATTAATTGATACAATTTGAGTGTAAGAAATCGACAATAATGTATCTGACCGGAATGCAAAAACAAACCAAATTCTTTTGGATGGGCTGAGCCGGAATCTAAAAGCAAAGGCAAAGGCAAAGGAAACTTCAAATTCATTTGGATGGCTGAGCCGGGTCACCGACCTCACCCCGGCCGAAACCGGCCACCCCTCTCCCGAAAGGAGAGGGGATAGACATAGCGTAAACTCTATTGCCAAATAGAAGCATTAACCATTCTATGGCATTGCTGCAGGATTCCATGGCGGATTCCCCCTCTCCTCGTGGGAGAGGGGGCCAGGGGGTGAGGTCCGGCGGGGATCCACGAGGCCTCTGCGAAAAAGATCAAAAGCCACTACTAATGCCGAAGAAAACTATTTGCTATCAGGAGGCCATCGGATTAGGATGAAGGAATAAAAGAAAATGGGCACCATGTTCTAAAGTCAACAAAAGGAGATATCTCTCAAAAAAATCACGGGAGGCGTAAGCCGGTGCTTACGCCTCCCGTGATAAAAGCGCGCAGATCCTTAACCTATTGCAACCGATCCCGTCTCTCCGGTACGGATGCGAATGCATTCGGCGAGATCGAGGACGAAAATTTTTCCGTCGCCGATTTTTCCGGTTTTAGCGGCAGAGGTAATCGCCTCCAGGGTTACGGCAAGGTAGTCGTCGTTGACGGCAATTTCCAGCCTGACTTTTTTAATCAGGTTCCCGGCCTCGCGAACTCCCCGATAGACTTCCGATTCCCCCTTCTGCCGTCCGCAGCCGAGAACGTTACTGACGGTTTTCAGGAATATCTCCTTGCTGTCCAGTGCATGGAGTACGGCATCGAGCTTATGGGGCTGAATAACGGCAATAACCAATTTCATGATTTTCTCCTCAGTCTAAGATGGTGTAGGCACTTTCCTTGTGCTGGGTATGGTCCAGTCCCATCGTTTCCTCTTCGCTGCTGACTCTCAGGCCCATGACGGCTTTGAGAATCGCGAGCAGAATGGTAGTCATAATGACGGCATAGGCAACCACGGCGAGAACGGCAATTGCCTGAATGCCGAGTTGGGCAGGATTCCCGAAGAAGAGTCCGTTGTTGCCGCCCGCATTGACTGCCTTGGAGGCGAAGAGTCCGGTTGCAAGGGCGCCGATCATGCCGCCGACGCCGTGGACGCCGAAAGCATCGAGGCTGTCGTCGTAGCCGAGTTTTCCTTTGATAACCGTCACCGATATAAAGCACCCGGCTCCGACCATCATGCCGATGGCGATCGAGGAGAGCGGACCGACAAATCCGGATGCCGGCGTAATGGCTACAAGCCCGGCTACAGCACCGGTTGCAACACCGAGGACCGTGGGCTTTCCCGCAACAAGCCATTCAATGACCATCCAGGTGAGGGCGGCAGCCGCAGTCGCCGTGTTGGTGGCGGTAAATGCCGAGACGGCAAGTTCATTTGCGGCGAGCGCACTACCGGCATTGAACCCGAACCATCCAAACCACAGGAGTGCGGCACCCATGACCGTATGGGTCATGTTATGCGGAGAGACCGGCTCATCGGGGTAATGCCTGCGTCGTCCGAGCATGAGAGCACAAACGAGTGCGGATACTCCTGAGGAAATGTGCACCACGGTGCCGCCCGCAAAGTCGAGCGCTCCCAGGTTGCGCAGCCATCCTCCTGCGCCCCATACCCAGTGAGCCACAGGATCGTACACGATAGTCGACCAGAGAATGCTGAAAACCGCGAAGGTGGCGAATTTCATGCGTTCTGCAAAGGCTCCGGTGATGAGCGCGGGGGTGATGACCGCGAACATCATCTGGAACATGCAGAACAGCAGGTGAGGGATGGTGCCGGCATAGTCCGCATCCGGGGTCATCCATACTCCGTGCAGCCCGATCCACTGCAGTCCGCCGATAACATGGTGAATATCCGGGCCAAAGGCCAGGCTGTACCCGAACAGCACCCATTGTACGCTGACCATGCACAACATGAAGAACGACTGCATCATGACCGAGAGGACGTTCTTTCTTCTGACAAGTCCCCCGTAAAAGAAAGCCAGACCGGGTGCCGTCATCAGCATGACGAGAGCCGTCGATGCCAGGACCCACGCGGTATCACCACTGTTAATCATAGGTACTCCCTTCAATGGTTAGTGTTGGTGCTGTTACCTGATTTACTTTCTGAGGTTGAGCCGGAACGAGCCTTTCAAAACGAAGGTAATCCGGGTGATTCCTTGAGCGGCCTTGAAGCCGGATTTGGGAAGATGATACCAAATCGTTACAAAAAAGGAGCAATTAATGTACCGCGGGAAAATGCCATTGAACAAATAAAAAAGGCAATACCCTCTACATAATTGTATAGGGATCGCCTTTTTGATACAATCTTGATTTTATATTTATCGCAGATATGTGCTATGTACGGTTTTGAACGCTAAATGAAGCGAGATGTATCGCCAGGCCCTCCTTTTTATAAGACTTTTTATCGGAAATTTCGGGAATAATCAAAGAAAAAATGAATTTGGAATCGCCTGTCCGGGCGTTTGTTTGATTAGCGATACATTTTTCTGCTGCCTTGAAAAAACTGCGCAGCGACCGATAGCCTCGAATGCGCCTCTCTAACTTTCGTTCCCGCCAATGGTCTTAGAATTCGATCTGGGCTCCAAGCTCTACCACCCTATTGGGCGGCAAATTAAAAAACGAAGAGGCGTCCAGCGAATTTTTTGACAGGAACATGAAGATCTGCTTTCTCCAGTGGGCCATGGGGCCGTGATGCACCGGTACCAGAGACTCCTTGCCGAGAAAATATGAAAATTGCTGCGTATCCGGGGATGATCCCGTGACGAATGCGTTGGCGAGAAGTGCCGGAACGTCCGCGCTCTCCATGAAGCCGTGGCGAAAGGTAACCGTGCATATCCCCTGGCCGATGCGTTCAACGAAAGCCCGGTTGGCCACCGGCACATGGGGCGTTTCCGCGGTTTCAACGGTTACAATGAGGGTTTGTTCATGGAGGATGCCGTTATGCTTGTAATTGTGAAGCATGGCCCGCGGCACCATATTTGTATTGCCGGAAAGAAACACCCCGGTCCTCCTGGTTCTGGTAACGCCCTGTTGTCTTTCGAGCTCTCCGGCAAACAGGGAAAGCGGCATGGAATCGGCAGTCACCTTCTTCTGGAGGATCTTCCTGCCTTCTATCCACGTTGTCATCAGGATGCATACGCCGACGGCAATGAAGATGACAACCCACCCCCCTGATAATACCTTGGAGAGATTGGCGGCAAAAACGGCCAGGTCGAAAAGCAGGAAAAAGAGACCTACCGGTATCGTTACGAAGAGCGGTGCATGCCAGAGCCTGCGCGCGAGGAGAAGCACCATGGAAGTGGTAATGAACATGGTTGCAGAAACAGCGATGCCGTAGGCAGCCCCGAGGCTCCCCGATTCCTTGAACCCGAGAATGAGAAGGACCACGGCAATGAAGAGCGCGGTGTTCACAAATGGTATGTAGACCTGTCCGATCAGATTTTTCGATGTGTGAATGATCTTCATCCTCGGCCAGAAACCGAGCTGTACGGATTGCCGTGCCAGGGAGAAGGCCCCGGAAATGACCGCCTGCGAGGCGATGACCGTTGCCAGGGTCGATAGTATCACCATCGGATAGAGCGACCAGGACGGTCCAAGCTGGTAGAACAGGTTGTCCGGGTTTCCCTTGAGAAGGAGATATGCCCCCTGGCCGAAATAATTGAGTAGCAAGGCAGGAAAAACGATATAGAACCAGGCTGCGCGGATAGGGACCTTGCCGAAGTGGCCCATGTCGGCGTACAGCATTTCCGCACCGGTGACCGCGAGGAATGCAGCTCCAAGCAGGCCGAAACTCTTATAGCCTTCAGAACATAGCAGGGAAACCGCATACCGGGGATCGAGGGCCTGCAATACGGCGGGGCAGCGGATAATCGACCAGATACCAAGAATGCCGATTACCAGGAACCACACGACCATCACCGGTCCGAAAAAAACGCCGATTTTTCCGGTTCCATGAGATTGCAGGACAAATAGACCGATAAGAACCGCAATGGAGATGGGGATCACGAACGGGCTGAAAAACGGGGTAGCGACATTCAAACCCTCGATGGCGCTCAAGACCGAGATAGCCGGAGTAATGGCTCCGTCGCTGAAAAGAAGCGCGGCTCCGATAATGCCGAGAAAAGAGATGATGGGAAGATTTTTTACCCGGTCCGGCCCGATGCGGTGCACCAGGGCCATGAGCGCCAGTATCCCGCCTTCACCCTTGTTGTCCGCCTGCATGACAAACAGTACGTACTTGACCGAAACGATAATCACGAGAAACCAGAAAATAAGAGACACCGATCCGAGAACATGCTCCGGGGTAACTGCCATTCCATGGCCCTGGACAAAGCACTCCCTGAGGGCATACAGCGGGCTGGTGCCGATGTCGCCGAAAACGATACCGAGTGCCGCGAGCATCAGAACCGGTCTGCCCGTTCCTTTTCGTTCGGTATTCGGGGATAACGAACCCTCCCGAGATTCACTCATAGATTACCGATCGGTCTGCGCAAACTTACCTCAATTTCCTTTTTGTCCATGATGGCGGCGGCAATCCATTGGTTTACCGTAACCGCTGCTGTTTTGCAGGAAAGTTCGTTCATCCCCTTTCGGTGAGAACAAAACCTGTGCTTTACAGAGGCTTACAAATTAGTGTGAAGAAAAATTAAGGACAGGAGCCCTTTATATTGAGCCCCTGCAGTAAGAATGGCGCCTGGGATTAGGCCGCGGCGTTATGACTTAGTTGTCAACCTAAGCAAGTGCAAGGTCCCCACGTTCGGCGGTACGGATGCGAATGGCATCATCCACCGGGTGGATGAAGATCTTTCCGTCACCGATTTTCCCGGTGGCGGCAGCTTCGGATATTGCTTTGACGATTTTCTCGACATCGCCGTCTTTAGCGACGACCTCCAGCCGCGCCTTGGTCATGAGTTCCACTTTGTATGTTTTGCCGCGGACCTGCTCCTCCACCCCCTTCTGGGTTCCGTGGCCTTCGATCTCCGAGATCATGAGCCCCGGAAACCCCGCCTTATGGAGTGCCGCGCTCACCTCGCCGACTTTTCCGGTGCGAATGATTGCTTCTATTCTTTTCATTGGGTTCTCCTCGTTTGTGAAAGAGCGGGAGTTGTACCCGCCCCATTTTATGGTGTTTAGACCGCGTATACGCCTTTTTCGCCGGTACGGATGCGCATGGCCTCCTTGGCATCCAGCACGAAAATCTTGCCGTCGCCGAGCTGACCGCTGTTTAAAACCTCGCGCATGATCTCCATGACTTTCGGGACCTCCCAGTCATTTACGACAATGTCGACGCGAACTTTGGGGATGAAGGATATCCGCTCATTGATCGGTTCGACGCTCTCATCGACGTTCCCTTTCTGCCGGCCGATACCCTTGACTTTGGTAACCGTCATGCCGAGCAGAAGATCCTCGTCCTTGAGCACTTCGACCAGGATCCCCACCTTTTCCGGGCGTATCATGGCCGAGATCATCTTGATCCCGTAGGTTTTCTGCACCGAGGTGATCATGACATAGACAAAGCTCAGGAGCGCCCAGCCGCCGGCAATGTAAAAGCAGATTTTTGCTTCGTTCTTGGAATCGGCATTGCCGATGGCATACAGGTAAATGATCGCTACCAGCATGACTACGTTGAGAATTACCCCCATTCCCGGAATGATGGCGTGTTTCACGATATTGAAATCCGCCCGTTTCCTGAAGGCCACGACCGTCCAGACGCAGGTAAGACCATATAGTATGAAGGTGCCGAAGTTGGATGCAAGGGTAATGCCGGTCAATCCCACCACGGATTGGACGCCGATGGCGGCAATGAGGCTCGATACGACGACAAGCGCCCAGATGGCGGTATGGGGAGTGGAAAAACCGCTCATGAAGCTCAGAAATTCGGGAACCTCCCGCGCTTCGGCCATGCCGTTACTGATGCGAACGGCGGTGTTCATGCAGCTCAGGGTGGTGCCGATGATGGCGATGGCGACCGTAAGTGCCATGGTAATCATCAGGCCGAACCCGAGTCCCGGTACCAGGCTGTTGCCGATAAGCTTGGTGAGGTCGCCGATCGGCGCGCTGGAATTCCCCGCAGCAGCCATGGCGGTAACCGTAGCGGCCGTGGCTCCGCTGCCGGTGGTGCCGGTCAAGGTATTGCCGATCATGGTGCCGGTTGCAAAGTATTCCAGGAGGTAGGCGAACAGGCCCTGGACAATCAGCGCAATGATGATTGCCTTGGGGATGTTCTTTTCCGGGTTCTTGGTTTCGGCGGCCAGCGAGGTACAGCTTTCGAACCCGACCAGGATTAAAATCGCCACGGTCGATTGCACCAGGACGCCGCTTATGGAGTGAAACTTGACTATATCCCAAGCTCCGCTGAAGGACCAGTCTCCGGCATGCTGGGGATTATGAATGCGGTACCAGATGGCAAGGCCGCTGAAAATGACCAGCGTTACCCATTGGATGACATTGATCCAGATATTTGTCAGGGTGGAACCGGTTATCCCGCGGTACGCGATATAACCCGTAATAAAGGCGAATACAGTTCCGATTATCACCAGCTCCGGATTGGATAACGTTTTTCCGGTGAATTGGGTGTAAATAAACCCTATCAAAATGGCCATCATTGCTACCATCACGCCGGGGTACACCCAGTAGAACAGGTGTGCGGCCCAGCCGGTGATGAGTTTAGCCATGCGCGCCATGGAGGTCGGCGCCGCCCAGCGCTTGTCTTTTGGATTATTGTCAAGGAAGGCCTTTTCTGCAAAATAGGCGCAGCTGGCGAATCCGGCCTGCGGATAGATTTTTGCCAATTGCGAATAAGAAAGCGCCGTCAGAAATGCCACCACCAGGGCCAGAAGAATGCCGGGCCAGATGTCGGCCGCCACCGAAGCGCCGCTGGGTGCGGTTGCAGAGGCCTGCATTTGATAGGTGATCCACAGGAATGCACCCGGCGCGATAAGCGCCATGGCATTCATGCTGGCGCCCAGCAATCCGAGCGTGGGCTTTATGCTGGGAATATTTCGATCAGCCATGATTATATCCTCCTCGAGTTTTCATAGATACTCCTTCATTGAATAGTGTTGTAGCGGTTACCAGTTCTTAAAGTTGACATCGAGTTGAGTAGACCATTTCCACTTGCCGTTTATGGCTCTGTCATTGTAAAATACCGGGCCGGTCAGAATGCAGATATTTTCGTTGAAGTTCCATGAGACACCGGGACCACCGCCGCCGTACGCGTTGTTGCCTGTCGCGAGGTCGGCGCAGACGGTGAGCCGGGTATAATCAACCCCGCCAGCGGATTTCACCGGGATAAAGGACTTGTCCCAGGCGACGGTAATTCCCTTATTGACACCATCGTTTCCCACAATGGTTTTGTTCCCCTCGTATCCTCCAACGAACAGCCTGCCGATGATCGGAAGCGTTTTCCCGATATTAACGTAACGAATATCGGCATCGGTAGCGTCCGTTTTTACTCCCACGGCGAAAAGGCCAACGGCAAGCGCCGGTTCGCCCTTGAAGAAATCATCTTCGGGGAGCGCAATCTTGGTATTTCCGAGAAGGGGAAAACTGCCGGCTCCATTAAAATCGAGCCCCACCTCCATGTTGACTTTACTGAAAGGCAGGATGCCGATCGTATACCCGACATCGGTCGGGGCGGCCGAGATCTCGGAAGCAGATCCGACATTTTGCGCCTCTGAACTGGATTTGGCCGGATGGAAATAATCATCTATGTCAATATGCCCGATGCCGAACCCCTGAATATCTGTCGTCCCGGCGGTCCAGAACTCCGTTGAAGGGGTCGCGAAAAGCACGACCGGCATTCCAATGACAAAGGCTACGAGCGGCAGAAAACGAAACTTCTTCATAACACCTCCTGAGGTTGAATGGTGGATATCGGATACGACTGCTCTTGATTTCCGTTGGCTTCGTACAGCCAGTGTATAGTTCAATTCGCGTGCCACCAAAAAGTCTCGAAAATCGAGAAAAAACACGAGTTAGTGATGCAAATTTGTTAAAAGGGAGGGTATCGGTACATTTTTGAACTGTTTTGGTCATCTCAAATCCCGTTGGCTATGCATCAAAGAGCCATCTTTGTTCAAAGCCGGAACTGGATAAAGTCCCAAAAGTACGATTTTGCGTTTTATCAGGGGAAAAAGAGACGATTGCCACCGCTCTGGCATACTAATAGCTCAATGCAACAGGGGGCGGTGGGTGCGCGTGTTCAAGTCCACGGAAGTACGAAAAGGGGTGCTTCCGCTCCCGGGTTGCTGGCTTATTAAAGGTTATCATGGTATTATGTTTTAATAGAAATAATCCCGATAGTCCACCCAATTTCTTCGAGGGAGAGCTCCAATGGATGTCGATCTACATGATCGTTCGCGGCCTGAATCTCAAGTGGCAAGTGCAGAAAAATTCGATGTTGCAGCGATCATTGCGGCAGAGAGCGTTGAAAGCTGGTTTCAGCCGATTTACTCAATCAAGGAGCGGAAGGTCATCGGGTTTGAAGCGCTGGCGCGCGCCGTAAACCCTTCCGATGGGGCGATCGTCGAGCCGATACCGCTGTTTTATTCCGCTTCCCGAAAGGGGTTGAACCTCAGTCTCGATCGACTGTGCCGGCGGCGCGCCATCGAAGGGTTTGCAAAAATCGCCGCTCTCGATCCCAATCTCATCGTATTCATGAACCTCGACGTATCGATCCTTAGCGATCAGATCGTCGGCTCCAACAGCATTATTAACCTGGTCCGCGAGCATGGGATTGCGCTGGAACGGGTGGCGATTGAAATCGTAGAATCCCATGTCCGCGACCAGCTGGCCGCCCACCGGTTTGCCGCCATCCACCGGAAGAACGGCTTTCTCATTGCGCTTGACGATATGGGGGCAGGCTACTCGAATCTCGAACGAATCCCCGCACTCAAGCCCGATATCATCAAGATCGACCGTACCCTCCTGGTTGATCTCGAAAAGGATTACCATAAGCAGGTGCTTTTCGATTTCTTCATCCGTCTGGCGCATAAGTTAGGCGCCATGGTCATTGCCGAGGCGGTTGAAACCCGGGAGGAAGCGCTTGCCAGCCTCGAACATGGGGCCGATCTTGTCCAGGGGTATTATTTTTCACGACCGGAACTCCCCGAGCTCTCTAATATGTACAACGGCCTCTCCCTTGCCGTCGAAACCGGCATTCTCCTGAAAAAGCAACTGGTTGCAGGGTACCATGGACGTCGTCGGCTCATTGAACGCTATGCGGATATCGCGGGGCAGATCTGCAGGACTCTTGCTCCCTGCACGCCTCAAGAGTTCGATGCGGTGCTGGCAGCAGAGGTAGCTAAATTTCCGCAGGTAGAGTGCGCCTACGTTCTGCACGAGTCGGGGATGCAGATCAGCTCGACGGTATTCAATCCCATTCACAACCACCACCTCCGCACGGCCCTTTTCAACCCAGCTTCCGCCGGAACCGACCAGAGTGCGAAGGATTACTACATTATTATTGCGGAAACCGGACAGCAATATGTAAGCGACCCCTATATATCGCTTGCCAGCGGGAATACCTGCATAACGGTCTCATCGCCCCTGAAACATGACAACGGCAAGAACAGCATTGTATGTGTGGATATGAATTATAAGGTGCCGGTGGAGGATCTATAAAAAAAGAAGTTGGAGGGTTAGAGAGTTGGAGAGTTGGAGAGTTAGAAAAACAAAAGAGCTTAGTTAATGCTCAGGTGGGGGAACCGCTCAGGCGGTTCCCCCTGGCCAAAGCCTCCGCGCCCGCAAAGCCGGGCTGCGGGGTNNAACATAAAGGAATATGTAAATCTGTAGGGGCTCAACAAGTTGAGGCCTTCTTGATCTCTTTTGACTTTGCGCTAGCGAGGACGGGTAAGGCAGATATGGTTCCGGCTACGCGGCTATGGCTTGAAATAAAGGTATATCTTCAAAACCCAGCTTACGAGGATCAACGACAAGACCGGAACCAGGATTATCGGCTTCCAGGGTTTTTTCAATGAAGGCAAAAGGGTTTCCCGACCGTACGCGAGGTCCTTCACGATCCAGATTACGGATGCCAGTGAAAATATCGCCAGGGGAAATGAAAAAATATTGAAAATAGCAGCCTCGCGGAAATGTCCATGCAACAAATGCCATAGGGCCCGGCTCATGCCGCAGCCGGGGCAGGGAACCCCGGTCAGGTGTAAAAACGGGCAGGGGAGAAAAAGAGTCTTTACCGAAGGGGAATCGGCGAAATAGAGGTAAAGGTACGCACCAAGGATAAGCAGCAATGCCGATGCGTACCGAAATTTGAAAAGGTGGTATGGCAAAACACTGCGCACTATTTTCAGTGGAGATGCTGCATAATTTTTGAAAAGTTGTATTCCCTCGTCATCTTCATAACCTGGATCCAATCGACGATGGTCCAGATGCCGATGCCTCCGCACGTCAATAATTTGAGAACCCCGAGGCCGGTCTGCCCGAGCATGAAGCGGTCGACCCCGAAGTGGCCGCCGAAGAGGGAGATGAGCAGCATGGTCGTCGGGTCCCGGTATTCGAGCGATTGGATCGGGATGAACCGGGAATCATCCAATTTTGCAATTTCCGAACTCAAAAGCGGCAGTTTGTCAGAGGCGAAATATCTGGCATTTAATGCCAGAAACGTTTCGATCTTGGATTGTTCCATCAAAGAATCTCCCTTTTACTAAGCAGTTTATAAGTATCAGCACATAAAGCCGTTNNAACTTACTTATGAACTGATTAGTATAGCAGCCGGTCGAGAAATCCCGAACCCATAAACTACACTGCGCAATCAGTCAAAGCAAGGATATTATTGGCTATGAAGTCGGGGGAGGCCCGACGCTCATAATGCGGGAGCACTGTTGTCAATGATAAAATCCGCAATGGTTGACCGTGCACGGGTGACGGTTCCGTCGACGAAAAAAAGTGATGAAGAGCATGCCTCCTGAGGGGAAGCGGGAGCATGCGCTCTTGCTTCCTCAAAGACTACCGACGTACTTCATGTTCAGGCTAAAATCGAAAACGTGCTCTGCGCGGAACCCGTTGCGCTCTGGGTAAGCGAACCCTGGTTGTTATAACCTCCGGATTGAGCCAGATTGTTAAGGTAAGCGGAGAACTGGCTTTGGCTTATTGAACTGGTGCCGTCGGCACTATCGGTGAACAGGTCATTTATCTGGGCATTCGACGCCGCGGAGGCGCTTGTGGTTGCGGCGGTCGCAGCCGTTGCCGATGTCGTGACGGTTGCGGAAGCGCCTCCCGTTCCCTGAACCTGGGCGCTGTTTTGACCGGTCGTTGCGCCGGTGAGTTGCGATACATCCATAGCCCCTCCTTGAAATGCAGATTGTCGCGCTAACCGTCAATAGACGGTTTTCCAATCTCATCCCTGAGTGGTTTCCATCCTTCATTACTAGTAATCGGCAGAGCCAATAAATTCTTGAGGTTTTCTTACGTATGAGGCTAATTATACCGCTTAGGGGTTTCTTATTCCATTGTTTTAGAAATTTCTGCTGGAATTAAACAGGTGCGTAGAAATCCGACAAGTCTGACAAGTCAGGACCTGTCGGACTGATTCGGGAGGGTTTACCTGATGCTATTATAAGGTACAGGGATTCTTATAACTTTTTCAAAGAATCCGTGCTCCAGCCTCCGCCGATGGCTTCGATGAGCTGCACCGAGGCCGCTATTCGCTTGCCCAGAAGCGTTACCGCAGTTTCCTTGTTGATGAGTTCGATGGTCTGCGTGGTGATGACATTGAGCGCGCTGACCGTGCCCTGCTTGTATTGATCGATCTCAACCGCCGTCGAGCGGGCGGCTGCCGATACGGCAGAGTCTTGAGAAGCCGCCTCCTGTTCGAGTATCCGCAGCGTGGCAAGGTTATCCTCAACATTCTGGAATGCGGCGAGTACGGTCTGGCGGTAGGTCGCTACCTGTGCCTCGTAAGCCGCTTTTGCCTGTTCAACGGCTGCGCTGCGCGATCCTCCGGTAAATAGCTGTTCGGCAAAACCGCCGGTCCAGGACCACAGTTGGCTCGCCGAGGGGATCAGCCAACTCGGATTGGTAAGAGTTTGACTTTCATACCCCCCGGTTGCACTCAGCGTAATGCTGGGATAATACGCAGCTTTGGCCACCCCGATCTGAGCGTTTTCAGCCGCGACAGCGCGTTCGGCAGCCGCAATGTCGGGGCGCCGCTCCAGAAGTGTCGACGGCACGGACGGCGGCGTGACGACGATGCGTATCGGCAACGTTTCGGGCTCGATCGAGAAGAGCGATGCCGGCTGGCCAATGAGCGTTGCCACTGCATGTTCATACTGGCTGCGTGCCACGCCGGCATCGAGCAGCTGTGCCTGGGCCGATGATAATTGCGTCTGCGCGACAGCAACATCCGACTGCGAAGCGATGCCCTGTTCGTGGCGTTGTTCCGTCAGATCGAGGAACTTCCGGTAGATGAAGACCGTTGAATCGAGCAGTCGTTTCTGGGCGTCCGCAACGCGCAAGGCGAAGTAATCCTGCGCAAGCGTCGCCTGCGTGCTCAGGCAAAGCGCGGCAAGGTCGGCTGCGCTTGCCTGGGCGGATGCGCGGTTCGATTCCACCGTGCGTCGCACCTTGCCCCAGATATCGGGCTCCCAGGAGGCACTCCCTTCGAGGAGATATTCCGGAACGACCGAAGTGGTGCTTCCAGTGCGGGCATTCTGGGACGACTTATCCCGCGTATAGGACCCCTGAGCGGAAACGGTCGGAAAATAACTCGCCCGGGCGGATTTTACCTGTGCGATTGCCTCCCGGTACTGCGCACAGGCGGCAGCAACGCTCTGGTTCGAAATTGCGACCTCGCTTTCGAGCGTGTCGAGCAGCGAATCGCCGTAAACCCGCCACCAGCCGGCCCTGAAGAGTGTGTCCGACGGCTCGGCCACTTTCCAGCCTGCAAGTTCTTTGAATTCAGGAGGCGTCGTAACGGTTGATCGGTGATAGTTGGGTCCGACCGAGCATCCGGCTGCAAGCAGCGAAGCCAAAATAATGGTGATAAGAATCCGGCTCGGATTTTTCTTGCTATGCGTTGTTTTCATAGGTTCCATTCCCCTGGCATATCAAATTTCTTTATGTGGGGGTTCAACATGTTGAACCCCTACGAGACAATATTTTTTTCTGTTTTTTTCCTCGTTGTCCATGCTCGCAGTCTATCGATATACAGATAGATCACCGGCGTCGTATAGAGCGTCATTACCTGGCTGAGCATGAGTCCGCCGATAATGGCTATGCCGAGCGGCCGGCGAAGCTCGAAGCCGGTACCCTTCATGAGCGCCAGCGGCAATGCGGCAAATAACGCGGCCATGGTGGTCATCATGATCGGCCTGAATCGCAGGAGTGATGCCCGGTAAATGGCATCGCGCGGGGTCAGACCGCTGCGTTGCCCCTGCAGCGCGAAATCGACGATCAGGATGCCGTTCTTCTTTACCAGGCCGATGAGGAGCAGGCAGCCGACCAGGCTGAGAATATCGAATTGCGTGCCGGTGATGATCATGGCCAGGAACGCACCCACCCCGGCGGAGGGAAGTGTGGACAGGATCGTCAGCGGGTGCAGGTAACTTTCATAAAGGATGCCCAGAACGATATATACGGCAAGAAGCGCCGCGAGGATGAGTAAAGGCTCGTTGGCAAGGGATGCCTGGAAAGCCTGCGCTGTCCCAGCGAAGGTAGAACGCATGCCTCCGGGCATCACGGTAGAACGCATTGCCGCCGTGATCGCTGCGATTGCTCCGCCAAGCGAGGTCTTTTCCCCGAGGTTAAAGGACAGGGTAACTGCCGGGAACTGGGCATGGTGATTCACCGCAAGGAGTGCGGGCATTACCTTGAACTTCGAGAAGGCCGACATCGGCACCTGGCGGTTGTCCGGAGTGCGTACGTAAATCGACCGCAGTTCCTCGGGCCGCTGCCAGAACTTCGATTCGGCCTCCATGACGACGCGGTACTGGTTGAGGCCCGTATAGATGATCGAAATTGCACGCTGGCCGAAGGCATCGTAAAGTGTCTCATCGATAAGTGCCGGCGTAATCCCGAGCCGCGATGCGGTTGAGCGGTCAAAGGTGAGCTGGGTTGCCAGGCCGTGGTTCTGTTCGTCGCTGGATACATCCTCTATGCCGGGGATTTTATGCAGCATCTTCTCGACCTGCGGAGCCCATGTGTCAAGTTTCGCGAGGTCTTCACCCTGGAGCGTGAACTGGTATTGCCCGCCGCTCATTCGCCCGCCCACCCGCACATCCTGGGCCGATTGCAGGAAGGTCTGGGCCCCCGGAACCATGGCAAGCTTCCTTCGCAGCCGTGCAATAATCTGGTCGGCATCGACATGCCGGCTGCCGAAATCCTTGAGTGCAATGAACATCCTGCCGGTATTGATGGTCTGGCCGCCGCCGGTAAAGACCACGGCGTTATCCACCGCGCTGTCGCGCATGATGATATCGCCGATCGTCTGCACTTTCTTCTTCATCTCCGTAAACGATATATCCTGCGATGCAAGGATGGAGCCCATGATCCGTCCGGTATCCTGCTGCGGGAAAAATCCCTTGGGCACTAAAATAAAGAGAACCACGGTGGCGAGAATTGCCAGGATGGTCAGCGATACCATGATTCTCCGGTGTTGCAGCGCGATCGTGAGGCTTTTTGCATACCCGTTATGCAAACGGTCGAAAAAATTCGCCCGGCGGCCCTTACTTCCTCCCGGTAAAGGAATATGCGCTTTCAATATGGTAGCGCACATCATCGGTGTCGTGGTCAGCGAAATGACCATGGAAAGGAGAATCGCCACCGACAAGGTTACCGCGAATTCGTTGAACAGCCTTCCCAGAACACCGCCCATAAGGAGAATAGGGATGAACACGGCACAGAGCGACGTGCTCATGGATACCACCGTGAATCCGACTTCGCGGGCACCGTCGATCGCGGCCTGGACCGGTGTCTTCCCCTCCTCGCGGTGGCGCGATATGTTTTCCAGGACGACAATTGCATCGTCGACCACGAATCCGGTTGCAATGGTGAGGGCCATGAGCGACAGGTTATCCAGGGAGTACCCGAGAAGGTACATGACCCCGAAGGTGCCGATGAGCGATACCGGGACCGCGATTGCGGGAATCATCGTCGCCCTGACATTTTGAAGGAAAATGAAGACGACGAGGATAACGAGGATACCGGAAAACAGGAGTGTCCGCTCCACCTCCTTCATCGAGGCCCGTATGGTGGTGCTGCGGTCCATGGCGATGGTCACCTTCACGTCGCCGGGCATGTCGGCAGCAAGGCCGGGGAGCACCTTCTTGACATTGTCGATGGTTTCGATGATATTGGCGCCCGGTTGCTTGAACAGGATGACCGGCGTCGCAGCCTTACCGTTTACCAGGCCCATATTGCGCAGGTCCTGTACGGAATCCCGGACAAGCGCGACATCGGAGAGCCTGACCGGAATCCCATTGCGATAGGCGACAACGAGCGGCCGGTATTGCGCCGCCGTGCGCAGCGGGCCGTTGGACACAATTTCGTAGAGGCGGTCCTCGCCGCTCAGCTTTCCGATCGGCCGGGTGACATTGGCCGAATCGATTGCGCTGCGAACATCGGCGAATCCAAGTCCGAAGGCCGAAAGAGCGGTCGGGTTCAGTTCAACCCGAACTGATGGGAGCGATGCGCCGCCGACGACCACCTGGCCGATTCCCTGCACCTGCATGAGCTTCTGCGCCATGATGCTCGATGCCGCATCGTATACCTGCTCGGGCCTTTCGCGGTCGGAAGTGAGTGCGAGAATCACGATCGGTGCATCCGAGGGATTGACCTTGCGATAGGTCGGGTTACTCAGCAGGTTGGCCGGCAGGTCGGCCCGCGCGGCGTTGATGGCAGCCTGGACATCCCGCGCTGCACCGTCGATATTCCGGCTCAAATCGAACTGCAGGGTAATGCTGGCCGATCCCAGATAACTGGTTGAGGTCATTTCGGTGACGCCCGAGATGATGCCGAGCCTTTTTTCGAGCGGGGCGGCGACGGTGGCGGCCATGATCTCCGGACTTGCCCCGGGCATGGAAGCTCCAACGGCAATCGTAGGATAGTCAACCTGCGGCAGCGGCGCGACCGGAAGAATTTTAAGCGCAAAGAGACCGGACAGAGTAAGGCCTGCGGTCAGGAGTACGGTGGCGATCGGTCTCTTGATGAAAGGAGCCGAAATGTTCATGCGGTCTCCGTTTCACCCCGTTGCGACGCACCGCGCTTATGCCCGATCCCGTCAAACCAGAGATAGACGACCGGGGTTGTATAGAGTGTAAGCGCCTGGCTGAAGATGAGACCGCCGATGATCGCGATCCCGAGAGGGCGCCGGAGCTCCGCTCCCATTCCCCCGCCGAAGGCCAGCGGCACTGCAGCAAACAGGGCTGCCAGCGTGGTCATCATGATGGGCCGGAAGCGCAGCATGGCTGCCTGGAAAATCGCCTTTTCCGGACTCAGGCCGTCGATTCGCTCCCCCTGGAGCGCGAAATCGACCATCATGATCCCGTTTTTCTTCACGATGCCGATGAGCAGGATGATGCCGATGAGGGTAATGATCGTGAATTCGGTACGGAACAGAAGAAGCGAGGCGAGGGCTCCGACACCCGCGGAGGGCAGCGTTGAGAGGATGGTCAGCGGATGGATATAGCTTTCGTAAAGTACTCCGAGTACAATATACACTGCCAGCAGCGCAGCGAGAATGAGAATGAGTTCGTTGCCCAGCGAAGATTGCAATGCATCCGCGGTTCCCTGAAAACTCGGGGTGATGCTGGCGGGAAGGCCGATGTTTTTAACCTCGTCATTGATCACCCCGATCGCCTTGAGGAGCGAGGTGCCCGGTGAGAGATTGAAGGAGATCATCGAAGCCGGGAACTGGCCCTGTCGTTCTATGGATAGTGCTGTGGTGGTTTCGGCTACCTGCACCACCGCGCTCATGGGAACAGGGGTTCCGTTTGCAGCCTGGAGGTAAATATCGTTGAAATTTGCCGGGCTCGCGCTGAATTGCGGTTGCACTTCGAGAATTACCCGGTATTGGGAGAGCTGGCTGAAAATGGTCGATACTATCCGCTGTCCGTACGCATCGTACAGATTGGCATCGACGGTTCCGGCGGAGATGCCGAGCCTCGACGCCGTGGGCCGGTCGATAATGACATGCGCTTCGAGCCCGTTGTTCTGGGCATCGCTTGAAACGTCACTCAGCTCCGGTCGCTGCGCCAGGGCGCCGATCAGCTTGTTTGTCCAGTCGTTGAGTTCACCCGAATTCGGGTCCTGGAGGCTGAACTGGTACTGGTTTTTGGAGAGCCGGCTCTCAATCGTAAGATCCTGGACCGGCTGCATGAAGAGCCGTATGCCGGCAATATCACCGGTCTCCTGCTGGATACGGCGCATTATTTCGACGGCACTGCCTTTGCGATGCTCCGGCGGCTTCAGGTTGATGAGCATCCGCCCCGAATTGAGGGTTGGATTAACACCGTCGACGCCGACAAATGACGTAAGGCTTGACACCGCACTATCGGCAAGGATCGCACGGGCAAGTTCTTTCTGCGCACCGGACATTGCCCGAAAGGAGATCGAAGCGGGAGCTTCGGTAAATCCTTCGATAAGACCGGTATCCTGAACCGGGATGAACCCGATCGGCATGACCATATATAGAATGACCGTCAGGGCCATGGTCCCGAGAAACACCATGAGTACCGCCCGCTGGTGTTTGAGAACCCACGTAAGCGACTTCCCGTAAGCCGCAATAACCCGGTCGAACATTTCCTGCGACCGGGCATAAAACCGGCTCTGCTTTTCGACCGGCGGCGTCCGGCGCAGAAGCAGGGCGCACAGCATGGGCGTCAGGGTAAGGGAAACCACGGCCGAGAAGAGGATCGTGACGCCGAGCGTGACGGAAAATTCGCGGAAGAGACGCCCGACCACATCCCCCATGAAAAGCAGGGGTATGAGCACCGCGACAAGCGAAATCGTGAGCGATATGATGGTGAAAGCGATCTGCTGCGATCCCTTGAGCGCCGCTTCGAGGGGGCTCTCTCCCTCTTCAATGAACCGGGAAATATTCTCGATCATGACGATTGCGTCGTCAACCACGAAGCCTGCGGCAATGGTCAGCGCCATGAGTGAAAGATTATCGAGGCTGTATCCGAGGAGGTACATGATGCCGAAGGTACCGATAAGCGACAGCGGCAGGGCGATACCCGGGATAAGCGTTCCCGCAGAGGTGCGCAGAAAGAAAAAGATAACCGCTACCACGAGGAAACCTGCCAGGCAGAGCTCAAAGGCTATGTCTTGCACCGAGGCGCGGATGCTGATGGTGCGGTCGGTAACCACTTGCGCCGACACGCCGGGGGGAAGCGATGTCTGCAGTTGCGGCAGCAGCCGGTTGATGTTGTTGACAACGCCGATGACGTTCGAACCCGGCTGGCGGTGGATATCGAGGATAACCGCCGGCGTATCGTCCTTCCATGCCGCGAGCATGTCATTCTCCACATCGTCGACCACATCCGCGACATCGGACAGCCGGACGGGCGCGCCGTGAACGTAGGCAATGACGAGCGGTTTGTACTGGGCGCTGCCCGTCAACTGGTCGTTCGCGCCGATGGTGGAGGATTGCCGCGCTCCGTCGAACTCTCCCTTGGCTTCGTTGACATTCTGGGCTATGACCGCGGTCCGGATGTTTTCAAGAGTCAAGCCGTAGGCGGCAAGCGCGGTTGGATTTGCCCTGATGCGTACGGCGGGACGCCGGCCGCCGCCGATGGTGACGGCTCCAACACCCGGTACCTCGGAAAGCTTCGGCACGAGCCGGGTTTCGGCGAGATCCTCAACCTGCGGCTGCGGCAGGGTCTGCGAGGTGAGCGCCAGCGTCATGATGGGAGCGTCTGCCGGATTAATCTTGCTGTACACCGGAGGGGCCGGCAGGTCGGCCGGCAGAAAGGAGGAGGCGGCATTGATGGCTTCCTGCACTTCCTGCTCCGCCACGTCGATACTTTGCTTGAGGTCGAACTGGAGCGTTACCACCGATGCGCCGCCGGAGCTTGACGAATTCATCTCCCTGAGACCGGGCATCTGGCCGAACTGCGTTTCGAGCGGGGAGGTGACGGTCGATACCATCACGGTGGCCGACGCTCCCGGATACAGGGTAATGACCTGAATGGTCGGATATTCGACCTCAGGCAGTGCCGATATCGGCAGCTGCTTCAGGGCAAAAAGACCGGCGAAAAGAATCGCCGCCATGAAAAGCGACGTGGCTATGGGTCGTTGGATGAAGATCCGCGAAGGGTTCATGACTTCGATGTATCCCGGCTATGACCGCCATGCCGGTGGTGGCCGCCCTGCCCCCACTGGCCGCTCTGGCCACTCTGACCAGCCTGATTGCTCTGGCCACTCAGGCCACTCTGCTCGTTCTGACCACCTTGATTGCCTTGACTACCTTGACCACCTTGATTGCCTTGACTACCCTGGCCGCTCCTGGAAGCCCGGAGTTCCACGTGCGCGCCTTCGTGGAGCCGATCGGCGCCTTCAACCACCACGGTGTCGCCTGGCGAAACACCCTCAATGGCGTTCACCCGGTCGCCTTCGGAAGGTCCGATCTTGACCGGCTGCACCGCCACGGTCCGGTCGGGTTTCACCACATAGACGAATGTTCCCTGCGGGCCGTTCTGGAGAGCCGCCTGCGGGATGACGGTAACGTTGCTTTTTACATCGAGGAGAAGGTGTGCGTTAACAAATTCTCCCGGGGTGAGTTCATTATGTTCATTCGGAAAAGTTGCCTTTACCTGCATCGTTCCGGTCATGGAATCGATCCGGTTATTCAAGGCCAGCACGCGGCCTTCGGCAAGCTTCTTGTTATCGCTTCGATCGAGCGCTTCCACCACCGGGTTGCCGCTCTTCCGTATACTCTCCTGCAAACGGGGCAGATCGTCTTCAGAAATAGTAAAAACCACCGTTATCGGCTGCTGCTGGGTCAGAACTACGATTCCATTCGCATCGCCGGTCTGGACGATGTTTCCCGGATCCACGAGACGCAGACCTGCGACCCCGGTAATGGGCGAGGTAATGCGGGAGTAGGTCAGCTGGAGGCGGGCATTGTCAAGGTTGCCCTGATCCAGCCGTACAGTACCCTCATCCTGCGCCACGAGAGCTCGCTGGGTTGCAAGCTGCTGTTGGGGAATCGCGTCCTGTTTTGAAAGAACTTCATATCGCTGGAGATCGATACGTGCATTCGCCAGGAGGGCCGTATCCCGGATGAGCGCACCCTCGGCCTGCATGATCTGGGCTTCAAACGACCGCGGATCGATGATTGCCAGGAGTTCTCCCTGCGAGACATGCTGTCCTTCCTTATAGAGAACCTGTCGAAGCTGCCCGTTGACCTGGGTCTTGACCGTAACGGTTCGCAGGGGTACCACCGACCCTATGCCGGTAAGGTAAACGTTGATGTCCCCGCTGACCGCCGGGACGGCAACTACCGGGACCAGTTGGCCGGCTCCATTTTTCCCCTGGTGTGCAGGCCCGCCGGACGAGGATCCGCCCGGGGCAGAGGATTCGGACGAGGATTTGCAGGATAGTGCAAGACAAAGAAGGACGAGTAAAAGCACCGCTCCCGGGAGCAACCGCCTTCCGGATAATAAACAGGCCGAATGCTTACCGCTGATTTTTACCTCTGGAGCCGTCATGGGACGATTACCTCGCATGATGAGACCGGTGGCCGCGTTGCTGCAAGCTCAAACAGTATAAGCCTCAGGCAACGGGAGTGAACAGAATCTTAAGATAAGGTACAAGCTTTTGACCGAAATCATTTAGACTAAAGAAAATAGTTAAATGTGACGGGAAGCTGATAAAGGTGGAGGACCGGGAGATATTCTATTTCAAACAATTAAATGCTTTTGGATGGCCGAGCCGGAATCTAAAAGCAAAAGCAAATTCAAAATCAAGGTCAACTTCTGGGCGTTCCGGATGGCACCCTGAATGGTGCCATCCGGCGCGCCTCCGCCGGGCTCTCGGCAAAGCCGAGCCGGTATTTCCAGCCCTGCGGCTTCGCCTTGGTCTGGAAACACTGTCGGGGTCGCTATCGCTCTCCCCGACACCCTCTGTCCTCGCTAACGCAACGTCAACATTCGCCTCACCCCTCAATCCCCTCTCCACTCGTGGAGAGGGGATTGAGGGGTGAGGCGGCCACGCGCCAGGAAGAAGGCTTCAGGGAAAAATATCAAAACGATCCTTTTTTTATTGTCTTTTAATGAGTTTTCTACCTAATGAGGGCGTTGCGGGAGTGGGCGAGCGTTTGCCAGGGGCAAACATAGCCGCCCACTTCCGCAGGAAGGGGTGTGCCTAAAGACGCGTGCCTTTCGCGGCTTTAGGCCAGGGGGAACCGCCATAGCGGTTCCCCCCTCAGAGGCATTTGAATTCAGCCCGGTTCCCCCACCAGAGGCTTTTGAATTAATCTTAATTCCGCTACCTGAGCGGCAAAAATCTTTTTTCTTCTACCGTCCTCATCTATTTTTTCGTTCCAATAAAATCGGACCCTTCAATAGAGGTGACTACATTGAAAATCCTGGAATTATGCCTCTCCCCATCGCTCGGGGGCAACGAGCTTTATGTCGAACGGATCGGCAGGGCGCTCGAAGGGGCCGGTCATCAGGTTGTGTATGCGCTTCTGAAAAGAGGCCGGCTTGCTGAGCGAATCCGGGGTTCCGTGACCCTCCTGAATCCGCGTATCCCCTATGCCGACGTCCTTTCCGCACTGGCCGTATTGCGACTTGCCCGCGCCGTGCAGGCCGATATGCTGCATGTCCACGTGACGATGGACCTCCCGCTGGCAGCATTTGTCAAAACCTTCTGCCCGGGACTCCGGGTGATTTACACCAAGCAGATGCAGCCCGGCGGACCGAAAAAAGATCTGTTCCACCGGTGGGTCTACGGCAGGATCGATCTTCTGCTTGCTGCGACGGAACAGATGCAGGCAAGGCTTGTGGATTTGCTTCCCATGGAAGCGGGCCGGATTAAGTGCCTGTATCTGGGTACCTCTTTGCCGGATATCGCTTCAAAACCCATGCTTCGCCGGGAGGTGCGAAACCGGTTCGGCCTTACCGATTCCGATTTCCTCATCCTCTTTCCCAACCGTCTGGATCCTCAAAAGGGGCAGGAACTTCTCATCGAAGCGCTCCGGCTGCTGAAAATACGCGCCGTAACGCCGCATGTTATCTTTGCAGGGGCCGAAACCCCGGGGTGCGAGGGATATCGGGAGCGCCTCCAATCGGCCATCGATGCTGCCGGGGTCGCTGAGCAGTGTATCTTCACCGGATTTATCGAAGCCCTCGGCTCCTTCTATGCGGCAGCCGATATCGTGGCGCTTGCCACCCGCGAAGAAACGTTCGGCATGGTGCTGATCGAGGGGATGGCATGGTCGACCCCGGCAATCGGCAGCAATGCGGGCGGCGTTCCGGAGATAATCGATCACGGCAAAAACGGCTTCCTTTTTACCTCGATGGATGCCGGGAGCCTGGCGGCGACAATCGAACGATGCGTGCGTGAACGCGAAACCTTGCCGTCACTCGGCCGGGCGGCCCGGATGACGGTCGAGAATAAATTTTCTCATGAAAACCATGTGCGGCAATTGGAGATATATTTACAGTCGAACGACTGAAGATCTTTTCTTTCCCTATCTCTGCAAGTACCACGCTATCCCCCATCGAAATGTCAATCCCGGGGAATAATAACCGGGAAGGTAGGCAAATTTCCGGTTGAGAATATTGTCGATCTTCCCGAAAAAGCGAAAGGTCCGGACATGGCTCGCGATCTCGAAGTTAACATCGTAAATTTCCCGGTTCCAGGTGTTGATACCGGCATAGGTAATGGTATCGCGGGGGCTCCAGTAGTCGAAGCTGAGACGGGATTCGATGTATTCCCGGGTGTCCTCCGGGTGGGAAAGGAAGGAAACCGATGCCTCGGCTTTCAGGAACGGTTTGCGATCCGAGACCATGGCCCGTGACGTAAACGTCATGCCGCGCCAGGGGCCTATCGAGGGCGCGGCGAGGAGGACGAGGCTCGGCTGCCGGTAGGGTGGGACCCCGAGTGGCCAGGAGCGGGCCACGGTTGCGCTGTCGACGCCCTGCACTTCCTGGCCGCCAACGACAAGGCCGGCATGGGACGACTGCATCGATAGTTCGGCTCCGGCGATGCTGTACCGGTCGAGTATTTCGGGGGTGGCCGGGCGCATGCTGCTGTCGTAGGGAATGTCATAGGGCAGTGCCGATTCCCTGGCGAAAAGCCGAAGTTCATTTCCGCCCGATTTTACATCGAGTCCCATCGACCAGGTAAAAGCATAGGCGTACAGGCTGTCGAGAGTAAGGATTTCATATCCTGCGCCGGCGGTTGCACGGGCGCCCAGGGATCCGGAACGCATCGGAATGTCGAGCAGGAGTTCCGGGGTATTTTCCAATGAATGGGTTCCAATGCCGTCGAATGCGGTTCGGTCGATACTTGTCGCCCGATAACCGAGTCCGACGGACCCTGAATCGGGCAGGCACACTCTGGCCCTGCCTGCGCCGGAAATCTCGACATTCGACCCGCCTAAATTTACCGATGAGTCCGCCGCCCGGACCGGATATAAGTTGGAAAGATCATCGCTCTCGAGCCTGCCTGCAATATCGAGGAGGAGCGGTCCAAAGCGATTGGCCGATGTTTCGAAATCGAGCCCTGAACGGAACTGATGCAATAGCTCCCATTCGGGATTATCGTTGTCATCGGTTCCATTGATCGCGAGCTGGTTCGAGCAATCCGTGTAACGCAATCCCAGAGACCACTCGTTTCCCTTCGGGCCGGCATACCGTATCCGGCCTCCGACCGAATACTCGTCGGTAAGCGGGTTGTATCCCTGGTTACTCAGCTGCGAGGTATCGGTATGGAGGGATTGATAAAAAGTGAGGATGCTGTTGCCGTCGTGGTTGAAGTTTGTCTCATTGAAGTGGCGGTAGTTTGAAAAGAAGCCGAATGAAACCTGCTCTGAGAGCGGTCGCATGAAACGGACGGTAAAAATATCCTCCTTAAAGAGACCGTTTTCCCAGAAAAAACTTCCGTCAGGCACCATCTCCCTGCCGGGGTAGGGGTCATAGCTGGTCTCGCCGCCCGTGAGAAGGCTGATTTGAGAAAATTCTGTTGTAAAGATTCCGTCGCTCCCCCCGAGTTCCCCGGGTTTTATGCCGATAAGGGGTCCGGCAGGATAGACTGAAAAAAGAGGTCCGGGGTTGCCGTAAACGAGAAATCGGTTCAGCCGGCTGGAAAGGCCATAGTCGACGGGCTGGCAGATCGGCGAGTTTGCCAGCACTTCCGAAGGAGCGGTGGCATTGCTGTTAAAAAGCATTGAAGCCGTGATTCTATAGGGATCACGGCTTGAGGAAGGCAACTCGAACTGCAGCCTCTGGTAATCCACACTCCGCTGGGCGGAATCCCGTGCAGCTGCGCGCGCCCTGGCATGATTAACTGAATCGACGACCTTTTGAGTGGTACTTATCGTCTGTGATTGCAGGGGAATCCATAAACATGGCAATATTCCAGCCGAAAAGAGAGTAATCCTCAGGAGTATTTTGTGCCGCAGCAGTGAGCAGATGTTCGAAGATCGCATTTCACTGAAAAATATAATGTTTGAGAGAATCGAAGAGCTTTTGTTCCCGCCCGGCTGCAATGCAACCCGGCGGGGCTGCAAAAGCTGGGAAGTATTTTAATAACGATGAACGCAAATAGACTATTTCTCCTTGTTCCGGGTCTGCTGCTTGCGGCCGCCCTGCAATGCTCTACCTATTTTAATATGTTTTACAATGCAGAGGAGGCGTTCAAGGAAGGGTATCGGATCCATGAGAAAGCGATGCAGAATTTTCCCGACAGCATCGTGGTGATGCCGACCGACGACGTCAAAGCCAAATACGACCGTGCTATCGAGAAATCGGCCAAGGTTCTTGAAGTGTATCCGAACGACAAAAAATGGCATGAGCATGCATACTTTCTGCTGGGGAAAGCCTACTTTTATGAGAAGGAGATGGCAAAGTCTATTCGCTGGTTCCGGGTGCTGCAGCAGGAATATCCGAAAAGTGTAATGATTCCGGAGTCCTATCTTTTTATAGGAAAGGCCTACCTGGTCAACGAGGATCTGGATAAAGCAGAGGAAACGCTCAAATATGTGCTTGCCACCTATCCGCAGCTCGATAAGGATCAGGATGTATCGCTGCTCATGGTCGAACTCGAAACCCGAAGATTGGGGGAGTCACAGGCGATCAAGCGGCTGGAAAAGGTATGCGCGACGGTGAAATCCGAAGAAAAAAAGGCGGAACTCATGATCAGGGCGGCGGAGATGTACATGGACCTCAGCCAATATGATTCCGCCCTTGCCATACTTTCCAGAACTCCGCGGGTAAGCGACCATACCGAGCAATGGTACCGGATCGATTATGACAGGGTCACCTGCAATGTAGAATCCGATTCCTGTGCACATGCCATTGCCCTCCTCAACGAGATGCTGCAGCATCGCCGGAATGCGATCCATGAACGTGAAATTACGTACGATAAAGGGCTTATCCTGGTCAGGATGGGGAAGACCGATAATGCCATCGAGGCATTCAGGGACGTTATTGGACCGTCGGATACCGCTTCGGTCCAGGCGGATACTTCACAGATGGTCGGCAGGGCGCTTTTCCAGCTGGGATTGCTGTATCAGAAACGCAAGTACAACTTCCGGGAAGCGCAGAAATGCTATCGTTCCATAAACGATCGCAAGGGACGCGATTCTTCGGTGGCTCTTGTTGCGACGGCGCGGATGAATGCCATGCAGCGTATAGCCGATCTTCGAAGACAGCTTGGCGAACGCGAGACCTGGAAATTGGCAGTGCGGGATACCGCGAAGCCGCCGGTCGTTCGCGATACTTCAAAATCGGGTGCAGCTCATGATTCGGCAAACGGAGCCTTTAAAAAGGGAAGCCGCCCGGACTCGACGAAAAAGGTGGTCCAGGCGGACTCAGCAAAAAAACCACCTCAAGGGGATTCTGCAAAGGTATTGAGCAGGGTGGGAATGATGTTTGAAATCGGAGAGCTTTTTTACTATGATCTTGACGAACCGGATTCCGCTTACCGCCAGTTCCTGCATTGTGCTGCCGATTCATCTGCCGATTCGATACACCGTCCCAGGGCTCTCTGCGCTGCCGCTTTCATTGCGAAAAACAGCCTGAAGGATACCGTTCGCGCCGACAGCCTTTTTTCGGTGGAGCTTGCGCAGTATCCGGAAGATGAGAATGCGCGCCGGGTTTTGAAGGAATTGAAAGATGTTCCGGATTCGGTCGTCACGACCCGGAAGGGCAAAGCGGCCGCGGCCTTCAGGGAAGCGGAAAAAATGTATGTTGATGAAAGCAACGTAAAAGGGGCGGTCCAGGCTTTTTTCAACATTTATAAGGAATACCCCGATCTTGAAATAGCACCGAAAAGCCTCTTTGTCGCCGCATGGTTGACGGACAATGAACTCCGGAAGAAGAAGGCTGCCAAAGCGCTGTACGAAAAAATTTGCGATCGATATCCGACTTCAATATATTGCACCAAGGAAGCGAAGCCGAAAATCCAGACGGCTCTCGACACTATGAAAGCCTATGGGGAGATTGCTGATGCATCGGCCCGGAAATCGCCGGCAGGCGCGGCATCTCACGCCAATGGCGGGGGAGCCGGTCCGACGGATTCGACGCAGGGGCGTCTGGCATCGGTGAAATCTTCGCAGACCGGACCAATGGGGTACCATGGTCTGGCAATCAATCCGGCAGCGGCATCAACGGCTTCAACCGGTCCTTCCTCGTCGCCCACTGCCGCCTCCGCGGCAGCACTGCCCACCACATCAGCCGTAGCCGCATCTCCGGCGACCTCTCCGGCAGCGGCGTCAACGGCTTCAACCGGTGCTTCCTCGTCGCCCACTGCCGCCTCCGCGGCAGCACTGCCGGCCTCATCGGTTCCCGATGCATCGTCCTCAGCGACTCCGGCGACCATATCGCCGACTTCCTCCGATCAAGCGTCAACCCCATCCGGAACTGCGGCGAGCCAGGCCGGTTCTTCACCCACCGGTTCGACCCAGGGACATTAATTCTGAACAGGGTTAGCGAGAGCATGGCAGGTTGCTTCGCGGTCCCCGGCGGTTGCTCCGGGGAGTTTCAATTTTAATCATGGCCTGGCACGGTCCAATTCTATAAAATATAGGGGTGCAGTGGTCGGTTACCGCCCATGATGAGAGATCACGCCGGAGGATCCCATGCCTGTTAATTTGTTGCGACGAAGAAGCTTCTTCGACAAAGGCGTACAAACAGGGGCGCTCCTTATCCTGCTGACCGGGGTGGTCATCGTTGTCCAGCTATCTGCGGCATTGCGGGCGTATCATTCGCAGCAGCAGGAATCTCATCGGAAAGCCGAACGGATTGCGGAATTCGGGCTGCAAAACGCTTTGCAAAAGATGATTGACTCCGGAGCGGGTGCCTGCGACTGTACTGCCTGCGATGGGGGATGGGTCATCGCTAAGTCGCTTCGGACGAAGTATCCGGATAGCATGGGAACAACGCTGGTGTCCGAGGGCCACATGGGCTCCGTGGTAGAGGGGCGCATGTGCCGTCTGGTAAAGGTACCCGCAAGGGCAGGTTCACCGCCGTGGATTATTGCAGGGGGAATAAGGGTAGCCGGGCCGGACGATTTGCTGCGGCCATAGGCTCCCGTTCCATCCGGGCCCGGCTGTGGACTCCTGCGGAGACTGCCGGATATCCCCTTGATTTATTTTTTACGAATGCATACTGCTGCGACAGGGACCGGCAGATTTTCGGGCCGGGCAGTCTTCCGGTCATTCTTATTCCTCGCAATTGCCTTCCGGCTGCTCCTGGTGGCCATTGTGCCTTTCGGGCAAACGGTCAGGTATCGCTTCGAGGGGCTTAATGATGAGCCCGCCCATTTCAATTATGTCAAATATCTCGCCTTGCACCATTCCTTTCCTGTCCAGAAGGGAACGGTCAAGGATCCGGGTGCTTTTACGAGAAATGATTTCGAATACTACCAGCCGCCATTGTACTACGCGATCGGTGCGGTTCTCTATGCTGTTTTTGGAATGAGGACCGGTTTGTATTGCTGCCGGTTGTTTTCCTGCGTTTGCGGAATTTTAACGGTTTTTCTCATCGGAGCGGCAGCGTATAAAACGGTTCCCCACCCCCTGGTCAAATACTATGCCCTGCTCTTCGCGGCATTTTCGCTTACCCATGCCTATTTCAGTGCTCTCGTATCCAACGATGCACTGTCCTGGCTTATCGCTGCCATGATCGTTTATGAACTGGTTTCCGCCGGCGGGCCGCACTCCCGCAGGAACTTTTCACCGGGACGCAGCACTTGTCTTGCACTGCTCCTCGCTGCGGGGATGTTGACCAAAAGCTCACTCGCGATTTTTTTTATCGTCGTTGCCGCATATTTTTTCATGAGCGCGTTTTCGCTGCGTAAAGTATCGACGGCAGTTCAGGGGTGCGGGATCATCGGATCTGGTGCGCTCCTGGCTTCTCCCTGGTATATTCGAAACGCAATGCTCTACCACTCGGTAATGGCTTTGAATATGGGGTTCGGCCCGCCATCCCACAATCTGACGACGATGCGGGCGCTGCTTGGATTCCTGGAAAAAACCCTGCATTACTTCTGGTTTCCGATGCAGCATGGCATATCCGGGAGTACCGGCGTCAGAGTATGCAATGCGCTTGGCGGAGTAATCCTGGTTGCGCAGGTCATTGCCCTTGCCTGCTACCTTTTCCGGATTAAACGGCCTTTATTTAATATCCTGCTTTTAGGACTTGTTCTCATTCTGACAATTATCGCGTATATCAGCCTCAATGTCTCACATCTCGAGCCTGAAGGCAGGTTTCTTCTTCCCGCTTTCCCGGCTATAGCCTTTTTTTGCGCCGCTCCGGTGGTCCGTCTATTCGAACGGAGGGGGGCTGGGTCCCGGGCCCTCGGGGTTGCAGTCGTCACGGCACTGTTCCCCTGCCTGTACCTTTTATTCACCAAAGCGGCATGATTCCCGATGCGGTCGACATCGGACACCATGCTATCAGCTCAGAGGTTCGATGCGCGGCCTCCCTGCGGTAAAGCAGGCGACCCCGGTGATGCTTCGCCGGCGCAGGGCGGATCTGAGCTCTGGAAAGAGTCGCCCGACATCCTCCGGTTTATGGGCATCGGAACCGAGTGTTACCGGGATCCCGAGTGTTCCGCACTGGTCGAGCAGGACGGCAAAGGGATCGCCGTACCCGAAACTGTTCTCCTGTGACCAGCGAAATCCCCCGGTATTTATTTCGATGACATGATTCGCCGCCTTTGCTGCGGCGGTCATTTCGGCAATTTCATGAAAGGGGAGTGACGTTTCGCAGGCGGGCCAGCCGATGGTGCGCCAGATCAGGTCCGGATGGGCAAGAATGTGGAAAAGGCCGCTGCCGATGGCTGAGCGTACGACCCGGAAATACTCGGTGTAAATTACCGACGTATCGGCATAGCGAGCGTAATCGGCAAGGTGATTCCAGCTGAAGCGCGGAAGGCAATGCACCGAGCAGAGGATGAAGTCGAAGGAGTATCGGCCGAGGATCGGTTCGAGCAGCGCCTCACAGCCTTCCACATAATCAACTTCAAGACCGATCGAGATGGTGATCCTTCCTTTGTACGACTCTTTTGCTTCGAGAAGATCGCCGATGTAATGCTCGAGTTTTTTTGCATCCATTCCCCAGTCGCGATGGCGGCGGCGCTGCGAAGAGGTCAGGTAGTAGCGCCCGAGGTGGTCGGAAAAGCCGATTTCCCTGAGTCCCTGCGCAATGGCCGATTCGATATACTGATCGATCGATCCCCGTGCATGGCCGCAGTAGGCCGTGTGGATGTGATAATCGGCGGGCATTGCTTCTTAAACGGAAAGATGCATCTTTTTAATACTCCCATAGCGCTCGGCACGGGACAGCATCGGGTCGATGTATCCGGCGATAAACTCGCGGGTCTGCTCCGGGGCGCGACCGATGAATGCTGTGACATTGAGAAGGCTTCTGATTTCGTCGCCGGAAAGAGGTATCTCGTCGTCGTCGGCCAGCCGTTCGAGAAGATCGTTTCTTTTCCCCTCCATTTTGACTTCATGTGCGGCCGCCATTGAGTGTATGCGGATCCGTTCGTGAACAGCCTGGCGGTCGCCGCCCTTTTTAACCGAGGCCATAATAATGTTTTCCGTCGCCATAAACGGGAGCTCCTCATCGATATGACGGGCGATCACTGCCGGATAGACCAGGAGTCCCTCACTTATATCGAGCGCGATGATGAGCGACGCATCCGCAGCAAGAAACAGTTCCGGGATCGAGAGCCTCTTGTTTGCCGAATCATCCAGGGTCCGTTCGAACCACTGCCCGGCTGCGGTCATTGCCGGGGAGGTGGACAGCGACATGATGTAGCGACAGAGGGAGGTGAGCCGTTCGGACCTCATGGGGTTCCGTTTGTAGGCCATTGCCGAGGAACCGATCTGTGTTTTTTCGAACGGCTCCTCAATCTCCTTCATATGCTGGAGAAGGCGAAGGTCGTTGCCGAATTTATGCAGCGACTGGGCCACGCCGCAGAGTGCCGCAGCTGCCTGGAAATCGATTTTTCGTGAATAGGTCTGTCCTGCCACCGGAACGGTCTTCGCAAACCCCATTTTCTTCGCGACCTCGGCGTCGAGGCTTTTCACTTTGTCATGATCCCCGTCGAACAGGGAGAGGAAACTGGCCTGCGTGCCGGTTGTGCCTTTTACCCCGAGAAACGGCAGGCGGTCGATAAAGTGCTCGATCGCCTCAAAATCCATGAGCAGTTCGTTCATCCAGAGCGTGGCCCGTTTACCGACGGTTGTAAGCTGGGCGGGCTGGAAATGCGTAAACCCGAGCGTTGCACAATCCGCATGGGAAAGGGCGAATTTTCGAAGGGCATGCATGACGGCAGACATCCTGGCCAGGATGATCATGCATGCTTCACGCATCTGCATGAGGTCGGTGTTGTCGCCTACATAGGCGCTCGTTGCGCCGAGATGGATAATCGGTTTTGCCGCCGGACATTGTTCGCCGAAGGCCTGGATATGTGCCATGACGTCATGGCGCGTCCGGGATTCGAAAGCCGTTGCCTTGTCATAATCGATGTCGTCGATATGCGCTTTCATCTCCTCAATTTGCCCGGGTGATATATGCAAACCGAGCCCGGCCTGGGCTTCGGCAAGTGCAATCCAGAGCTTTCGCCAGGTGGAAAATTTAAAATGGGGAGAGAATACAAATGACATCTCCGGAGAAGCATACCGTTCGATGAGCGGATTTTGATAGGAATCCCTGGCGTCTCGGGCCATACCCGGCTCCTTTATTCGAGGATTGGTGCCCATTAAGCCTTGCGGGCGTATATTTGCAGAGGAGGTAAAATATAGTTCATTTTCCGGGTTTCCTCATGGATACGCCCTTCCAGCGGCACATGGTTCCGCTTCGATAAGGCCATCCACAAGCCCGGGAACGATGCAGCTTTTGACAGAATAAGATATCGGTACTTGCAACGCTGGCCGGCGGCAGCTATATATAATAAATGGATGGAAGGCTGAGGGATCTTATCAAACTCCGTAGATGAGGTTCTTCAATAACCATTCAGGTGCCTTCGTAATACGCCGAAGGCGAGGCGCCGCTGCAGGGAGAGGATATATGATAAAGCTGCTGTATTTCGAATCATTAGCGGTGATGGTGATGATGCTGGTCAGCCCTTTTTCGGCAAAAGGACAGACGGTTGAGTTCTTCATGGGCAATGGCCAGGAGTTGCTGCAGCGAGGGGCATACAGCCAGGCCGCCAATGCCTTCAGGGAGGCCCTCTCCCGCGAGCCTGATTATTTCGAGGCGCAGTACAACCTGGGGCTGACCTACCTCCAGGCGGGGAATTATGCTCAGGCGGTAGTCGAGCTGAAAAAAGCGTTGAAATTGAAGCCGGGCAGCTCTATCGTCTGGTCGAGCCTGGCCGTAGCCTATGATAACCAGAACAACAGCGCCGGTGCGATGGATGCTCTCGCCCAGGCCGTTAATTACGATCCCGGTAATACCACCGCCCGGATGAATCTTGCAGCGATGTTTGCAAATGCCAAGAAGATTCCCCAGGCGATCGGCCAGTACCGCGAGATCCTGAAAATTGATGGAGGAAATGCCGAGGCCATGATGAACCTTTCCCGCTGCCTCGTAGCTGCCAACCAGCTTGGAGAGGCGAAAGGGTATTTAAAGCAGGCAATTGCTGCAGAGCCCGATAAGGGTGAACCCCATAGCTATCTTGGAGATATATGCCTCAAGAATGAGCACGATACCGACGCGGCGATCCTTGAATACCAGGCAGCGATCATGGTGGAGCAGAATAACCCAAACTACTATGAGCAACTTGCGTGGGCGCTTGAGTGCAAAGGGCGGCGGCAGGGGGCATTGGATTCCTGGAAGAAGGCAATTGTCTACATCGACGATCCGATGCAGAAAGAGGACGTGAAGAACAGGATCGATCGGCTCGAAAAGAGCCCGGACACGGGTGGCGGTGCCGGCATGAGCAGTCCGCATGAGTCAACGATGACCCGCCGGCAGACCGAAGATCTCGAACGCCAGGTGCGCTCTGATTCATCCCGGGAGGGAGCACGGTTGAAGACAACCCGGATTGATATCAGCGGCGATCTCGACCAGCTCAACGCCGATACGACATCCTGGGATTTAAACAAAGAGCTCAATAAGCGCACCAACGAAAACAAGTCCATGCAAACCAAGTCCACGCAAACCAAGTAGCCGGCCGAAACCCCGCTTCCCGGAGATTGTGCGTCCGGGATGGCGAGCGCCCTACACCCGGTAAAGGATGATTGCAGTGCAGGCGCATGAATCGGTATAATGCCTACAGTTCGTATTTAACGCAACGTTTCGGAGTCCCTGTTCTCAAGGTTCCCCTGAACGGGGGGTTTTCCTGCCCTAACCGGGACGGGGTGCGGGGAACGGGCGGATGTGCCTTCTGCGAAAATCGCGCATTCAGCCCTGTTGCCGGGGAGAGGGGATCTCCCCCCGCACTATTGACCTCCGTCATCGCCCGTCCTTCCAATGCAGGAAAGGTATTCATTGCCTACCTGCAACCATTTTCCAATACCTACGGATCTCCCGGGTACCTTGCCGGGGTTTACGAGCCGCTATTGCAGGTTCCGCGCGTGGTGGGACTAAGCATCGGGACGCGGCCCGACTGCCTTCCCGACCCGGTGTACGAGTACCTTGCGGATCTCGCGCGAAGAACCTGGCTGACCGTTGAACTCGGGCTGCAGACCATCCACAACGCAACGCTCGTGCGGATCAATCGGGGCCACTCGTATGAGGATTTCGAGACCGCAGCGTTTCGCCTGGCACATCTCGGCATCGACACGGTGGCGCACGTTATGCTCGGCCTGCCGGGAGAATCGCCGGCAATGATGCAGGAGACTGCTTCCGCCCTGGCCTCGCTTCCGGTAAGCGGAGTCAAGATCCACCAGCTTATGATCATCCGCGGAACGCCGATTGCTGAGTGGTATGAACGAGGTGAGGTACGGGCCATGGAACTCGATACGTACGCGGAGGCCCTCTGCGGCTTCATCGAACGGTTGCGGCCCGATCAGCATGTCCACCGGATCATGGCCGATTCGCGACCCGGGCATGGCCTCATTGCGCCGCTGTGGAGTGCGCGGAAATCAACGTCTTTAGCGTACCTCCGGCAGTGGATGGATGAGAACGACCTGATTCAGGGCAGGCGATGGCCGCATCCTCCCCGGTAGTGGCACGAATCTTGCAATTTATGCTCCCAACTAAGAGAAGCTGTCTTATCAAGGAGAGATCATGGTTGTGGAAACCGGTGATTTGACATTCAAAAAGGACGTGCTGGAGTCGCCGCTTCCGGCGATCGTCGATTTCTGGGCTCCGTGGTGCGGACCGTGCCGGATCGTGAGTCCCATCATCGAGCATGTTGCCGAGCAAGCTGCGGGAAGGGCTAGCGTTTTCAAGATCAATGTCGACGATAATCCGGTGACCGCAAACCACTATCGCATTGCCGGCATTCCGACCGTGATCTTCTTCAGCAAAGGCGAGGCGGTAAAGGAGTTTGTCGGCGTTCAGCCGGAGCAGGTGTATAGCAATACGCTGGAGGAAGTGGAGGGAAGGGCTTGAGCACCCGGTCGCCTCACCCCCGGCCCCTCTGACCTCTCCCCGTTCCCCTCCCGTGTCAGGGAGGGGACAAGACAGAGGTGGAGAGGGGAGATCGAAACCTGACATAGCGTAAGGGTACTCTTTACTGCAAGTCCGCCAGGATATCGGCAGTGGAGCATACTCTCCCGATGCGCGGAAATATGTACCGGACGGTGTGCCGGTGCAGCGCAAGCGATTGAGCGGCCATGGCATCTTCGGCAAAAATCTGCTGGAACCCGTACTCATAGGCAAACCGGGCGGTGCTCTCGACGCCTATGCCGGTCGATATGCCGCACAGGACTATTGCGGCGATATTCCGGCGGCGGAGCTGCAGCTCCAATTCCGTTCCGTAAAAGGCTCCCCACTGCTTTTTGGTGATGACGATGTCGCCCGCCTCAGGGCCGAGCTCGGGCACGATCTCGCTCCAGTCGGAAGGCATCTTCATTGTTGCCCAGGGATTTTCGCCGTCGATAACCGGGTTCAGGCGGTCCTTGCCGTCGGGCGAGGTCGCCACCCTGACCAGGAAAACGGGCATGCCGTTTGTCCTGAAGGCATGCGCCAGAGAGGCGGCGTTGGCGACGACCGTCGCGGCATCATGGGGCTCGGCCGGCCTGCCGGTGATGCCCTTCTGCAGGTCGATGACGACGAGGGCGGTGCTTGACTTATCAATACTGGGATTCATGGATTTCCTTATTGCTGTTATTTACATTAGAAGGGTTCAACATGTTGAACCCCGACGATTTACATAATCCTTCATGTTTTTCTACCTAAAGGGAGCGTTGCGGGGGGGTGGAAAGATGGCTTCAGACCTCAGGCTTCAGGAAAAAAACAAATGCCCCTTTTTTTATAGCCTTTAATGTGTTTTCTACCCTAAAAGAGGGCGTTNNTCGCGGCTTTAGGCCAGGGGGAAACCGCCAAGCGGTTTCCCCACCAAGGGCCTTTGAATTAAGCTCGCTTCCCCCACTTGGGCCATAACAAATATTCTTTAAATCTCTTATGTTTTCCCCTTCTTCTTCCGCATCACAACCGTCTCATACATTTTTACTCCACCCGAAATATTTACGGCAGCGGAAGGCTTTGCCTGGCTGAACAGATCGCCGTTTACGCTTCCATCACCGGCTTTCTTTTGCCGCTTACCCATATCGAGCGGCATGGCGAGGTGCGAAACGAGAAAGTCCTTCAGTTCTTCAGGCTGCCCGGTAATGATAATCGCTTCCTGGCGGTGACTCGGGGACGGTTTTTTCGCGGGGGCGGCGCCTGGGAGGCGCTCGGTTTTTTTATGATGGACCGGGTCCGGGTCCGGGGTGTTTTTCATCGGTGCTCTCCGGTTGGGGGAACGACTGCCGCTTAGCCGGCGAGTTCAATATATAAAAACGCATCAACGGATATGCAAAAAAAATGCTCTGCCGATCAATGCGCCCCTTTCCCGGTAAACACTACCAGGAAGGTGCGCAGGATGATCTTGATATCGAGCTTGATCGACATGTTTTCGAAGTAGTACAGGTCGTACATGACCTTCTGTTTGACATCCTCGATAGATGCATCGTACTTATGCTTGACCTGGGCCCAGCCGGTGATGCCGGGTTTCATCTTGATCCGGCGCACGTACCACGGGATTTCGAGCTTCAGTTGCTCGACGAAAAAGGGACGCTCCGGGCGCGGGCCCACGAGGCTCATCTCCCCTTTGAGCACGTTGAAAAACTGCGGAATTTCATCGAGCCGCGTCTTCCGGATGAATCGCCCTACCGGCGTTATCCGCGGATCGTTCTCCGACGCCCAGGCAGGGCCGGACCGTTTTTCGGCATCCTGGTACATGGAGCGGAATTTGTACATAGTGAAGTTCTTGCCGTTCTGGCCGACCCGCAGCTGGCTATACACCACCGGTCCCGGTGAGGTGAGCCTGATGATGGCCGCGACGAGGAGCCAGACCGGGGCGCCCAGAGTAAGCACCCCGAGCGATACGGTGATGTCCATGAGACGCTTGATCTGCGCTTCCCAGCCGGGCATGTGGTCCTGCAGGAGCACGAGGAGCGGGATCCCGAACACCTGGTGCGTCTTCAGGTGGCCGGTGATCACGTCAATGAGCGAAGGAACCATGTACACGGTGACCGTGATATCGCCGCAGTAGTTGAGTACCTTCATGATCTCGTTGGCCGAGTCGCTGACATGCGCGACGATGATCGCGGGAATACGTTCGCGTTTGACAATTGACGGAAGGTCGGAGTAGGTGCCGAGCACGCGGTACCCGCCAACCAGGATTCCCCGCTTCCGTCCGTCGTCGTCGATGAATCCCGCGACGCGGTAGCCGAGCTTCGCGTAGGCGTGGATTTCCTTTACCAGACGCTCCCCTGAGTCATTCGCGCCCACGATGAGCACCTTGCTGACCCCGATGCCGCGCGAAAACAGGAGCGGCAGGAACGAGTGAATGGTGAAACGGGACGCGGTGGCGAAGAACAGCATGCACCCGGCATAGGACAGGAGCGCCGCGATTTTCGTGCGGGTGAAGAAAACCCCCAGATTCCCGGTGTGGACGAGATCGATGATCTGCTGGGCGCTCGTGAGCAGGCAGATGAGGAGCGTGCCGAACAGGACGGCCCGGGCGATGACGATAAACTCGTCCAGGCGCGATTCCTTGTGCCACTCGCGGTAGAGCCCGTTGAAAAAGAAAAGGAGCAGCCACATGGCGTTCCACAGCAGGAGCACCGGGTTGAAATAGGACGAAAAATCGATATGGGGGTTATATGCTTCCGGGAAAAGTCCCGAGGCGTAGCGCAGCCACGCGGTGGCGAAAAACGCGACATTGATCGCAATGATATCGAACAGGAGCGTAAGCAGTTTTTCGAATATCCGGATACCCATGGTGGACTACAGCGAGCCTTTGATAAAGTCGTTAAAAAGTCCGGCACCCGACCGCACCGGCATGTTCTTCGCGGCATCTTCGCTGTACACCGCTGCGCTGTCGCGCGAAATTCCCGGCCCGCCGGCCGCAAAGGGCACCGGGGAGGAATCGTGGGTCCGCAGCGAAAGGGGCGTGGCATGATCGGGTGTCACGATGAGCCGCAGGTTGCCGGTCTCATCCTGCAATTTCAGCATCTCGCCGACGATGTGCCGGTCGAACTCTTCGATGGCGGTAATTTTTTTCTGGAGCGACCCTTCGTGCGAGGTCTCGTCCGGCGCCTCGACATGCAGGTAGACGAAGTCCTCTTCGGCAAGTGCGGCCGCGGCAGCGGCTATCTTTCCCGCATAGTTGGTGCCGAGGTACCCGGTTGCTCCCTCGACAAGCCGGACGCGCAGCCCCGCGAGGATCCCGAGTCCCCGTACGAGGTCCACCGCGGAAATCACCGAGCCCGACAGGCCGAAGCGCTCTGCAAGAGTAGGGAGGGTAATTGACCTGCCCTGGCCCCACAGCCAGATATCGGTTGCAACCGTCATGCCGCCCTGTTTGCGGCGACGGTTTACCTTTGCATTTTTCAGAATCTCGCGCCCCTGCCGCATGATCGTGCGCAGAAGCTCGCTTCCCGGCCCGTTCGGGAGAAACGGCGAAATTTCGCGGCCGGTAATATCGTGCGGCGGCACACAGGCGCATCCGGCCGGGAAATCGGGCATCACCAGGAGATGACGGTAGGAAACCCCGCCATGAAACTTTATCGAAGCGCTTCCAAGCTCCTGTTCAAGCAGGCCGATGAGGTCAAGCGCATCCTGAGTTTCTATATGTCCGGCCGAGTAATCGACCATGCGGTCATCGGCAATGGTCACCAGGTTGCAACGGAACGCGGTGTCGTTTGCCTTGAGGGAAACGCCCATGCTGGCCGCCTCGATGGGAGCCCTGCCGCTGTAGTAGAGTGCCGGATCGTATCCCAGAAGGGAGAGGTTGCCCACGTCGGAGCCCGGAGGCAAACCCGCAGGAATGGTGGCGATGCGTCCGATGATGCCGCTTGCGGCGATGCGGTCCATGTTCGGCGTCCGGGCATAGGCCAGCGGAGTCTTCCCCTGCAGTTCGGGAATGGGAAGATCGGCCATTCCGTCACCAACCAGCATTGCATATTTTATCGGCATGTCGCTTTCGGTCCTGCCAGGCTATCCGGCGATGTCCTGCATGAGTTCAACCAGGGTGTCCTGCATCATGTTCTTTTCGATGACCCGGGTGTGCCGCTCCTGCCGTTGCCGCAGCTGCAGGAGAGCCCGATGGACCGGCATGCCCGAAAGCGTGCTGATCCGGTCGATGGCCCGAAACTCGTCGTCGACGACCTCGCCGGTCATGCCCTTGAGCACCGCGGTGCCGAACTTGAAGGGGCTTGCTGTTGACGCTATAATCGTATGCCTGCCGTCCGGCAGGGCAACCCTTCTGCCGAGAGCCGCGGCAACCGCCGTGTGCGTATCGAGCACGTACCCGGTCTGCCTGAAGGTCGCACCGATAGTCGCGAGCACCTCCTGCTCGTCGACCCAGCCGGGAACGATGAACCGGCCCATCGCCTCCCTGGTCGGCTCGTCAACCCTGAACGCCCCGGTACCGGCGAGCGACCTGCTCCACCCGGCTGCGGCTCCCGCATCGTGGCCGGTGACCTCGTAGAGAAACCGTTCGAGGTTGGAGGAGATGAGGATGTCCATGGAAGGGGAGACGGTTCGGGAGAAGGGGCGGTTGCTGTCGTAAAGTCCGGCGGCGAAAAAATCAGCGAGCACCTTATTGGCGTTGGAGGCGCAGATGAGCTTATCAATCGGGAGTCCCATGCGCATCGCATAGTACCCGGCGAGGATGTTGCCGAAATTGCCGGTCGGGATGCAGAAATTGACTTTGTCCCCGGCAGCTATCGTTCCGCGGCCGACCAGCTTGCCGTAGGACGAGAAATAGTAGGCGATCTGCGGACAGAGCCTGCCCCAGTTGATCGAGTTGGCGGATGAAAATTCAAAGCCCTTTTCCCGGTAGCGTTCCCGCAGCGAAGAGCTCCCGAGAAGGCGCTTGACCTCGGTCTGGCACTCGTCGAAGTTCCCCTTGACCCCGATCACCCGGGTGTTGGTGCCGTCGGTCGTGGTCATCTGCAGCTTCTGGACCTCGCTGACCCCGCCGTGGGGGTAGAATACGATGATCGCTATCCCGTCGCAGTTCCTGAACCCTTCAAGCGCCGCCTTGCCGGTGTCCCCGGAGGTGGCTACCAGGATGACCGTATGGGAGCGGTCGCCGATAATCTTCTTGGCAGTGCCCAAGAGATGGGGCATGATCTGCAGGGCGACATCCTTGAAGGCAGCGGTCGGCCCATGCCAGAGCTCCATGACCGAACGGCCTTCGTCGAGCGGCACGACGTTGACAATTTCGTCTGTGTCGAACGATGCCGCATTGTAGGCGCGTGCTATGCAGGAGGCGACCTCCGGTGCCGGGAAATCCGTCAGGAGGGGAGGCAGGATTCGCTCTGCAACGGACCCGTAGCTCTCGCTTCCGGTGGGCAGGAAGCCGAGGTCAGGTACCGTTTCGGGTACAAAAAGCCCTCCCTCGGGCACCATGCCCAGCGCAATGGCCCGGGAGGCGTTTACCGGCGGATGGTTGTTGCGGGTGCTGACGTACTGCATCGGTTCCTCGCTGCCTGCGGAGGTCGCTTTAGAAAAAGCTACTCCTCAATTCGTATGACCTGGGTTCGATCCTTGATATAGTCCATTGCCTCAATGCGCTTGAGCGCCGCCCGCAGGTTCTTTTCGATTGCGGTATGCGTCAGGATAATGACCGGGACGCTCTTCTCCGAAAACCCTTCCTTCTGCATGACCGAGGCCAGCGAGATTCCCTCGTCGCCTAAAAGACCTGCAATGGAAGCGAGTACACCGGGCTTGTCCTGGACCGTAAACCGGAGATAGTACCGGCCCTCGATCGCCTCGATCGGCTTGACCGGAAGCTCCTGTGATGAGCTGTAGTACCCCATCGGAATGCGGACCCCGGCCTTGCAGGAGATGTTGTGGGCCACATCGATGATATCGCTGACCACCGCGCTGGCGGTCGGCATTTCGCCGGCACCCTTTCCGTAAAGGAGGATCTGGCCGACCGCATCGCCCTCCAGGAGCACTGCATTGTAGACGTCCGATACCGAGGCCAGGATGTGCCGGACCGGAAGCATGGCAGGATGGACCCGGACATCGAGCAAGTCGTCCGCCCCGCTCTTTTTGATGATCCCCAGGAGTTTTATCGTATACCCGAGTTCGGCGGCAAAGGCGATGTCCTCCTTGCCTATCCCGGTGATGCCCTCAATGCTTATCGATTTAAAAGGCACATACCCGCCCCCTGCCAGTGAAGCGAGAATTGCCACCTTGTGCCCGGAGTCGCCGCCGCCAACGTCGAGAGCCGGGTCGGCCTCGGCATAGCCCTTTTTCTGCGCCTCATCGAGCGCAGCGGCAAAGGTCAGCCCTTCGCGCGACATCCTGGTGAGGATGTAATTGCAGGTCCCGTTGATGATGGTTTTGATCGAGAGGATGGAGTTGGCAACCAGCCCTTCGCGCAGAGCCTTGATGATCGGCATGCCGCCGCCGACCGCTGCCTCGAAATAAACGGATACGTGTTCCTGTGCCGCGGCCTCGAAGATCTCCGGTCCGTACTCGGCAAGGAGGGCCTTGTTCGCGGTAATGACGTGCTTCTTCCGCGATAGTGCGGCGAGAACGAGCTTCCGGGCAAAGGTAGTTCCGCCGACAAGCTCCACGACAATCTGGATTGCAGGATCGTTCAGGATATCATCCGCATCGGCCGTACATAGTGCGCCGCTTGCGGCAAACTGCTCGCGCCGCTTCGGGTCCTTGTCGGCAATCCGTGCTATGCGGATAGGCAATCCGCGCTCCTTCCGGAGCTTTTCGATGCGCCTGCTTAGAATTTTGACCACTCCGCCGCCAACCGTGCCGGCGCCGACGATCCCGATCAGAATTTCCTCCATAATAAGGAATCCTCTCTATAGTATTATTCGGCTGAAGCCGATTAAAAATACCTCATCGCAAATATAAGCCTCTCTGGTGGGGGAACCGCTTAGGC